>DMFR01000035.1:8435-9186 GCA_003450125.1 Prolixibacteraceae bacterium | reverse complement strand
CGAATTATCGATGTTCCCGATTTAATGTCATTGATGACCAAGTCTTTATTTAACATTTCAGTCCTGTTTGTCATCATAAGATTGATATATTATCCGGCAACACTAAGAAAGGATTACCAGTTCACCTTTTTTATGATCGGTATAATCTTATTCCTTTTGTGTTTTCTACTTGAAAATGTCAAATTAGAGGTCGGATTTGCGCTTGGACTTTTCGCCGTATTTGGCATCCTCCGATATAGGACCAGTCTGATACCTATTAAGGAAATGACTTACCTGTTTGTGGTCATCGGGATTTCAGTTATGAATTCACTGGCCAGTAAAAGAGCAACTTATGCCGAACTGCTCTTTACCAATTCCATGATTATAGGGGCCCTGTATTTCCTGGAAAACCTTAAGCGTGAGATCTCCAAGACCATTGTTTATGAAAAGTTGGATATGATCGTGGAAGAGCGCAGGGAAGAACTCATCAAAGATATTGAAGCACGCACCAGCCTCAAGATAAACCGGCTTGAGGTGGGAAATGTAGATTTTATGCGTGACATCGCTTATATCGACATTTTTTATTATCCCAGCGGCCCGGTTTCCAATCCACTTGGATCTTCAGGTGGTTCGCAAAATGATGATTGAGAAACCGAAAGTATAAAATAAAATCCCCTGAAATACATGATCTCAGAGGATTTTTTATGGATTAAAAGAGCCTTTTGGCGGACTCGAACCGCCGACCTGCTCATTACGAATGAGCTGCTCTACC
>DMFR01000035.1:1659-8258 GCA_003450125.1 Prolixibacteraceae bacterium | reverse complement strand
TACCAACTGAGCTAAAGAGGCCTGAATTGCGAGATCAAAGATAAAAGAAAAACCATCCCCGAAGGGATGGTTTCTATAATTTTAATGAACTATTCAATAATTGATGGGATCTGGGCGGCATTGTATTTTCCTTCTTCCAGTTTTTTCCTGATTTCAGAAAATGCCTTGATGGTGTATTCCACATCCTCCAGGGTATGCATGGCTGTCGGAATCAGGCGAAGCATGATCAGTCCTTTGGGGATAACAGGATAACCGACTACAGAGCAAAAAATATTGTAGTTCTCACGAAGATCCATCACGGCACTGGTGGCTTCACCCACGCCACCGGAGAAATAAACCGGGGTAACGCATGAGTTGGTAGCTCCCAGGTCGAATCCTTCAGCTTTCAATCCACTCTGCAAGACATCAACAATGTGCCATAGTTTTTCGCGCAGTTCAGGTTGAGTCCGAAGCAGTTCAAGACGCTTCAGGGCACCTATCACCATCACCATAGGCAATGATTTGGCGAATGTCTGAGAACGCATGTTGTAACGCAAAAAGTTGCAGATATCCTCGTCACCGGCAACAAAAGCGCCGATTCCGGCCATAGATTTGGCAAAGGTTCCAAACAGGAGATCGATCTTGTCAGATACTCCGAAATGTTCTGCAGTCCCTGCACCAGTTGAACCCATGGTTCCAAAACCATGTGCATCGTCAACCAAAAGTCGGAAACTGAATTCATCCTTGAATTGGACGATTTCATCCAGCTTGCCCAGATCGCCAGACATTCCGAATACCCCTTCAGTAATGACCAGGATACCGCCGCCTTGCTTTTCAGCCAGACGGGTAGCTTTGGTGAGCATGTTTCTGAGGCTGTCCATGTTGTTATGGGCATAAACAAAACGTTTGCCCATGTGCAGCCTGACACCGTCAAGAATACAGGCGTGGGCTTCCGAGTCATAAACGATCACATCATTGCGGCCACAAACGGCATCAATGATCGAAACCATACCCTGATAGCCAAAATTGAGCAGGAAGGCATCTTGCTTTCCAACAAACTCGGCCAGGTTACGCTCCAATTCCTCATGTTTGCTGGTCTGTCCCGACATCATCCGAGCGCCCATTGGATAGGCCATGCCCCAATCGGCAGCCGCCTGGGCATCTGCTTTTCTTACTTCAGGATGATTGGCAAGTCCGATATAATTATTCAGGCTCCAAACCAATACTTCTTTCCCTCTAAATTTCATTCTGGTACCAATTTCGCCTTCCAGTTTTGGAAAGGCAAAATAACCATGGGCCTGTTTCATGTACTTTCCCAGGTCTCCCAAGTTGGTTCTTAGTTTTTCAAAAATATCCACTTGATCTGATTTATAAATTAACAATCCAAAAGTAATCCTTTTTTAATAAGTATGCAAAATTGTTAATTTAACCTAAACAAGATGGGAATCTGAATAAAACATTCTAATTTTCGGCCAATAAATTTCTATAAAAATGTATATTTGCGCCATGTTAATGAAAATGAGAAATTTCGCCCCTATAGCCCTAGTGTTTTTACTCCTGTTCAGCTCCTGCAGCGATTATAATAAGGTAGTAAAAAGTACTGACTTCGAATTTAAGTATAAAAAGTCACTTGAATATTACGAAGGTGGAGAATATGTCAAGGCTTCCACGCTTCTGAAAGAGCTGCTGAATGTGTTCAGAGGCACCAGCAGGGCAGACAAGGTCTATTATTATTATGCCAAGAGTCAATTTGCCATGAAGGATAATTTGATGGCGGGCCACTATTTTAAGACCCTTGTAAAAGAATTTCCAAGAAGTGAATTTGCGGAAGAATCACAGTTCATGGTGGGATATTGCTTTTACCTGGATTCACCCAGCCCCCGTTTGGATCAGCAGGTGACCCAGAATGCCATCGATGCCCTGCAATTGTTCATCAATGTATATCCAAAATCAACCAGGATTGAGGAGGCCAACAGGCTGATCATTGAATTGCGCGACAAACTGGTTTATAAGTCGTATTTAAGTGGTAAATTGTACTATGATTTGAAAAATTACAAGGCGGCAGTGGTTGCATTGACCTCGTCGCTGAAAGATTTTCCCGATACCAAATACCGTGAAGAACTCATGTTTATGCTCCTTAAGGCGAAGTTTTTACTGGCCACCAAGAGCATTGAAGAAAAAAAGCATGAACGGTTGAGCTCTGCTTTGGATGAATATTTTACCTTTGTCGACGAATACCCGGATAGCAAACACCGGAAAGAGGCAGAGAAATATCATACCACTACTGCAAAATTGTTAAATTATAAAGGTGATTCTAATTTATAGATAATATGGATTTTAAGAAAACAAAAGCAGAAATTACTACTATTTCCAGGGATTTAAGAGAATTGGAAAACCGTACAGGAAACGTTTATGAATCGGTGATGATTCTGGCCAAACGTTCAAATCAGATCGCCTCTGAGATGAAAGAAGAGCTGAGCACCAAGCTTCAGGAATTCGCTTCCTATACCGATAACCTGGAAGAAGTATTTGAGAATCGCGAGCAGATCGAGATTTCAAAATACTATGAACGTCTTCCTAAACCCACATTGATCGCTTACGAGGAATTTGTGAATGATCAGATTTATCACCGCAACCCTGCAAAGGAAAGCCGTAACAAAGAATTGTAATACAAGCCTTTATGAGGCTCTCAGGAAAACATATCGTTCTCGGGGTAACCGGAAGTATAGCTGCCTACAAGGCAGCTTATCTTTTAAGGGGCCTTGTCAAGGAAGGAGCTGAGGTTCAGGTGGTCATGACCCCATCGGCCAAAGAATTCATTACTTCAGTCACCATGTCGGCCTTATCAGGCAAGCCGGTCATCTCGGAATTTTTTTCTACCAATGATGGTAGTTGGAATTCTCATGTGGATTTGGGTCAATGGGCCGATCTGATGCTGATAGCACCGGCAACGGCTGCTACACTGGGTAAAATGGCCCATGCGGTCTGCGATAACATGCTCATTACAACCTATCTGTCGGCCAAATGTCCGGTGATGATCGCCCCTGCAATGGATCTGGATATGTTCAGGCATCCGGCCAACCTTCGGAACATTGAATTGCTCCGGGCAGATGGCAACCTGATCATTGAACCGGGCGAAGGGGCTTTGGCCAGCGGCCTGCATGGAAAAGGACGGATGGAAGAGCCGGATGTTATCGTAGAAGAGGTGATCAAATTCTTCGGTCAAAAAAAAAAATTATTAAATAAACATTTCCTGGTCACTGCAGGTCCTACTTACGAGAAAATTGATCCTGTACGTTTTATCGGGAATTATTCTTCAGGGAAAATGGGTTATGCCATTGCCCATGAACTGGTCAGAGCAGGTGCAAAGGTGACCCTTGTTTCAGGGCCTGTGGAGATCAAAAATACAAATCCTCAAATCAAAGTTATTGCTGTAGAATCGGCCCATGAGATGCATGAGGCCTGTATAGGGCTGTTTCCACAGACAGATGGAGCGGTCATGTGTGCCGCAGTTGCTGATTTTACTCCCGTCCAGGTTGCTGGTTCCAAAATCAAGCGGGAAAAGGATGATTTGATGATCCAGCTAAAGCCTACACGGGATATAGCCAGTGATCTGGGCCAGATGAAATCAGACCAGCAGCTTTTAGTGGGCTTTGCCCTTGAAACCGATGATGAATTGTCGAATGCATTTGCAAAACTGACCAGAAAAAACCTTGACTTGATTGTTTTAAATTCGCTCAACGATCATGGAGCGGGTTTTGGAGTGGATACCAATAAAATAACATTGATCGGTAAGAACAATAATCCTGCTTTTTTTGAGTTAAAATCCAAGGCAGAAGTTGCTGCAGATATTGTGGCTGCCATGGTTTCAGAAATGGAGCGAAAAGGAAAGCTTCAGGAGTAAAATTGTCCTAATTTATCAGATTAAATGATCGGTATGAAAAGAATTTGGTTGTTCATTGTCATTTGCATCTTCGGCCAGCATGTCTGGGCCCAGGAGCTGCGATGCAACATCAGTATTTCTTCAACAAAAATTCAGGGGGCCAATAAGACCGTTTTTGAAACCATGCAATCAGATTTGTATGAATTCATGAACAACCGCAAATGGACTGAACATACCTATGCGATGGATGAACGCATTGAGTGCAGCTTTTTTATCAACCTGGATGAACAGATATCTTCTGACGAGTTCAAGGGAAGCATTCAGGTACAATTACGTCGTCCTGTTTTTAATTCCTCCTATGAAACGACTTTGCTCAATATAAAAGACAATGATTTTCAGGCTAAATATGTTGAATATCAGACGCTTGAATTTAATGAATCTTCCAATAAGGATAACCTGACCAACATACTGGCCTATTATGCCTATATTATCCTGGGCATGGATTACGATTCCTTTTCTCCGGAAGGTGGAACTGAGTTTTATCAGAAGGCACTGGCGATTGTCAATAATTCACAGAGTGCGCGGGAAAAAGGTTGGAAATCTTTTGAAAGCGAACGCAACCGATACTGGCTGGTAGAAAATATATTAAATAAGGCTTATTCCGGCTTCCGGTCATGTACCTATCAATATCACCGTCAGGGGCTGGACGTCATGAGCGATAAGGCGCCAGAGGGGCGTGCAGTGATTGCAGAATCTTTAAAATCAATTCAGAAGGTGTTCAGGGCCAGGCCCTCGTTGTATATCTTACAGGTATTTTTTGATGCCAAATCAGATGAATTGGTCAATATCTTTTCCAAATCATTTCCCGATGAAAAGAACCGGGTCTCGGTCATCTTAAATGAATGTGATCCATCGAACGGCAGCAAGTACGAAAAAATACTCAAATCAGAAGGTCTTTGAGATTTGAATAAACAACTATCTTTAGCCTCGAAATGGAAGTTGTTTTTATCAAAGAACCCTTATTTGAATCAATACAGTGCTGAAATCTCTATCTATTAAAAATTATGCCCTCATTGATTCGCTAAATATTGGATTTAGTGAAGATTTGAACATCCTTACCGGTGAAACAGGAGCCGGTAAATCGATCTTGCTGGGAGCTATCGGCCTGCTGATCGGTCAACGGGCAGACTTAACGGTTTTACGCGATAAATCAAAGAAATGTACAGTTGAAGGAACCTTTGAAATCTATAATTATGGACTTCAGGGCTTTTTTACTGAAAATGAACTGGACTATGAAGACCAATCTATCCTGCGTAGGGAAATTACTCCTTCAGGCAAATCCAGGGCATTTATCAACGATACTCCTGTTAATGTGAAAGTACTGCATGATTTGGGGGTTAAATTAATTGATATTCATTCCCAGCACCAGAACCTTGAACTGAATGAAAAGAACTACCAGTTGTTCCTGGTGGATATGGTAGCCGGTAATGAAGAATTACTCAAGCAATACGGTGGGGTGTATCGGAAATATCAGGCCCTCCAGGAATTACTGGACAAAACGCTTCTTTTGTCTGTTCAGGCAAAAAAGGATCTTGATTACTACCTGTTTCAGTTTAAACAACTGGAAGAAGCCAAATTGGTTGAAAATGAGCAAGAAGAACTGGAACTGCTACTTGAAAAACTAACCCATGCGGAAGAAATAAAGTCTGTTTTTGGACATCTGAACCAGGTTCTTGCTGAAGATGATCCTTCCATGCTGGCCGTATTGAAAGAAAATCTTCACAATCTGGGGAAACTAAAACTGGTGTTCCCAGAAGCAGAACAGCTCTTTACCCGCCTTGAATCAGTGTATATCGAGTTGAAAGACATTGCCTCGGAATCGTTACTGATTGCGGATAAAACGCAAAATGATCCTGAGAAAGTAGATCAGGTCACCCAACGGCTTGACCTGATTTATTCGCTGCAACAAAAGCACAGAGTGACTACGGTCTTTGAACTCCTACAGATTCAGGCAGATTTTAATGCAAGAATTGAACAGGTCAGTTCTTATGACACGGAAATTGAGCATATACAAAATGATATTAAGGTCCAAAAGGAAATGATGACTCAGTTGTCTGCACAGTTGGGGAAACGCCGCATTGGAGTGGCTTCGTTGATTGAAAACAAGGTGATCGATGTGTTGCGTAACCTGGCAATCCCCAATGCAGCCTTTAAAATAAAATTCGAAAAGTTGACCCATTTTTCATCCAAAGGACTGGAAGAAGTCAGTTTTATGTTTTCGGCCAACAAGAGCCAGGAATTGCAGGAGATATCTAAAGTTGCATCCGGGGGAGAAATGTCGCGCCTTATGCTTGCTGTCAAGACCCTGATTACCGATACAAAATCGCTGCCAACCATTATCTTCGATGAAATTGATACGGGCGTATCGGGTGAAACGGCTGTCAAGATGGCCCTTATCCTGGCACAGATGGGTAAAACGGTTCAGGTACTGAATATTACCCATTTGCCGCAAATAGCAGCCAAGGGCAAGCATCATTACAAGGTCTTTAAATTTGATCTTGATGATCAGACCTTTACCTCCATCCGCAAATTGAATGAGCAGGAACGCATAGAAGAAATTGCCCAGATGCTCAGTGGTGAGAACTTCTCGCAAACATCAGTAGCAGCAGCCAAGGAATTGCTGGAATAGAAATACAAAGGCAAAGTAAAAAGGGATTCACCACAGATTACCCAGATA
>DMFR01000035.1:0-1479 GCA_003450125.1 Prolixibacteraceae bacterium | reverse complement strand
TATCTGGGTAATCTGTGGTGAATTCCTTTTTACTTTATGGCTTCGTGTTTGTTTTTTTTGATCATCTGCAAAATCCAAAAGACAACAATTCATCCTTCGCCCATTTCTACCCGAGCCCTATCATCTGATACCCATCTGATACCCATCTGATACCTTTCTGTAACCTTACCTTACAGAAAGGTATCAGAAAAGTATCAGAAAGGTATCAGAAAATAGAACTGTAACAGTACGTCCATCGGGTACAATCCCATTTGGACAACTATCCATTAATAACAAAATTGATTTACAACCTGCTCTCCAATACCATTCGGATATCTTCCGGACCTATATCGGCTTTTTCTCCAATCTTATAGCCACGTTTTTTGAAGCGGCTGCAAATGGTGTCAATGGTATCCGTATTAACTCCATAATCGGGTAACCTGGTTGGTATTCCAACTGATTCGAAAAAGTCAATGGTTTTCAGGATGGTATGGTCAATACGTTCATCGGTACTTCCTTCACGAATGCCCCAGACCCTTTCACCCAGTTGAAGGATTTTATCTTTCTTAAGCTCCCTTTTAATGTTCATTACTCCAGGCAAGACAATGGCAAGGGTGCGGGCATGGTCAATTCCATGATAGGCAGTCAGTTCATGACCGATCATATGGGTGGCCCAATCCTGGGGAACACCTACAGCAATCAAGCCATTAAGGGCCATGGTGGCGCTCCACATGAAATTGGCGGCAGCTTCATAATCTGCACGATTGGCCAGTACTTTAGGACCTTCTTCTACCAAAGTGATCAGGATACTTTCTGCAAACCGGTCCTGAATGGGGGAGTTGACCGGGAAGGTGAGGTATTGTTCGATGACATGAACAAAAGCATCCACAATACCATTGGCTACCTGCTTTTCAGGCAGAGAGAAGATCACCTCAGGGTCAAGGATGGAGAATAACGGCATCACTTTAGGAGATCCAAAGGCCAGCTTCTCAGTGGTCTCAATCTTGGTTACCACAGAATTCCCGTTCATTTCAGATCCGGTGGCAGGTAACGTTAATACAGCTCCGATAGGCAATGCTTGTTCTACAGGCATGTGTTTGGATAATATTTGCCAGGGATCACCTTTTTGAAACATGGCAGCGGCAGCAATGAATTTGGTACCGTCCAGCACTGATCCACCACCTACGGAAAGTAAAAAAGTAATGTTCTGCTTTTTTACCACTTCTACAGCTTTCATGAGGGTTTCGTAATGGGGATTGGGCTCAATGCCTCCAAATTCAATCACTTCAAATCCCTTTATAGAGGAAATAACTTGGTCGTAAACGCCATTTTTGAAGATACTGCCACCTCCATATGTTAAGAGGATCTTTGAACCTGCAGGAATGTTGATTCCTGTTTTACTGATTTCACCTTTTCCAAAGATGATTTTTACCGGATTATGGTATTCAAAATTATACATGATGGGGATATTTAAGTTGTTCATTTTACATGTCATAAAAT
>DMFR01000056.1 GCA_003450125.1 Prolixibacteraceae bacterium | reverse complement strand
TCGAATTCCCCTTAAATTTTACATCTATTCCTTCGAAGCTGAGCTGGTATCTCCTGCTACCTGAGAGTGGATTGCTGGCCTCTATCTGTACTGTTTTAGTACTGTATCTGTACTAAATTGGTTAACTTAGTACAGATACAGTACTAAAACAGTACAGATAGATGCCAGCAATCCACTCTCAGGTAGCAGGAGATACCAGCTCAGCTTCGAAGGAAAAGCTGTAAAATTGAAGGGAAATTCGATTCAAGAACAAAAGCGGCTCTTTCAACCTGTTATCCAAATGAATTATCCGGATATTCTCATTTCTGTAAAAGAACGAATTTTAATCAGTTGAATAAGAATACCTGGAACCTGAAATCAGAGCGACAACTTTAAACTTTAAACTTTAAACTTATAAAACAAACCACTCTTTTACAATTTCAGAGTACTGATTTTCATTCCTATGCCTGAAGATGTTTTCTTTTGGGAAATAAGTGTAATCGGTAGCATATTTTTCGTAGTTCTCAACAATATCGCGTAGAGCAATGATAAAAAGGTCGACTTCCTCATCGGTGGTAGTAGGATGCAGTGACCAACGTACCCATCCAGGCTTTAGTGACAAATCACCTTTGCTGATTTTGCGGGTAATTTCATCTGACAGCTCATGGCTCACTTCTAGTAAGATATGGCCGTAAGTACCGGCACAGGCACAACCTCCACGCACCTGGATGCCGTGCAGATCGTTCAGCAATTTAACCAGCAGGTTGTAATGAATTTTGGCCACAAAGAAGGAAATGATTGCTAACCTATTGCGGTGCATGGTGTCCATGATAATGACTTCAGGAATGCTGTCAAGGCCTTCAAAAGCCAATTTCAACAATTCGTTTTCTCGCCTGTGAATGTTTTCTATGCCCATCTTTTCTTTAAGCCTGATGCAAAGCGCTGTCCGGATGGTCTGCAAGAACCCTGGAGTACCGCCATCTTCGCGCACTTCAATATCATCCACATATTTATACTGGCCCCATGGATTGGTCCAATCCACCGTTCCTCCACCCGGTTGATCAGGTACAGAATTGTGGTACATCGACTGGTCAAAAACCAACACTCCCGAAGAGCCCGGACCTCCCAGGAACTTATGAGGCGAGAACATTACGGCATCCAGTTTCTGCATTGGATCTGAAGGATGCATGTCCATCTGATCGTAAGGAGCTGAAGCTGCAAAGTCGATGAAGACTACACCGCCATGTTCGTGCATAATTTGCGCCAATTCGTAATATGGGGTATGAATTCCTGTCACATTGGAGCAGGCGGTAAACGAGCCTATTTTGAAAGGACGGTCTTTATATTCTATCAGTTTCTTTCGCAGGTTTTCAGGATCTACCTGTAAGTTCTTATCCGGATCAACAATCACGACATCGGCATTGGTCTCATACCAGCTAGTGTGGTTCGAATGGTGTTCCATATGGGTGATAAATACCACGGGGCGGTCACGTTTGGCAAGGCAACCTGTATGATTTACCTTTCCGCAATATTTAAGCCCCAGCATGCGTTGAAATTTGTTGATCACCGCAGTCATTCCTGAACCTGCTGTGATGATGATATCATTGGGCCCGGCATTCACATGGGCCTTGATGATTTGCTGCGACTGGTGATAGGCATGGGTCATCAAGGCTCCGGTTTCACTGGTTTCAGAATGCGTATTTCCGGCAAAAGGACCGAAGACATCACTGATTTGGTTTTCAATGGGTGTATAAAGGCGTCCACTTGCAATCCAGTCTGCATAGATGATCTTTTTTTGACCATAAGGCGATCTAAAATGCTGGTTGATCCCTACAATATCTATTCTGAACTGGTTAAAATAAGCTTCAAGTTTTGTCATGATAATTGATCGGTTCAATAATGGGCTGCAAAATAAGCCCTTTCCGTCAGATAAAAGCAGAATAAAATCAGTTTCTGTCACCTTGAACCCATTAGATGTGTCAATTCGGTGACAAAAAGTCATTTTTGGATGATGGTATAATCTTTGAAAAATAAGGGTCTCGAAAAATGAATGTTTAACTCATAAAATAAGTTGCGATGCAAAAAGGAAAAATAGGCGTTACCAGTGACAATTTATTCCCCATTATTAAAAAGTTCCTGTATTCAGATCACGATATCTTCCTTCGTGAAATTGTGTCAAATGCTGTTGACGCTACTCAAAAACTGCGCACCCTTGCAGCCAAAGGCGAATATTCGGGAGATATTTCGAATGCAAAAGTGAGTGTGAAAATCGACAAGGAAGCAAAGACCCTTACTGTTTCAGATAACGGTATTGGGATGACTGCCGAAGAAGTAGAAAAATTCATCAACCAGATTGCCTTCTCAGGGGCTGAAGAGTTTTTGGAAAAGTATAAAACCGATGCCAATGCCATCATTGGTCATTTCGGACTTGGGTTTTATTCGTCCTTCATGGTTTCAAGCAAAGTGGAGATTATTTCCAAATCATACCGTGAAGGTGCAACTGCCATCCGCTGGGAATGCGATGGAAGTCCTGAATATATGCTGGAAGACTTCCAAAGGGATGAAGTCGGAACTGACATTGTGATGTACATCAATCCTGATTCTGAAGAATTCCTGGAAAAATCACGCATCACGGAAATGCTGAACAAATATTGCAAATTCCTTCCCATTCCGGTAGTTTTTGGTAAAAAGACAAGCTGGAAAGACGGTAAGGAAGTTGAAAGCGATGAAGATAACCAGATCAACGATGTCGCCCCTGCTTGGACCAAGAAACCGGTAGACCTGACAGAAGAAGATTATACCAAATTCTACCATCAGTTGTATCCGATGGCAGAAGATCCTCTTTTCAATATTCACCTCAATGTAGATTACCCGTTCAACCTGACTGGTATTTTATATTTCCCGAAGTTGAAAAATACCATCGAAGTTCAGAAAAACAAGATTCAACTTTATAGCAACCAGGTTTTTGTAACCGATTCGGTGGAAGGCATTGTACCCGAATTCCTGACACTTCTTCATGGGGTGCTCGACTCTCCGGATATTCCATTGAATGTATCGCGTTCTTACCTTCAAAACGATTCGAATGTAAGGAAAATCAGCAGTCACATTACCAAAAAGGTAGCTGACCGCTTACAGCAGTTGTTCACTGAAAAACGTGAAGACTTTGAAGCCAAATGGGATGACCTTCGTTTGTTCATCGAATATGGGATGCTAACTGAAGATAAATTCTACGATAAAGCAGAGAAGTTCTTTCTGTTCAAAAATACGGACGATAAGTATTTTACTCTGGAAGAGTATGAAACATTGATCAAGTCAGAACAAACTGATAAGGAAAAGAACCTCATTTATTTGTACACCAGTAATGCAGAAGAGCAATTCTCTTTTGTCCAGGCGGCAAAAAATAAGGGTTATGATGTGTTGGTAATGAACAATGTGCTGTCAACTCCGCTGATCAACAAGTTTGAGCAGAAGTTCACCAACAAACGTTTTGTCCGAGTTGACTCTGATGTGGCTGAACATTTGATCGCCAAAGAAAATACTGCCAAGGAATTGAGTTGGGAGGAAAGGGATGCACTAAGTCCTATCTTCAAGGCTGTTTGTCCTGAAAATAAAGGTTACGGGTTCAATGTAGATTTTAAGGATTTAGGACCAAACGGGAATCCAATGGTCATTACGCGCAATGAATTTATGCGCCGTATGAAAGATATGAGTCAAATGCAGGGCGGAATGAGTTTCTATGGTGACCTGCCGGAAAACCTGAACCTGGTGGTAAATACTTCTCATCCATTGGTTAAGCAAATCTTTGAAGAACGTGATGCCCTTTTAGGTGAAGAGTTGGAAAAGGTTAATACTGAAATAGCTGCCAAGGAATCTGAAAAGGAAAAACTGGATAAAAAGAAGAAAGATAAAAAGGAAGAGGAAATCCCTGCCGAGGTAAAGGAAAAGACAGAAGAACTGGACAATGCAATTTCATCCCTGATGGAGCAGCGCAAAGAAAAGCTCTCTTCATTTGGAAAGGAAAATAAGCTGGCCAAGCAGTTGGTTGACCTGGCTTTACTGGCAAACGGAATGCTTAAAGGTGAAGATTTGGATAAATTCGTAAAACGTAGTTTTGAATTGATCAAATAGGATCATTCTTTCAGAAAATAAATATAAAAGCAGGTTCTTTTCGAAGGGCTTGCTTTTTTTATGAGTTGATCTTAGTATTCGCCCAATTAAAACAAATGATAAATTTTCTCCATTTGTTTTCTTTCCAGTTCTTCTTCGTATTTTTACAATCAAATTAAACCAATAGTATGCTAACAGAAACATTTCAGCCATTTCTTGATTGGTACGTATCAAATCTCAATTACTTTTCAATCACCGTATTGATGGCCATCGAAAGCTCGTTTGTCCCGCTGCCAAGTGAGTTGGTCATTCCTCCGGCCGTCTTAAGGGCCGTTAATGGGGAGCTGAATCTGGGATTAATTATTTTCTTTTCCACCCTCGGTTGCGTCATTGGCGCTCTTTTTAATTACCTGCTATCATTTTATTTGGGAAGAAAGATTATTTATGCGCTTGCCGACAGTCGATGGGCACGGATCTTTTTTATCAATCGTCAAAAGGTAGAACACGCAGAACACTATTTTCTGGAAAATGGCAATACTTCGACCTTTTTAGGCCGACTGCTTCCGGGGATTCGCCATTTGATTTCCATTCCGGCAGGCCTTTCAAAGATGAACCTGAAAAAATTTCTTATCTATACCGCCCTTGGAAGCGCCTTGTGGAATTCTATTCTGGCTGTCATGAGTTATGTGTTGGTGGATAAATGGGAAGTTTATTTTCGCGAAATTACCTGGGGATTTATTATTATAGGCTTAGGTTTTGTTTTCTTTTTGGTGATAAGAGCCTTTAAAAAGAAAAAAGCAATCACCCCTGTATTGTGATTAAAGAATTGCAAAAGATTTTAATTTTGCAGTTCATTGAAATAACATGAAAATGAACGATACATTAAATGCCTTTGCCCGGTTGCTGGAAATCATGGATGAGCTGCGCGAGAAATGTCCGTGGGACAAAGAGCAAACCCTCGAATCTCTCCGGAAACTGACCATTGAAGAGACCTACGAACTGGCCGATTCTATCCTGAACAACGATCTGAATGGAATAAAGAAGGAACTGGGGGACCTGATGTTGCACATCGTCTTTTATGCTAAAATAGGTTCCGAAAAGGGAGCTTTCAACATGGCCGATGTCCTGAATTCCATTAATGAAAAGCTGGTATACCGTCATCCCCATGTCTTTGGTGAGGTGGATGTAGCCAATGCCCGTGAGGTGGAACAAAACTGGGAAACTCTGAAGCTGAAGGAAAAAGGGGGTAACACCCGTGTGCTTGAAGGAGTCCCGGCTGCTATGCCTGCCTTAATAAAAGCTAACCGCATCCAGGAAAAAGTCAGCGGAATAGGGTTTGACTGGGAGTTCCGTGAACAGGTTTGGGACAAAGTGAAGGAAGAAATCAATGAACTTAGCGTTGAAATTGATCAGGTAGATCAGGATAAGATAGAAGGTGA
This sequence comes from Prolixibacteraceae bacterium, assembly GCA_003450125.1. Lineage (GTDB taxonomy): Bacteria > Bacteroidota > Bacteroidia > Bacteroidales > Prolixibacteraceae > Aquipluma. The sequence continues at coordinate 4,796 of DMFR01000056.1, read as the reverse complement.
ATTTGGCGATTTGTTTTTTGCCATGGTCAATGCAGCCCGACTCTACGGCATTGATCCCGAAACGGCTCTGGAGCGCACCAATCTGAAGTTTATCAGTCGGTTCCATTACCTCGAAAGCCAGACCTTGCAAAAAGGAATGGACCTCAAAAAGATGAGCCTTGCAGAAATGGATGTCATTTGGGATGAAGCCAAACGATTGGAAAGAGAATAATCATTTTTTATTGACTATTTACAATTTAACCTGCATGATCAGCATTGCAAATAGTAAAATAGTCTAATAGAAAAAATCTAATAGTAAATAAATAGTAAATACTTTTACCCGATTTATAACCTAAACTACCATGAGAAAGATTCAACTCCTTACATTATTGATTGTCTCAATGCTATGGGCTTGTTCGACAGGCCAAAAATCTCTTGAACGGGGCAATTATTACGATGCCATCATGAAAGCGGTCAACCGACTAAGCAGTGATCCCGATAATCGCAAAGCCTCCCAGGTAGTTCGTGAAGGCTACCCAATGGCCATTACATACTACCAGGAAGAAATTGACCAGATTCTGACCAGCAATGATCAGTTTCGATGGAAAAGAACCTTGGAAATAATGCAAACAGTCAACGGGATGTCAGATGGAATCCGTCGCATACCTGCTGCCCGCTCACTGGTAACAACATTTAAAACCTATACTTCTGAATTAGCCGATGTTCAGAATAAGGCTGCACAGGAATTTTATGATGCCGGCATGGATGCCCTGAGTCAAAAGACAAGGGAAGCGGCCAAGCAGGCTTACTTTGATTTTCTGAATGCCGATGCAATGGTGCGCAATTATAAGGATACCCGGCAAAAAATGCTGGAATCAAAAGACATAGCTACCTTGAAAGTAGTGGTGGAACAAATACCTGTGAACGGCAAATATGAATATTCGGCCCAGTTTTTTTATGACAATGTATTCCAGATGCTCAACGGAAAGTTTCAGGAAAAGGATTTTGTACATTTTTTCTCTCCCACTGAGGCTGAGAGAATGAAACTGAGGATTCCTGACATGGTTTTGAAAATGGGATTCTATGATTTTTTTATCGATCGGCCTCAGCATTCTGAAGAACAACAAGAACTTTCGAAACAGATTGAGGAAAAATATACAGTGAAAATATCCAAAGATTCAACCGTTACCAGGACTAGGCTGTTGCCTAAGAAAGGTAAAATCAAAATCCTGACCGATCAGGTGGCCTCGGGTGGATTGCTGGAACTGAAAGCCGTTGACTTTCAATCCCAAAAGATCGTCTTTACGGATAAGCTTCCGGGAGAATTTACATGGCAGAACAAGTACGGAATTTTTGTGGGCGATAATGAGGTGCTTGATAAGGATCAGAATGCCATTCTAAACAACAAAATGGTCATGCCTCCGGCTTCCCAGGATATGTTTGTGTTGTTTACAAAACCCATTTTCAATCAATTGACTGAAAAGCTGACCAATTATTTCAAGCAATTCAATTAGAGCAAAACGAATCAAAAGAACTGGTGATCAATAGTTAATCATTTAAATAAAATCCTTAGCTTAGCTGTGTTGTAAGTAAAAACATTCAACCATGAAACGAGCCATGAGAATTACGTTTCTCACAGGGAAATGGTTATTTGGCGAGTTCCATGTGGCAAATAAAAAACAATTATAAACACATGAAAATATTAAACAATCTTACTCCACAACCTTTGTGGAATTACTTTGAAGAGATTTGCCAGGTGCCACGTCCTTCTAAAAAGGAGGAGAAAATCATCCGGTTTTTACTCGATTTTGCTCAGAAGAACGGGCTAGAAGCCATTCAGGATGAAATTGGAAACATCCTGATCAAAAAACCTGCAAGCGCCGGGCGTGAAAATGATCAGACTATCATTCTTCAGTCGCATGTTGACATGGTATGCGAAAAGAACAGTGAAACCCAACACAATTTCGAAACTGATGCCATCAAACCTTTCATTGATGATGGATGGGTGAGGGCAGAGGGTACAACCCTTGGGTCGGACGACGGTATTGGGGTGGCTGCTCAAATGGCCATCCTAACGGCAAAGAATTTATCCCATGGCCCCATTGAATGTTTGTTCACCCTTGATGAAGAAACCGGACTTTCGGGAGCTTTTGCCCTCCAGCCTGGATTCCTCAGTGGTAACACCCTGCTCAATCTGGATTCGGAGGACGAAGGTGAATTGTTTATCGGCTGTGCCGGTGGAATTGATACAATAGGGACTTTTAAATTCACCCCTGAAGAATTACCGGTCGCTTCGTTTGCCATCAAACTGGAAGTTAAAGGGTTGATGGGTGGTCATTCGGGTGATGATATCAATAAAAACCGTGGTAATGCCAATAAGATTCTTAACCGTTTTTTGGTGGATGCTGACCGTAAGTTTGATCTGCACCTTGCCGAATTTAATGGCGGAAACTTAAGGAATGCCATTGCACGTGAAGCCTATGCAGTGGTGGTGATTCCTCATTCCCAAAAAGAAAGTCTTATCGTGGAGTGGAATGTTTTTGCCTCTGAAATGGAATTTGAATATGAGCGTTCTGAACCCAAACTCAGTTTACAGCATCAGTCGATTAATTTACCTGAATTTGTCATTGATTCGGATACCAAAGACCGGTTGCTGAAATTGATTACGGCCTGTCCTCATGGGGTATTGGAAATGAGCAGCCGCATGATCGGGATGGTGGAAACATCGACCAACCTGGCTTCTGTGAAATTTACTGAGTACCATGATATTATACTGACTACCAGTCAGCGGAGCGAAATTGACGGCCGCAAATACATGGCCGCCGAAATGGTTGAAGCTGTGATGAAACTAGCCGGGGCTGTGGTTCTTCACTCTGATGGTTATCCGGGATGGACTCCCAACCCTGATTCAGCTGTTGCTAAAATTGCTGTGGATTCCTACAAACGGCTTTTCGGGACAGCTCCTGCGGTAAAATCCATTCATGCCGGCCTTGAATGTGGCTTGTTCCTGGAAAAATATCCTGAACTGGATATGGTTTCTTTTGGCCCTACCATCAAGGGAGCTCATTCACCCGACGAACGGATCAACATTGAAACGGTGAATAAATTCTGGAAGTTATTGATCGACGTACTAGAGAATATCCGGTAAAGTTGATTTTGGTAATTTAAATACGAAGTTACAAAGACACGAAGAATACAAATTAACAAGATTTGTGTCTTCGTGTCTTTGTGTTAAATGGATGTACTTATCCTTTTAATTCTCCCAAAAAATCACCACCTTCGTATTTCTAAAATTACCTGAACCAATGAACCGTATCCTTTCAACCAAGCTGCTTTTTGCACTACTATTTTCAATTGGATTATCAGCCCAAGGCCAGGAAAACTGGACTCACCTCCGGGGAAGCAAGCTTGACGGACATTCCATCTCTACCAATGCCCCGGTGTCATGGAGCGAAACCAATCATATTTTATGGAAAACTGAAATAAGGGGTGTTGCATGGTCATCACCGATTGTTTTTGGGGATCAGGTTTGGACAAGTTCAGCTACCTTAAACGGGGAGGAACTATTTGCTGTTTGTACCGATTTTAATTCGGGAAAGATTCTGAAAGAGGTCATGCTCTTTAAACCCGATTCATTGCAGCACATTCATCCTACCAACAGTTATGCCACTTCCACTCCCTGCATTGAAGAGGGATATGTCTATATGCATTTTGGAACCTATGGAACTGCATGTGTCGATACTCGTACCTATGAAATCATCTGGACACGGACTGACCTGAATTGTGATCATATGCAGGGTGCCGCATCGTCGCCTGTTATCTATAAAAATCTATTGATACTGCATATCGAAGGTACGGATGTTCAGTACCTCATTGCCTTGGATAAACATACTGGGAAAACAATTTGGAAGACCAATCGCCCGAGAGAATTTTACGACAAGATTGAACCGGTTTACCGTAAAGCCTTCTGCACCCCAATTGTGGTTCCGGTCAATGGCAAAGACCAGTTGATCAGCAATGGATCACAACTCTGCATTGCCTATGAACCAGAAACGGGCAAGGAAATCTGGCAGGTATTTTATGGTGACGATTCAACTGTCAGCATGCCCTTGAGCTGGGGTGGATTGGTATTTGTCAATTCAGGATGGATGTTTCCCAAAGGCGGGGCATTCTACTGCCGCTTACTGGCTGTCGATCCAACAGGGACAGGCGATGTGACCAAAACCCATGTCCCATGGGAAACGGGTGAAGATGTTCCCCAAATTTCTACTCCCGTGATTGTGGATAGCCTGATTTACATGGTTCACGAACGGGGTGACCTTACTTGCCTCAATGCCCGTGATGGGAAAGTCATCTGGAAAACCAAGCTAAAAGATCAGTTCAACGCCTCTGCTTTGTATGCCTCCGGCAACATCTATCTCTTCAGTGTAAAAGGAAAATCGTATGTCATCAAACCTGGATTGACTTTCCAGTTGATAGCTGAAAACCAGTTGGATGGAATGATCAAGGCCACCCCGGCCATTGTCCGCGATAATGTAATTCTACGTACGGATAAGTTTTTGTATAGGATTGGGAATTAATTCTACTTTGACAGGTTTAAAAAATCAACCGTTTTATACCTCCCGAAAATTTGGAATTTTAAGGGCATAAAATCAAATTGTGCCCAAAGCACCCACATGGTCTGTTGCTCCAATGCTTTGAATAATTATACCCCACGGGTTTTTTTGCGCTGACTCATTGCTTGAACTCATTTCCCTTTTTCATTTCAAGATCACTCTTGTCCAATGGTACCGCTGCCACCAAGGCTATATTAACTC
>DMFR01000200.1:9478-15050 GCA_003450125.1 Prolixibacteraceae bacterium | reverse complement strand
GTTGAATGGTTGAATGGTTAATTATCAAATTATCAAATTATCAATCGTAAATATTTTAAATCGTAAATCCTTTCATCCTTCCAGTTCCTTAAACAAGTTAGCTGTTTGTCTCTTATAGATCCCAATTCCAGCCAACATTGCACCGATCAGTGTGGAAAAGATGCCAGGCACAAATCCTATGTAATAAGTTGTAGGACTGATATGGGCACGCATCACGGTCGACATTAAAAAGCTGGAATCTTTCATCATATCCCCAATATTCATTCCAACTTTTCCCATGTACCATGATATCAGTAATCCAAACAGTACCCCGATCACAGAACCAACGATTCCAACCAGCAAAGATTCGGCCACAATGGAACGGTAAACCTCGTGCTTGCTTTCCCCAATTGCAAGCCGCAACCCGAATTCACCATAGCGGCGCAATCCTCCAAGTAGTCCTGCATTCCATAGTACAATCGACATGGCAATTAAAAATATCAATACAATGATACTCTGTATGTTTTCAGAATAAGCCACCATGAATCCCATGTCATTCATTTCGGACAAGGGCAACATCATAGGGGCGAATTTATCATTACTGTTGGTATATTGGGCATTGAATTCGGAAGCAGTTTGTTTGGCCAGTTTGTTGTCGTAACGCTCATCGGTAAAGAAGCCCAGAATTTCTCCTGCAGCATTTTCCATGTTTAAAGCTGAACGAACATCTTCAATATCAGCGATCATGGTACCCCTGTCCAAAGGAGTAATGCCAAAGTGCAGCGTTCCCGACACCGTGAAATTGTATAGGACCATATCGCCATACATGCCACTGGAAATAAGGGTCACTTTATCCCCAAGTTTCAGTTTCATTTTATGGAACAGATCATCACTCAGCAACATTTCACCCTTTTTGGTTGGAAAACTTCCGCTTACCAAGGTAGGGCCTAAGTTCATCCTTGTTATCTCCTCTGTTGAATTCATTAAACGGATACCCATACCCGATACGTTTCCCTGCGAACGGGTATGCCCTGTGCTATCGGGAGCATCCAGCAAACCTCCAAACTGAATACGTTCAGCCCAGGTGATGCCGGGAAACTCCTTTTGTAAACTTTCCTTCAAGGTATCGACACCCACAAGGGCCAGATCATTGGGCAGTTGTGACATGTTCTCACTGTAAGGACGAGTCATCACTTTTACATGACCTGTAGTGAAATTGGCTGTTGATTCAATACCATCACCAATCACTCCGCTAAGCAGGGACTGTAGAAATACAGTCATGATTACACCCATGGCCACCACAATGATCGGTATAAGGCTACGCGATTTATCGCGCATCAGTCCTTTGAATAAAAATTTCATCATAACGCTTTCCCCCTTATGGCATCTGTTGGTTTCATGCGGGCGATCTTACGTGCCGGCAGGTAACTGACCAATGCAGTAATTATCATGATTAACGAGATGGTCCCTGCAATCAGTTTCATCGTATAATAAGGAAACATTTTATCGGCCATAGGAATACCAAAACTGCTCGTATCCATGGGAATGTGAATACCATGCACCGAGAAGGCAATAAATAAAGGCAGCCCCCAGATGGTGCCTATGATCACAGCCAGAAAGGCGTTCATGGTTCCTTCAAGGGTAAAGAGGGTGACAACTTGTTTTTGGGTCATACCCAATGCCACCAATGTACCGATTTCACGTTGCCTTCGGAAGATAGACAAGACTTGCGTATCGAATATCGCAATCAAAGCCATGGTAAAAAATATAAAATAAAACACATTGTAGCCTTTTGATTTGGCCTGAAGCATTGCAACGGTTTGTTTGGTCAGTTCGGTTTGATCCTTGAAAGGCCAGGCAGCAAGCTTTTGTATGGGAATATTACCTTTCGTGATCAGGATGGTAGAAGCATTGGGTTGTAGGGTCATCTTTCGAAGCTGCTCTAAAGGCAACCATATTTGGCCAATATCAACTGTTGGAACAGTTGTCCTAAAAATACCCGCCACCCGTATATCAATGGCTTCAAATGTCCCGTTTACATCCCGCCAGCGAAGGGTAACCAGATCGTTTACCTTCAGATTGGCCTGCTTGGCCATGTGCGCCCCCATAATGACAGGAACATCTGAATCATCGCCTTTTAAAAGGTAGGTAGGCAAGGCCAGTAATTGTTGATCTGGTCGAATGCCTTTGAGTAAAACTCCCTGCATACGCCCACCGGGATAGATGGTTCCTTTTGCATACAAAACAGGTTCTATCTGATGCGCCTCAACTTCCTCTTTCAACGTCGAAGGAAGCACTGCCGCACTGGAGTCGATGGAGAAAGGATCGTAAGGATCGTATTTCTCGCTCCAGTATTGTCCCCCTGCAATTTCCCAGGTAACCGTATCAGTCACTGCCTGTCGGTTCCAGCCTTCGAGTAATCCCTGCATAAAAATAATCAGCACAAAGGTGAAAGACAGCACAAACACGTTGAGCCATGTTTTCAGTCCATTGCCGATTAAACTACGCAAAGCCATTTTCATCATTGCCATAATAGTATCACTTTAAAATTCACCACAGATAACACAGATTTACACAGATTCTATCGAAAAAATATACTCTTAATCTGTGTTAATCTGAGTTATCTGTGGTGAATTAATTTTATCCTTCTTTTCATCTCCAACCACCTTTCCATCGTCCAACCGAATGATGCGGTGCAGATATCCAATCACCTTTTCATCGTGGGTAGCGAAGATAAAAGTAGTCTTCAGTTCCTTGTTCAGTTTCTCCATCGTTTGCAGGATATTGTGAGAGTTGGCAGCATCCAGATTAGCAGTAGGCTCATCTGCCAGGACTAGCAATGGTCGTTTGACCATGGCCCTTGCAATCGCCACGCGTTGACATTCCCCTCCTGAAAGCTGTGAGGGCCGTGAATTGACCTTTTCAGTCAAACCAACCCACTCAAGGGTTTCCATCACTCGTTTTTTCCGATCCTCCCCATTCATATTGAGCAGTAACAATGGAAATTCAACATTTTCAAATACCGTATAAACGGGCAAAAGGTTATAATTCTGGAAAATAAAACCCAGTTCTTCCTTTCTCAGTTGAGCCGCTTCTTTGGGACTCAGCTTGCCGACCGATTTGCTCAAGACCACCACTTCACCTTCAGAAGGCACATCCAGCGTCCCGATGATATTCAGCAAAGTAGTTTTACCCGATCCGCTAGGCCCTACCAACCCGGCAAATTCACCCTCCGTAAACACAAGATCCACCCCTTTTAACGCAGTAAAGTATCCTGTCCCAATATGAAACTTCTTCACCAGGCTTTTAACTTCAACAATTGTCTTCATATACTTCGTTTCGTGTAATTCGTCTTAATTCGTGTAATTCGTCCTAATCCGTGTAATCCTTTTTCAATCCGTGTAATCTTTTTCCTAGAAATTATAATTTACCATTAACTTGATCCCTCTTCCTGCAAACAGATTCTTCGCTTGTGACTGTGCAGTGATCAATTGAAAATGACTTGGATTCCAATAGCCGATGGCATACAGGCTCCAGTTATCGTAAGTCCGGCTCCAACTCAGATAGTTGTATACCAGGTCAGGTCCGGGGACATAAAATACCATGGCAGAAAGGTTATCCAGGATAGAAACAGGATAAGTGAATAAACTGCCCACCAGGTTGAGCGTGGTCCCTTTTAACAGGAACTGATCCCCTGCATGATAGCGGAAATATTCAACCGTCACTCCCAATCCATTGCCTATTCCGAAGGTATAATCCGCCCCCAGGTTCCATGCATCCTGAAAACGGGGAAGACTGTCCGCATTGGCTTCCAACCTGGTCACACTCGATTCAAACCACAATCCAATGCCCAAATCCCATTTGCCATCCAATCCAATCCTTGATTCATTCAGCAAAGGGCTTCGCGGCGCTATCAGGCTTGAATTGCGTACATTCACCTTTCTGTAATTGGTACTCACAGCCAGTTCACCAGGCCCGGCAGGCATTTGAAAACGCCCGCCAACTTCAGGTTTCCACTGATCGGTTCCTATAAATTCAAATCCTTTGGGCTTTTTGTTCCCCATCAAGGTCCAGAGCCAGATGTTGGCATTGTCCTTAAAATAATACCGTCCCAAAGCGCCATACACCCCATCGGTCAATTGCAGCGGATCTCTTACGTCCAGGCCATCAAACCACATCAGGGGACGAAACAGCTTTGCTGTCCCGAAATTGATTTTCTGCAAACCTACACGCACCTCCCATCTGCCGGTAGAATAACGTGCCCATACACGGTAAGGCTTCAGCTGACCCATCACGCTATCGTATTGCAATCCAGTGAAGTTGGCCGAGCCATTCATATTCATCGAAGCTTCAAAATCCAATTTGGAGGTTTGCTTCAATTTTAAATCACCCAATAAAGTCGGAACAAAACGTCCGCCCAACTGTATGCCAAAGGGGTTATCAAATTGTCCGATCCCCCAACTGGTCACCTGACCATTCAAGGTTATTTTGGTTGAATCTTCCTGTGCCGATAAACAGAAGAAGCTACACAGCAAAACAAGCGTTATTTCTATGCTCAAGCTCCTCATGAATGACTGCTTTTAACCGGCATAATACCATACAATATTGATTCTGAAATCTGTCTGGTCATTGATTCAGCTGTGGGAAACAAGGCCAGCAATTCGGGTGAAGAGCATTGTTCCATCACCCTTTGCATCATCCACATCACGTAATTCAAGTCTAAATGAGGATTCATTTCTCCCTTCTGCTGTGCCTTGCTAAAAAAATCCATGGTAATGGCCAATGAATCTTCCTTCATTTTATTAAAGCATTCCAAGAGTTCTTGTGCATCAGGGTTGTAAAAATCGGCCATAAACTCCATGGACAAACTTTCGCTCATCTTTAGTTTCAATGCCAGCATCTTTTCCATTTTCAGGGCAAAAGGCATGTCATCTTCAAGCATCCTGGCATAGACCGCTTTGATCTCTTTGGACATTTCCTGAAGGATAAAAATTACCAGGGCCGTTTTATTTTCATAATAGGTATAAAAGGTCTTCCGGCTCACATTGGCCTTCTTGCATATCTCATCAATGGTTACTTTTTTGAATCCATGCTTCCAGAAAAGTTCTTTTGCCTTCAGTTCGATCTGTTGTTTTTTCGTCAATTTCATGTGTGTATTTTTCATTTCTGCCACAAAGACTCAAAGACCCAAAGATTAAAATATGACAATCTTTGGTGCAACATAGAGTCATGGTGCCTTTGTGGCCTCTTTATTTTTAATTTGAATTTTAGTGGTTAGAAAGAACTCGCCAATCCTGAGTGCTCGGAATTCACCTGGGTCCCAATCCATCGAAAATGTATCGTTTCAACTTTTCTTTCGTAAACAAATCCCACACAAAGTTACATTTTTTATTTACAAATTGATATTTTGTTACTTTTTTTTCAACTTGAAGAGATACCTTCTCTTGAAGATCAACACAAGGATTTCATATCGTCTTATGGCTGGATGGTGAATTTAGAAGTACTACTATCGCCTTAGGTAATTTGAAAGTTATTCGAAGCTTATTCGAAGCCTATTCGATGATTCTTCGAATATACTCGAACTACCTTCGAA
>DMFR01000200.1:0-9321 GCA_003450125.1 Prolixibacteraceae bacterium | reverse complement strand
CTTCGAATAACCTTCGAATAACCTTCGAATAAGTTAAGAGACTGTCAATACATATTACCCTTAAAAAACCATAGGAAATCCGTAAAGTTGATTTAGGACAAATCGGTTTCACGTATTGTTGGACAGGGTTCATTTCATCGGTCAATAGGCAAGCAATGTTTGAGGGGGATCCTGAAACAAGTTCAGGATGAATCAGCATGAAGCTCCGATCAAGGTTGAGGTAAAGCCTCTGGGATGATGCGGCAATTTCAAATTACCACGGGTATTGGTCAGAATTGGCAAAACTTAGTTTTATAACACCTGTAATGAAATATCTGCAATCTATACTAACCTTTGGAAATGATTTTATATTACCTATTCAATTAACAACCAAAAATCAATTTGAACAAAATGAACATTAAAAAAGTGGTGTTATTATTTTTCTCTGTCCTTATTTTTTCATTGGGCACTTTATTGGCAGATGAAGGGATGTGGATGCTTCCCCTGTTGCAAAAACTGAATATAAAGGACATGTCAGGCATGGGCTTCAAACTTTCTGCCAAAGACATTTATGATATCAATAAATCCAGTTTAAAAGATGCAGTCCTGCAATTTGGCGGTGGTTGTACGGCTGAAATCATCTCCAAAGATGGATTGGTTTTGACCAACCACCACTGCGGATATGCATCGATTCAAAAGCTGAGTGCAGTGGATCACAACTACCTCGACAAGGGCTTCTGGGCCAAGAACCGCGATGAAGAGCTTCCGGTCAAAGGACTGACCGTTATGTTTCTGGACCGCTTTGAAGATGTGACCAAGACAGTTACAGATGCATTGGCGACAGTAACCGATCCAAAAGCCAAGGAGGAGGCCTTGAAAACGATATCCGATCAACTGACCAGCAAAGCTGTTGGACAAAATAAATTCCTGAAAGGCAGAGTCGTCTCTTTCTTTGGCAATAATCAATACTATCTAATCCTCACCAAGACATACACGGATATCCGTTTTGTGGGAGCGCCTCCTTCCTCGATTGGTAAATTTGGCGCCGATACTGACAACTGGATGTGGCCCCGTCATACGGGTGATTTCAGCATGTTTCGTATTTATGCCGATAAGGACAACAACCCTGCAGAATATTCAAAGGACAATATGGCCTTTCAACCCAAAAGATTCCTGACTATTTCGCTCAAGGGGGTGAAACAAAACGATCCTGCGATGGTCATCGGCTATCCGGGAAGAACCAACCGTTTTATGACCTCCTTTGAAGTGAAAGAGACCAGCGAAATTACCAATGCCACCAGGATTCTTGTCCGGGGAATCCGTCAGGATATCCTGATGAAAGATATGGTGGCTGATCCTAAAATCAGGTTGATGTATGCCAACAAATATGCAGGGTCCTCCAATGCATGGAAAAAGTCGATCGGCATGAATGAGACTTTTGAAAAGCTAAAGGTATTCGACAGAAGGGCTGCCGAAGAAAAGACCTTCACCCAATGGGTGGCTGCAGATCCTGCAAGGATCGAAAAATATGGCACTGCCCTGGCAGATGTGAAGTCGGCCATTGAGTCTAGGGCTCAACAGCAATTGATCCTGAATTATTACATGGAAGCCCTTAGCTCGATTGAATTGACTACTGCTGCTGTTCGCTATGGCCCGGCGCCTGAACTAACGGCACAAGACCCCAGAGGAGGCAGGCCTGCTGTTACGATTCCTGCTGCTGATTTCTACAAGGATTACAATGTGGCAACCGACAAGAAAGTTGCAAAAGCCATGATTGCGCTATTCAAAGAAAAAGTACCTGCTTCGGCTCTTCCAGCATTCTATAAAACCATTGAAAATCAATATCAAGGCAATATCGATGCATTTGTGGAAGCCATCTATAGCCAATCGGTATTTGTTTCAGAAGAAAAACTCAACACAGCACTTTCGGGCGATAAAAAAGCCCTGGAGAATGATCCTGCTTTCGTGACCGGTAAAGACATCACCGAGGCGATGATGAAATACTACAAGGAACTGGAACAGTACCGGACACAATATGCCAAAGGACAAAAACAGTATATTGCAGGTTTGCTGGAGATGAAAGCCGGGAAAGCGATGTACCCCGATGCCAATTCCACCATGCGACTGACTTACGGCAAAGTAATGAATTACTCACCCAAAGATGGTGTGATTTATGACTATGTGACTACACTGGATGGGGTGATGCAGAAAGAAGATCCGAAGAACTGGGAGTTTGTCGTTCCGGCGAAGCTGAAAGAACTATACGCTGCCAAAGATTTCGGAAAATATGCCTTGAAGGATGGTAGAATGCCTGTGGCTTTCCTGACTAACAATGACATTACCGGCGGCAATTCGGGAAGTCCTGTTCTGAACGGCAAAGGAGAATTGATTGGAACGGCCTTTGATGGCAACTGGGAATCCATGAGTGGAGACATCATCTTTGAACCTTCCCTTCAGCGTTGCATCAACGTGGATATCCGGTACACCCTCTTTATCATGGATAAATTCGGTGGAGCAGGTTATTTGCTCAATGAAATGCGCATCACCAATTAACACCAATTAATACGAATTATACGAATTTAGACAATGATACTAGAAAGACCGTTCTCCTAAAGAGAGCGGTTTTTTTTTAGCCAAATATATCATTAAAACTTCTGGCTACTAGCTATATTTTAAATTAGACACAACCTTAGATATTGTTTCAAAAACTTCTCATATTTGTAATAACGAATTAACTATAACCTAAACTGTCAAATGAAAAAGCTTGTATTTTTATTATTGATAGCACTTTTTACTCTTCAGGTAACGGCTCAGGAGGCAAAGATTGACAACAGCAAATATCCGGCCATGGTAACCTTTACTTCAGAGCAGGATCATGCCAACATGATGCAGCAATTAAACATACAGGATCTAAGACCAGGTCCAAGCGGTAATGATGCTGACCCCAACCATGCCAATACCGATGAATCACTGGCCAATCCGTGTCCCCAATTGCCAGAACTTCTGACTACAAAAAATGGCAAAAAGGTCACTACTGCAGACCAATGGTGGAAACAGCGCCGCCCAGAAATAGCAGAAGATATGGAAAGAGAGGTATACGGAAGGCTCCCCAAAAATACACCCAAAGTTACATGGACGGTAAAAATCACTGACCGTGAGTTTGTTGGCTGGACACCTGTTATTGCCAAACAACTGATCGGTCATGTGGACAACAGTGAATATCCGCTGATCAATGTAGATATCAACATGATGCTGGTCGTGCCCACCAATGTAAAGGGTCCAGTACCGGTATTGATGATGCTTGGCCGACCCTCGTTCCCTTCGCCTGCACAACCATCGCCTGAAGATATGGAAAAATTGAATGCTGCATTTAAGGAGATGATGATCACAAGTAATCCGGATATGAAGGCCATCTTTGACCGGTATCCTGCATATATGCCCGTCACCAGATTAGCTGGTCCCAATTTCTTTGCACCCAAACCTGAAGGTGATCTTCCTCCAACAGAACAACTGCTGGCGGCCGGTTGGGGCTATGTGACCATTGACCCCAACAGCATTCAGGCAGACAATGGTGCAGGCATTACAAAAGGCATCATTGGATTGGTCAACAAGGGTCAGCCCCGTAAACCTGAAGACTGGGGAGCGCTACGTGCCTGGGCCTGGGGCGCTGCCCGTGGATTGGATTACCTGGAAACAGACAGTTTGGTGGATGCTAAAAAGGTGGGTATCGAAGGGGTTTCCCGATATGGAAAAGCGGCCTTGGTTACCCTTGCCTATGAATCCCGTTTTGCAGTAGGATTGATTGGTTCATCAGGAAAAGGAGGAGCTACCCTTCATCGCCGCAACTTTGGAGAAGCCGTTGAAAGCCTTACAGGAGGAGAATATTACTGGATGGCAGGAAACTATATGAAATACGGGGCTTCAAAAGCAGGTTTTGGAAGTAAGACAGGCTGTGATCTGCCGGTGGATTCTCATGAACTGATTGCCCTTTGTGCCCCACGTCTGACATTCATCAGTTATGGTATTCCTGAAAAAGGCGATGCCAAGTGGCTTGATCAGCAAGGCAGTTATATGGCTACCATCGCTGCCGGTAGTGTGTTTAAATTATTAGGAGTCAATGATCTTGGTGTTTCCAATGATTACTTGACGGAAAAGATGCCGCCCTTTAATTCGGGTTTATTGGAAGGACAGCTGGCCTGGCGTCAACATGATGGAGGGCATACAGATAGCCCCAACTTTAAATATTTTATACCATGGGCCAGTAAGTTCCTGAAGTATGAAAAAACAGCAGCCCGCAGATGAAACCCATTATAAACAGATAGACACAGAGGGTACCTGTTTATTCACCACAGATTACTCAAATTAACACAAATTAAATGGAGATGAATAATCTGTGGTGAATAAACAGGTACCCTCTGTGTCTAGGTGTTTATAAACTGTTAAAATTGATTTTAGTTTCTCTTGTTATTCAGGGATGTTAAATAATTTGCAGACTTCCTGATAGGTCATATTTCTTAACTCCTGTTCACTTTTGTATTTTAAGGACGCTGATTTTAAGGCAGGAGTAGTTCCGGGAATGGCAACAAAGCGAAATTTATTCCCTGAAGTGAGTGGTTGGGTACTCATATCAGAGGTAAACTCGATACTTCCATATTGATGGATTAAAAAATCCCAGTTAGCCCCTACCGCAAAAGCGGGTAAAGGCCTTACTGTGGTTGCGCTATAGAGATCGCCAGCCAGCCATACATAGGCCAGGACTACACCCTGTTCTACAATATCCTGTGTTAGATCGGGAGCAGAAGCATCGAAATACCAATCACCCGAAGAACCTGACCAGGAAGAAGGAGAAAACCATTCGGAATAAAATACCGTTGCATTTTGACCGTTTTGTCCTGCAGGCCCTTGTGGTCCTTCCGGCCCTATCGGCCCTTCAGTATTGCATCCGCTATAAAGTAACATCAAAAGTGCACCGATCAAATAAAAAGTAGTCGTTTTCATGTGAGTATGTATTATGAACCTATTTTAAGAAATCTAAATTATACCATTGAAACAAAAAATTGTTACATAACTTTTGATAAGAATTACAATATTCATACCAGAATTCCTTGCATAAGTAGGTTCCTAAAAAACTTTCCGCAGTTTCGCAGTTTCGCAAGTGCAGTCTTTTTTGCAGATTATATAGCATTGAATTCAGAGGCCCATCATTTAAACTCAAATAGTTTATACAAAAAAGGCTGCACTTGCGAAATTGCGGAATTGCGGAACCAAAGAATATTGCCCCATGCCTCGATAAAACCCTTATCTTTAGTTAACCAACCTTTGTGAATCTCAATTCGAGGGTTCTACCCACAAAACCGAATTATTGGTACCATACTCATTCTGGTCATATAATTTATCGGCAGGATCAAGTATCCATGTTCCATCGACAATGAATTTGTAGGTATATTTCCCCGGTTGAAGATAGATGGGCCATATCCACTTCCCCCCTTCTTTGACCATTTTATAACCATCCTCGTTCCAATTGTTAAAACTTCCGGCAAGGATAACGGTTCGGGCATCAGGATACTTATTGAGTTCAAAGATATGATTTGCTTTCAAGGCAATGAATGAATTCTGGAAATTACCTGACCCTGTGATAAATGGATTGGCCGGGTCAATCATCCATTTTCCATCCACAATGAATTTGTATTCATAGTTTCCCGCCGCAATCACGTAAGGAAACTGCCAGCCCTTAGGGGTTTTATCCATGACCAGTTCAACTTCATCCCAGGCATTGAAACTTCCGGTGAGCACCACTTTTTTAGCCGTCGTATAGCCATCGAGTTTAAATAGATACGATTCACCGATTCCAATAAATGAGTTCAGGTTTCCATCGGCATCTTTGCGTACTGCCGGGTTGGCAGGGTCTGTCATCCATTCATTGTCGACCAAGAATTTATAAGCATAAGTCCCATCGCGGAGGTACATGGGCAAGGACCAACCATCAGCCGTTGGCTGCATTGGGAACCCACGGGGATTCCAACCATAGAAGTTACCGGTAACAACCACTTTTCGGGCATCCTTGTGCCCTTTAAGTTCGAAAACATGGTTGTAACAATAAACAACCGAGTTATAAGCTCCTGCATCTCCCCGCTCCCTAAGTTTGTTGCTGGGATCGGTTGTCCACCGGCCATCAACAATAAACTTATAGGCATATTTCCCCGGGTTGAGTTTCAGTTCAACCATCCAGCCGTTGCCCATCATTTTCATTGGTGTTTGGGTGGTGCTCCAATTGTTAAAAGTACCTGAAATGTAAACTCTCTGAGCGGTTTTATTGGCAGGTAGGTAAAACAAGGCTTTATTTTGGCTGTAAGTAAAAGCATTGGCTACTTCAAAATTGTTAATTCCATATACAGTCGTAGTTGATGCAGTATTTCCTGCAAAGTTCATCCAATTTTCAACTACCAATAAGAGGTCATTCATCCTGATGCTTTTATCGGCTTTTGACTGTACCGATTTTGATAGTTCCACAAGGGTCCCTTGTATTTTTTTAACCTTCCAGGTTTCATTGCCGCTTACAATGACCGACTTGCCACTATACACTTGTGCAATCAAAGTACTATCCAGGTCAAAAAGCTTAGAAACTTCTTTCTTTTCCTTTTCCGACCATTTCAGATTAAGGGTAAAAATGAGCTGACCATTCTCAATATGGCAAACTTTGTCCGGGTCAAGCTGGGCTTGAGTGACCAGAGAATTGAACATCAGGGTCATGAACAGCAGGCTAAAACATACAAATGGTTTCATTTCTCTTCTCCTTTCTTAAAACGGATACCAAACTGTTTATTCACAAAATTGATGCACAGGACTCCGTTTTTCATAAAACTAAAGCCCAACAATCCATCGATGTGGGTACCAAAAGCTTCGCTTAAAGCATCCATATTGGAAATAATCGTTTCCATATCCCGGATCTGATGGTTACCGATCACAAAATCATTCATTTTGCCAAACAACACCTCTGATCCGGCAGTTCCTGTTCCTTTTAAGACAGTACGCCGGGTAATGGTAAGGGTGCTCATAATCTTTTTGTTACAATCGCTGCTGATGGCATTGGTTTCAGCCCCGGTATCGAAACAAAAATTAAGAACCTTACCTCTTATGGTACCCTTGAGAAAAAGGATGTTCGTATTGCCTTCAATCTTCTGGGAATAATCAGGTTTAAAACCTGTACCTTTGCCATTTAGCCTCTTGCCTGTCTGATCAATTCTAAAAAGCTTCAATTCACTGTTGATCGGATCGATTACAATTTCCAGATTTCGCATCATTCCAAAACCAATCAAGCCCAATATTTTAACACCTCTGCGGTTTTCGATGTGTCCAAGATTGGCCATATCGGCCCGAAGATTTCTATAAGTAAGGTCGGCAAATTCAATTTGCCCGATTGAGATTTGTTCCACATTTCCAACAGATCCAGTAATTCCGGTAGACGTAGTACCCCCAGACTTTACATGGTTTCTGAAATAACTGCTGTTGATGACCAATCCACTGGCACCGGTATCAAATACCAGGTTACCCACTTCGCCATCTACTTTGGCTTCAATCAAAAACAAATGCCCTGCCGTCTTCATGGGAATAATCACCGAATCGGCATTTAAATTAAAGTCAGGATCATAAAAGCCTGAATTGAAGGCAGGTAATAAATTAGCCACTGGACTATTCACTGCATCAGGAAGTGTGGATACCGTCTTATGAAGTGAGAACGAGCTAAGTGATACAGCCACTGCAACCACAACGATGCAGAAAAGTAAGCTGTATATGATTCGCCCTGATTTCATATTTGAAAATTTTACCCAAGATAACCATTTAGATGTTGAAATTCAAAACAATAATCATATTCAACAAAACAAATAATAGCAGGTTTCATTCTGTAAAATGGTACAAACATTTCAACTCCAATCCGACATTCCGACAATCCGACAATAGAGATGCTATTGTCGGATTGTCGGATTGTCGGAATTGTCGTTGGATGATCAAAAAGATCCAAAAATAATGAGAGGATTAAGTTATCCGATTTTTTTGCCAGCCATAGGGCCAGGTTTCAGGCTATGGATTTCATCAATATGAATTAATATGACTGCCTTGGGTTTAGGCATTCCCGCCTTTAAAGACATTTCAGCCGATTTCTCGTAAATATCGCCGTTTATCAACGCCTCCGGAGTCCCTAGAAAGCGATACCCATCAAGGATTTCCCGGTTAACGACTGCTACGGCAACCTTGGATCCATCTAGAATATTTTGATATGTTCGGCCTCCGGTGCCTTCGCTAAATATCAGGGTTCCATCATCAAAAACCCTTGTGGAACGTTTTGGTGCATTGTTTGGGATTCCTTCTTTGCTCACCGTAGCCACGAAACATTGTTGAGTTGAAATCATTTCCTTCATTTCCTGAGTAAGTTGTGCCATTGTAATATGCCTCCTTTGATTAATAAAGTATTAACTGTTTTAAAAGACGATTGATCAATTGCCAGCAAAGCCAGATCATTCGAAATCCCTGTTCATTGAATGATTCAAAGGTACGAACTAAAAAACAATTCATCGTAATAACTTCATTAATACCGGTCACTTTAAATGGAAAACCATGCACATTATAGCATAAATATAAAAAAAACACCTACACAAATTCAGGTGTAAAGTGTTTGATATTAAGTGAGGGCAATCAGAATTAATCTCTGGCTAACTGAGGTGGATTTATTGCAAGCTCTATCCCCCCTAACATACTTGGGTTTGATTATATTTAAATAAAAAGCTTCTCCATTGTTTCATGGAGCTTCACGAATCTTAGGGTATTAATCAGGTAAATGTATAAAAAAAACAAAACCATTTTCATAGTCAAAAAATAAATTGACTATGAAAATGGCTGTCTCAAAAGAGTTCAGTTTCTCTTTTATATGCAAACCCAGAAGGATTACTTTTTATCCTTAGGCGCTGTGCTTTTGTTTTCTTTATAACGCATATCTGGAGTGCCATCCTTTTTTAGATGACTAGAAGCAGGCGCTGTAGTCTTTACGGTATCCTTTTTAGATTTATATCGTTTATCAGGACTACCATCCTTTTTTGTAGCTGTTAGAGATTTAGACCCGCTTTTTTCTGCTGGGTTGGCTACTTGCTTTCCATCTGGACTTGCAACTTCAGTTTTTGCAGCTGTCTTTTTTTTAACCTGCTTTGTGGTAGTCGTTTGCGAATATGCTATTGAGGTGAAAAATACAATAGCAATCAATGCAATTAAATTTCTCATTTCTTTTAATTTTGAAGATTAATAACTAATAAATACACCCAATAAATCAGTAATTTTAAAAAAGGTGTATAT
>DMFR01000331.1:563-4866 GCA_003450125.1 Prolixibacteraceae bacterium | reverse complement strand
GATCAAAATATTTTTCATTTCCCTAGTTAATTAATCCATTAATTATTATTGAATTTACTAAATTTGATAGAGCGTTATTGAATCTGAAAAATTAAGCAAAATCAGTTTCGAAGCCTTCACTTGAGAATTGGCACAAGTTTTGAAGAATACTTTTAGATTTTTTAACAGTATTTTATTGTTTTACTTTGTTAATTGTGGTTGGGATTTAAAGGTAATTCTTATTTTTGGCGCTGATTTTGATGAATAGAAATTTTAGAATATAAAAACTAATAAAAAACTATATGAAACGATTAATTTTTGTCTTTGTGATGTGTTTGAGTTTTGCTGCTATCAATGCTCAGAATACTCAAAATGCTCAACCTGCTCAACCTGCTGCGACAGGGGAAAAAACATTTGCCGATTTGAAAAATGAAGGCAATGCAGCCATTAATGGAAAAGATTATCAAAAGGCATTGGATCTCTATGAACAAGCTCTCGCGAAATTGGGAGATCAACCCGTTGCCGATACATCTATGATTTATAACATGGGGTATTGCGCTTTCAGTATCAAGAACTATGAAAAGGCTTTGAAGTACTTTGATCAGACAGCTTCAATGAACTACAAAAAGGTAAATTCATTGTTGTATGAAGCTGATTCGTATAAAGCCTTGAAAAAAGATGCAGAAAGCCTTAAAGCTCTTGAAGCTGCATTGGCCATTGCACCGGATGATGCAAAAGTAAAAAGCAAAATGGCTTCTTATTACGTGAAATCTGCAACCAGTTTTTATTCAAAAGGTAGTGCTATAATCACCAAGGCAAATGCTGATATCACTGCAGGTAAACTTAAAACAACTGATCCTGCCTATATCACTGCAGACCAGAAAGCAAAAGATGAATACACAAAGGCGATGCCTTTGGTTGAAAAAGCATTGAGTTTTGATCCGGCCAATAAAACAGCTACTCAATTGAAAACGGCAATTGAAACTGCTCTTAAACCTCAATAACTTTTTTCTGAAAAGATAAAAACGAGGCTGCCTGCAAAGGTGGCCTCGTTTTGTTTTAGGCCAGGATCATGGCTTGAGGATAATAAATGATCCGTAAATTGTTTGCGAAACCATTACTTTTGATAGCTTCGTCCGTATATTTTAAATATTTAGCCATTTAGCCAATTAACCCTTTAACCGCTCATGTTTTAATTTTGTTGAAAATGTTACGGACATCCAAATTCTTGATTCCAATTTTACTCTTTATTTTTGTGATTGTTAGTTCGTGCAATCATGAAAACGATTGGGGCTATCCTCCAATCAATATCACTCACCAGGAATATAAAACCAGGAACGTTATCATCATTGTGGTCGACGGACAAAGGTATTCCGAAGGATGGGGCGATTCTACCCATCAGTACATTCCACGGATGGCTGGAATTTTATCTCAAGAAGGAGTCGTCAATACCAGTTTTTACAATATGGGCGGAACATATACCTTAGCAGGTCATACCGCTCTAACTACAGTGATTTATCAGACAATAAACAATGGAGGATTGGAATATCCAACAAACCCATCCATCTTTCAATATTGGAATCAGGCTTTCCACAATAATCCGATTAAATCATGGATCATCACCAGTAAAGATAAGCTGGCGGTATTGGGCGATTGTACCGGTTCTCAGTGGAAGGGGAAATATACACCTTCTGTAAATAGTGGTGTTGATGGTTTGGGGCTTGCAAGTGGTTACCGAGAAGACAGCCTGACCTTGAAAACTGCCATTGAGATAATGAAGAAGAATCATCCCAATCTGGTATTGATCAACTTTCGTGAGCCAGATTATTCAGGACATACAGGGATCTGGAAGGATTATATTGAAGGCGTTCGGAAAAGTGATGAGTATGTTTATCGGATATGGCAGTTTCTCAATGAGGATAGAAATTATAAAAACACGACAACCATTTTTGTGACCAACGATCATGGTCGTCATCTGGACAATGTAGCCGATGGATTTGCCAGTCATGGCGATGATTGTGAGGGTTGCCGCCATCTGAATTTCTATGCTTTTGGCCCCGATTTCAGGAAAGGGAAGGTAATCAGCATATACCATGAACAAATAGACATATCGGTTACCATTGCCGAACTGCTGGGATTTACACTGCCAAACAGCAAAGGTAAAGTGATGAGTGAATTGTTCGGTAACCGATAATGACAAATTGAAAGTCTTACATTCATTTAAAAGGATGATACTATGAATTGGATTGATTACAGTTTAGCCGTTTTAATCAGTTTACCAATCCTGGCAACCTTTGTTCTGGGCGCCTTTCTTGCCAAAAATGGGAAACATGCCATGGGTAAACCCACCATTCACCCGGTCTTATTCTTCACCGGCAAATTTCTGCTCTTTGGGATATGGGCATTGTTTGGTGTAATTTCCTTTTTCCCGCAGTACCGCCATGTAGTGCCATTCTTAATTCAGGATCATACACCAGACATTCAAAAGCTGTTGGCCGTTCTGTTTCTTATTCCAGCCAACCTCATTATCGTTCCTGCTTATCTTTCAATGGGATTGATTACCAATATTGGCCTGCCTACCGGCAAACATGAACTAAGGACAGGAGGCATTTACAAATATAGCCGTAATCCAATGTATGCGAGTTTCATTTTCCTCAATACTGCTACTTTCCTTTTTCTTCCAAGTCTCTTGCTGTTGGTTATTATGCTGTACGGCATGATCGTTCATCATTTTATCATCCTGGGCGAAGAGAAATTCCTGGAGGAGCAATTTGGAGAACAATATCAAAAATATAAGGCTTCGGTACCAAGGTATTTGTAGTGTCGTGTTACAGATAAAATGACACCCTGTTCTCCGTCAACTCCGCCAATTCCGCCAATTGGTATTTTTAACCTTCAAGAGGTCAAACTGAACTGTCTTTTTGTTATATACCAATAATACAGACCATTGATTCTACTCATCTGAGTAAAATCAATGGAAAGGCAATTGTAAAAACCTGCTTATTGAACCCTATTTGGAGAAAAACACCATTGGCGGAGCTGTCGGAATTGTCGGAACTGTCGGTACTATCCCTAAAACTCCAATACCGTTGATGAATATTTCAAATTCTGTCATAGGTAGAATCTACGATCAAGATAATGGCTCGCCATTCAAATACTCCTATAAATGGCTGCTGGCAATTTTCATAAAAAAATATCGATCAGAGAAAGTAATTTTATATCTTTGATTGAATATATTTGAATTCAGCTATGTTTGAGGTAACCAAGAACCTTCATTGTTGAATAAATATATGATTATGAAAACCTAAACCTATGAATGCTAAAAGAATATTGGTCGTTGGTAGTTCGAATACCGATATGGTCATTAAAACACTGAATTTTCCTGCTCCTGGTGAAACTATTCTGGGAGGAAGGTTTTTAATGAATGCCGGTGGAAAAGGCGCCAATCAGGCGGTTGCAGCTGCAAGGCTGGGTGGATTGGTCACTTTTGTGGGCAAGATCGGGGATGACATCTTCGGCAAACAGGCTGTTCAGCAATTGGAAGATGAAGGGATTAATGTGGATTTTGTAGCTGTTGATCCTGAAAACCCTAGTGGTGTGGCTTTAATCACTGTAGATCGCAAAGGTGAAAATTCTATTGTGGTAGCTCCTGGATCAAACGGTACTCTAAGTTCAGCTGATTTCGATAAGGCCATTGCCTTGCTCAAAGAATCGGAATTTGTACTGATGCAACTAGAAATACCCATTCCTACGGTTGAACACATTGCAAGAATGGCAGCACTGTCCAATAAGAAAGTGATCCTCAATCCTGCTCCTGCGGCCAAACTGTCGGATGAATTGCTCAACAATTTGTATATCATTACCCCCAACGAAACGGAGGCAGAATTGCTTACCGGCATCAAGGTGACGGATGAGCAGTCCGCCTTGAAGGCAGCTACTTTCCTGCATGAAAAAGGGATTGACATGGTGATCATTACCATGGGTTCTGCCGGTGCATTTATACTGGCAAACGGGCAACATGAAATCATCCCTGCCCCTAAAGTGGAGGCCATTGATACCACAGCTGCAGGTGATACTTTTAATGGCGCATTGGTTGTAGCCCTTTCTGAAGGTAAAACAATCCAGCAATCCATAGCCTTTGCAAATAGTGTTGCCGCAATTTCGGTAACTCGCATCGGGGCGCAATCTTCGGTACCTTACAGGAAAGAAATCCTCAATTAAATGATTAAATTTGATGGATATGAAGAATTAGGTTATCCACATATTACACAAATAGTCACAAATAATGACAGAATCTGTGATTTTTTTAATCTGTGTTTATTTG
>DMFR01000331.1:0-471 GCA_003450125.1 Prolixibacteraceae bacterium | reverse complement strand
TTTTTTTAATCTGTGTTTATTTGTGGACGATTTATTTAATAAAAACTGATGAAGTACAATCTATATTATCTAAACCTATGAAAACTAACTTATTCCTATTTTTCCTACTTCTCATTGCCTGGTCAATGACTTCATGCAGCAAGAAAGAATCTGCCGATACGCGATCCATCTCAACAGATCTGTTAAAGGATAAAATTGCCGGGGGCTGGGCTGGCAAGATGATTGGTGTCACTTATGGAGCGCCCACTGAATTTCATGCTCAGGGTAAAACATTCGAAGATTCTATCAAATGGGCGCCCAATGATGTGAAAGGTTCCATCTGGCAGGATGATATCTATGTCCAGCTTACCTTTTTAATGACTATGGACAAGTACGGGATAGATGCCCCGGCCAAGAAATACCAGGAATTGTTTGCCAAAGCTGGATACCAGTTGTGGCATGCCAATGTCCAGGCACGCAAAAATTATTATG
>DMFR01000332.1:11720-21563 GCA_003450125.1 Prolixibacteraceae bacterium | reverse complement strand
CGCATTTCTGGGATGAACCATAATTGTAGGCAAAACTATTCTCTTTATTGGTGTCGAACAATAGTTTAAGATCCTCCAGGGGTTCAATATGCACATAGTTGGTTTGCGGATTGAACCGGCGTTTTTCCCTGATCAAGGGGTCTGTGTTGGTCAAAGTAGTATCGGAAACATACTTCTGGTATTTACTCACCCAGTCATGACACAGCATGTTTTGATCCAGCACGGAGAGAAACTCCCCGGCCAGCTGGTACTTTCGGTTGATGAGATTGATCATGATCAATCGCTTTAATATTCTAGGGCTATTGGGCATTAAGGTTTGGCCCTCGAAAGCCCAGCGTTGCGATTCGCTCATAAAGCCAAGATCAAAATACAGATCGCTGTTGGGCATTGTAAAACTGCCGTTAATGTTTGAATTGTCATAGAACAATCCATTGACTCCCAGTATTTGAGGGTAATCAAACAGTCTTTCTGGAAGCTGCCCTAAATGGGCATAGGCACGGTTAATCTGGAAATTGGCCCTGAAATCATAGATGTCGATCTCTTCTGCCATTTTAATGACTTTGATCCATTGTTCAGTTTCGGCGAAATATTCAATCTTTAAGATATTCTTTTTGAAAGTGCTGTGTGATTGCATAAAAAGGAACCCACCCAGCAAGGCCACTACAGCCACCTGAAGGTAAAGTGAAAAATAAGGCTTTTTATAAAAGCTTACTTTAGGGGCGGCTTTTCCCTTTTTGAGTTTTATGACTTCTTCTTTTTCAGGACTTTTGACAAGGAATAAAAAGAGAAATAGGATGAGGGGCAAAAGGGTATAATAGGCAATTAACTGGTAGAAAGTGGAGTAAGCCAGTAATTCAGGAGGTTTGACAGTAATAATGCGGTAAAGGTTTCCCAGGGACTGTTGAAATAAGAATTTATACCCCAGGTAGGGAACTATTCCGGCAAATAGTAAAAATACAGGGATGACTTTCATCCAGGTTTTTGTCTTCGCGGTGTATATTAAAATAGCAGTCGTGGAAAGGGTATAAACAAACAAGGCAGGGCCGCCTGCCAGGTAAAAAAGGAGTAAGGCCAGGACAGGCCAGCAAAAGAGGCTCTGTTTGGGATATTTTTTGTTGATAAAGTAATAGGCCCATGTAAAAACAAATGCAGACAGCAGCCTGATGCTCGCATAATAAGGGTACCTGTAATCACACAGGACCATTACGCCAAATAAGGCCACCAGGGCGAAGATAGAATAGGC
This sequence comes from Prolixibacteraceae bacterium, assembly GCA_003450125.1. Classification (GTDB taxonomy): domain Bacteria; phylum Bacteroidota; class Bacteroidia; order Bacteroidales; family Prolixibacteraceae; genus Aquipluma. Next base: position 20,320 of record DMFR01000332.1, on the reverse strand, counting down.
CATCCGGCCTTTACCCACAAGTCGGGTTACCAGATCAACAGCAATAAGACCCTGCAAGGAAGCAACTGCGACAATAAGAAAACTTCCAAAAAAGTTAAAAGAAAAAAATTGGGAGATGAATTCAGCCAGGTAATCTGAAAGTCCACCCGGATACACCGAATAGTTTTTGAAGAACTCAAAACTGGTAAGGAATCCCATTTGCTGAAAATGATAATGCATCAGGGGTTCTATTTTGATGGCCGTAATGCCCCAAAGCACCAGTACAGTGAGAAGGATGAATAAATTTTGGAGATTGAGAATTTTAAATTTCATGGTAAAAGTATCGCTACAATATTTTTATATTTTTACAAACTCAATTTTAACTCAAGAAACAAAGCATCAATGCCTCATTTCGCTGTAAATGGTTTAGTATTAAATAATTTGTGCTTTTCACCGGAAGCTGGAACAACCCTTTCAGAAAAATTGGCCGATTGTTACAAACAATATGCTGAAAGCACTGTAAATTTAACTCAACATTCTGTTATTCGACAAACTATTTTTATCTCTTCCAAGTCCAATTCAGAATACCATCAAAACAAACGAAAATTATTTGCATGTGCAAAACTTTTTTTTGAGAAGGTTCCTCCTACTTCAATTATTGCCCAACTCCCTGACAATGGGTCTTTAATTGTTGAAATCGTCTGTATTGAAGGATTAAAACCCGGGGAGCTTACCTTTAAACAGAATGATGCCGCCTCATGGCTTGTCATCCAGCGCAATGCTATGAAAATGATTGTCGCTGCAGGACTTAGTGAGAACAAGGAATCGAATTGTATCTTACAGCAAAGCACAACTGCTTTTGAACTTTTACAAAATATTCTTTTAGAAGAGGAGATGGAGTTTTCAGATATTATTCGCCAATGGAATTATATCGAAAAGATAACTGCACATGCCGATTATAACAATTCAGTCAGTCAGCATTACCAGATATTCAACGATGTCAGGACTAAATTCTATCAACTGTCCAATTTCGAGAATGGTTTTCCAGCCGCTACAGGCATTGGAATGGACTTTGGAGGCATTACCATCGACTTTATTGCCGCAAAGTTAGACAGTAAAAGTTCAATCATCGGGGTGAAAAATCCCGTCCAACATGATGCTTATAATTATTCAGAAGAGGTATTGGCAGAAAACAGCGCAATGATCGACTTTTGCAAAACCACCCCTAAATTTGAACGTGCAAAAGTGTTAATCACCCCTGAAGGCAAATGGTTGTTTGTTTCAGGAACGGCTGCAATTACCGGGGAATTAAGCAGTGAGCAAAGCTGTATCAAACAACAGACAGAAATGACTATCCAAAATATTCAAAGATTAATTTCTCCCGAGAATCTGCATAACTACGGAATTGACTGTAGTGGAAAGGTTACACTCAAATATTTGCGGGCATATATAAAACATAAAAGCCACATTCCACAGGTGAAGGAAATCTGCAGGAAACACTTTCCAGAGGTTCATATTGCTTTTGTGGTAGCAGATGTCTGCCGGCCTGAATTATTGATCGAAATAGAAGGAGAAGCGGTCATCCATTAAATCCCCAATTATTATTGGCCGCTTCGTTGCATTTTCCTAATTTCACACTTTTAATTTTGTACCCATGATGTTTCCAAAACTTACAATCGATACTCCCATTGAGTTAATCAATCAATATGTCAAAGGCACAATGGTTGAAAACCTTGGGATTCAGTTTACAGCCATTGGCGAAGGATGGGTAGAAGCCACCATGCCGGTGGATCAAAGAACTTCACGTCCGGGCGGCTTACTGCATGGGGGAGCTAACCTGGCACTTGCAGAAACTATTGCAGGGCTCGGCTCCATGCTGTCAGTGGACATCAATGAATTCGATATTCGGGGCATTCAGGTGAGCGCCAACCATACCGGCGGAGCATTCGAAGGAACAGTTTGGGCACGCGCTGAGATCCTGCATCCAGGCAGTCAGACCCATGTATGGAATGTTGAAATAAAAGATGATGCCGGAAAATTAATCTCAACTGCCCGAGTGACCAACATGATTGTAAAACGGAATGGAAAATAATTACCCTTTATCTTCGGTACTGGATCATCTTCTAAAAAAACAATTGGCATTTGCCTGCTGGTTTAATCCCAAGGACAATCGTCTGGGTATAGTTGTGGGAAATGCTTCTGATGTCAAATTACTGGATCGTTTTGATCAGCTTAATGGCGAAGCAGGATTTGTATTTGCCCCTTACCGTATTACCGAAAAGAGTCCTGTTATACTGCTGAAGCCCTCCATTTACCTGGAAGATTTCAATTCAGCCGACCAGATTAATCTTAATCATATAAAGCCGTTCAGTCCGGTAACTGCAAGTAACGATCATTGCAGTACAAGGTCAAAAGAAGAATATATTCAAACCATCGATGAAACTATTGCCACCATTCGAAAGAGTGAACTATCGAAAGTAATTATCTCAAGACAAATACCGGTTAAAAGAACTACACAATCGCTGGGAAATACCTTTTTTCAGTTGCACGACCAGACTCCCAATGCCTTCACTTACCTGGTCAACCTGCCTGCTGCAGGAACCTGGATGGGAGCTACGCCTGAAGTATTGCTAAAATCAGATGAAGATTACTTTGAAACAGTTTCACTGGCAGGAACACAAGTGAGGAAATACGATTCTGAGGATTACTACTGGAACACCAAGGATATTGAAGAACAGGCATTTGTTTCCCGCTACATGCTCGAACTATTTTACTCCTTTGGCATTCATAAGTACCGTACAACAGGGCCTGAAACCCTTGAAAGCGGAAAAGTGGCCCATCTAAAAACTTCGTTCTTTTTCCCTGTTGAGAAAATTGATAGCTGCCTGGGTAACTTTGTGGCCGAGTTACATCCTACACCTGCAGTTTGCGGCTTACCCAAAAAACTGGCCGATGAACTGATCAGGGAAAAGGAAAAGCACGACCGCAAATACTATACAGGATATTTAGGCCCCTGGAAATTAAACCAGCAAGTCAATCTTTTTGTAAATTTACGCTGCATGGAAATTACCAACGATGAATATATCCTTTATGCAGGAGGTGGAATAACCTCCAAGTCAATTCCTGAGCGCGAATGGGAAGAAACCAACCAAAAAGCGACAACATTGCTGGCTGTGATAAATACCCAAAACTATGATTTCAGATAAACGACATATTCAACAACTGGCAGTCCTGCTTCTGAAAAAGGGAATTACTGATATTGTCATATCTCCCGGAAGCCGCAATGCCCCCTTAATTAACACCTTTACGGGCACTGATAAATTTAATTGCCGGAACATTGTAGACGAACGCACCGCTGCTTATTTTGCCCTAGGATTGGCCTTAAAAAGGCAAAACCCGGTGGTACTGGTGTGCAGTTCAGGTACGGCTGCGCTTAACTACGTTCCAGCAGTAGCCGAAGCATATTACCAAAACATCCCCTTGATTGTACTTACGGCTGATCGTCCCAACTACTGGATCGACCAGGCAGAAAGTCAATGTATACGGCAGGAAAATATCTATCAAAACTTTACAAAAAAAGGCATTTCACTTCCCTTGGGCGAATCGGAAAAAGAACTTTGGTTTTCGGCCCGGCAGATCAATGAATGTTTAACCCTTGTAACGTCAGGTAAACAGGCTCCGGTGCATATCAATATCCCATTGGAAGAACCCCTGCACAAACTGGTTGAGGAAGGTCTGCCTGAGGTGAAAGAAATAGAACTTGCCCGTACGCAGGCTCATCTAACTGAAATTGAACTTGCCACCTTGGTATATTTATTCAGCCGTTCCAGAAAAACAATCATTCTGGCCGGACAAATGAACCCTTCCTTTGAGTTAAAAAGTACCCTAAGCAAACTGGTTGATAAAACCGGCGCAGTGGTGATAGGAGAACATCTTGCCAATATTTCAAATCCCAGGTTCTGCTCAAGCATTGATTTATTGATGACAGGTATTTTGGATGAAGACCCTGAATCTTATCAGCCAGACTTGCTGATCAGCTTTGGTGGTCAATTTGTTTCCAAATCACTTAAGCAGTTCCTTCGCAAGAATAAGCCTTCCCAACATTGGCATATAAGTCTGGATAATGAACATTTCGATACCTACCAGTCGCTCACAAAGGTGATCAACATGAAGGCCATCGATTTTTTTGAAGCCCTTTTAAAAGAGGGGGCGCAAAGCAACCGCAGGTACCTTGAGTTGTGGAAAAACAAGGAAGCCAAGTTGAATCAGCAGCGCGATCAGTTTATAAAGGGTATTGAATTTTGCGACCTGAAAGCCTTTGGCCAAATTGTCAAGACCATTCCTTTAAGCTCCGTGATCCATTTAGGAAATAGCTCCCCAGTCCGCTATGGCTTGATCCATGAAGTAGTTACCAACGCCCACTATCTGAGCAACAGAGGTACCGCCGGAATTGACGGATGCCTCTCAACAGCAGTAGGTTTTGCCAGTGCATCAGATCAACTGAACACTATCATTTTGGGTGACCTGTCTTTCTTTTATGATTCAAATGCCCTGTGGAACAAATACATTGGCTCAAACTTGCGCATCATCGTCATTCACAACGGGGGAGGAAATATCTTTGGAATGATCAAAGGCCCTGCTGATTCACCTGCCTATAACGAACATTTCTTTGCTGAAAATACCCACAAAGCCGAAGTGCTGGCCAAAGCTTTCGACTTGGATTATTTCAAGGCTGAAGATGAAGATGAACTAACGAAAGCACTGAAGAAGTTTTATTCGCCAAGTCAGAAGAAAGTGGCTTTGTTGGAAATATTTACCAATGCAGAGATTAATTCTAGATTGTTTCGGGAGTTGTTTAGCTTTGTAAAAACTAAACAAAACTAACGAAACCATGGAAATTGATTTTACCATTACAGAAGAAAAAATAGAAGCCGATTTTAAAAGGATTGCTAATGATCTTCTGAATAACTGGATCTTGAAGGTGGAAGATGCTTTATATCGAATTACTGAATTAGAGTTTTATTATAGAAATATTGAATCCCACAATGATACATACATTCATGGCCATAAATTGCAGAAAGAAAAAGGCAAATGGTATTTTCATGGTTCGGGTATTGATTTAACCTTTGGAAATGGTGAATCTCATGGCGGAATATTAATTAGGGCAATTTGTAAGATTAATGATAAACATGAGAAATACTGCTATGGGCCACTGAATTGTATCTTGGAAATCTTCAGTAATTTAACCAGTATATATAAACCTGAAATGTCTTTTTGCCTTATTCCTGCGATAGAAGGAATGTTTATTGTTGAAAAGCCAATTTGTGCCCCAAGAGTCGGATTGAATCCAGAAAAAGACCCAATCATGTATGCCAAGCACTATCGATATTTGGTGATGCCGAAACAAAAACATGCTGATAAAACTGCAATTGTAGAAGCAATGAAGAATCAGAACTATCCAGAAGCTGAAATAAATAATATTTGGGGATAATGATCGCTGACAATCAAACAAATATGATTTACTTTTCTGATCTAATCAGAACGGATTCAAAATATTCTGAAACTTGTGGTCAGATAACCAAGATTCTCGATTTGTATAATGTTGGCTATCTATTTCTTGATAAAACGAAGGACATTTGGGCTAGGGATTATATGCCTATTCAAGTCTCAGAAGACAAATTTATTGAATACCGATATGATCCTGATTATTTACAAGGGGACGAGAAAGGTTATAGAGATTTAAAAACCTATCCGGATATAGTTTGCGATTCGATCAATTTAAAAACTACAAAAACAGATATTATTCTTGATGGTGGCAATGTTATTAAGTCAAAAAACTGTGTAATTTTAACTGATAAAATCGTCAAAGAGAATAGACTAGTATGTGGTAAGACCGAACTGATTAAAAGATTAGAGGAAACTTTTGAAGTCGACAATGTAATTCTAATTCCATGGGACAGGGAATCAGAATATGGTCATTCAGATGGAATGATTAGATTTATTGATGAGGAAACTGTATTAATTCATGAGATTTACGAACCCTACAAAAACATTCAACAGCAACTTAAGCAACATGGGTTGAAATGGGAATTTCTCAGATTTAATGGACCCAAGTACAATGAAGATAAGTGGCCTTATATCAATTTCCTGCAAACGAAGGATTTGATTTTATTACCAAAGCTGAATATCGACGAAGATGAATTAGCCTTGTCTCAAATTCAAATGTATTTTCCCGAATATGCTGAAAAAGATAGAATTGTCTTGGTTGTTGCGACACAATTAGTTGAAAAAGATGGTGCATTTAATTGTATATCTTGGACCATAAAATCAAAATAATGAAGATTATACCTCTTTACCGTTATGAGAATATATTTCTTGTTGGTCTGAAATCAGACTATCAGAATGAAGAAACTATTGATGGACTAGTGGCCGAAATAGATCTAAGAATAAAGAAAATCGTGAATACTCCTTGGAGTGTTCAAAAGATGTTAAAATTCGGCTTTTATTTTCCAATCAACAAGAATGAAAGGGATTCCATTCATGATTTAATCAAAACTGAATTGAGAGAAGAAGTAATTGATAAATTAGAAACCATGCTGCTTTTCCCCTCTCAGAAAGCTATTGATTCACTAATCTGGGTTCCCGACAGATTCAAAAAGATGGAATCAGAATCTGCAAATAATGAATCTCGTTCAGAAAGTAATAATCATAAAACACACGATATCATGAGCACAAACAGGCAATGGCAAACTATTCGCGAATACGAAGATATCTTCTTTGATTATTTTGATGGAATCGGTAAGATCACCATTAACCGCGAACGGTACCGCAATGCTTTCAGACCAACAACAGTCAATGAAATTTCAGATGCATTGAAGATCTGTCGTGAAGACCAGCGTATCAATGTGGTGGTGCTTACCGGAGCAGGCGACAAGGCATTCTGTGCCGGTGGAGACCAAACCGTAAAAGGTAAAGGAGGCTACATCGACAAGGATGGTATCCCCCGCCTCAACATCCTGGAAGTTCAGAAACAAATCCGCTCAATGCCTAAACCCGTTATCGCGATGGTAAACGGTTATGCCATTGGAGGAGGTCATGTGCTTCATGTGGTTTGTGACATCACCATTGCCTCTGAGAATGCCATTTTTGGGCAGACAGGCCCCAAGGTGGGAAGTTTCGATGCAGGATTGGGTTCATCTTACCTTGCCAGTATCGTAGGACAGAAGAAAGCCCGCGAGATCTGGTTTATGTGCCGACAGTATACAGCTGCTGAAGCCCTTGAAATGGGATTGGTCAACAAGGTGGTTCCTTTGGATCAGCTGGAAGATGAAGTGGTAGCCTGGGGGCAGAAAATGCAGGAACACAGTCCGCTGGCATTGCGGATGCTCAAACTGGGACTCAATGCCGATCTTGATGGACAAATCGGCATCCAGGAATTTGCCGGTAACGCCACCTTACTCTATTACCTGACTGAAGAGGCCCAGGAAGGGAAACATGCCTTTCTCGAAAAACGCAAACCTGACTTTAAAAAGTACCCCAAGTTCCCATAAAAATGGCAACACTTAAAAGTTGGATCAAAGCAGCACGTCTGCGAACCTTGCCCCTGGCCATGTCGGGCATCTTGATGGGAGCTGCCTTGTCGTATTTCGACAAAGGGTTCAATTCAAAGGTAACCATTCTGGCCATTGTCACCGCCTTGTTTATACAGATCTTCTCGAACTTTGCCAACGACTATGGTGATTCGCAAAAGGGAACTGATAACCAGCACCGTGTAGGCCCTCAACGAACAGTCCAAAGTGGTGAAATTACTTCGTCCCAGATGAAAGTGGGAATGGTAGTTTTGATTGTTCTTAGCCTTGTAAGTGGAATCTGGTTAATTGCTGAAGGAACCAAAGGTCTTGATCTGACTGCCTTCCTGATTTTCCTTGCATTTGGAATTGTGGCCCTGATAGCCGCTTACCGTTACACCGCAGGAAGCAATCCATACGGCTATGCAGGATTGGGTGATGTGGCAGTGTTTCTATTCTTCGGAATATTACCAGTGGCTGGCACCTATTTCCTGAATACCCATCAACTCCATCCTGAAGTCTTTCTGCCTGCTGTCAGTATTGGGCTGTTCAGCACAGGGGTATTGAATCTGAACAACATGCGCGACATCGAGAACGATCGTAATTCAGGGAAAAAGACTGTAGTAGTAAGAATGGGAAGCGCCAACAGCAGAATCTATCACACGAGTCTGATTGTTCTTGGATGGCTGGCTGCAGTATGGTTCATCGCTCTTAGGATGCAATCCGTTTACCAAATACTTTTCATAGTAACCCTTCCGCTTTTTATCATCGACCTGGTACGAATCAACCGGATTCAGGAACCAAGACTACTCGATCCCTTTTTGAAGAAACTGTCGATTGCTACCCTGCTGTTTACACTGTTATTCGGTATTGGTATATTGATCTATGTAGGATAAAATCTATTCATTAACTCAAGTTTGCTAGTGTCGTGTAACAGCTAATAATTCGGCTGGAGGAATAAAGGCATCGGGCAGGGGACGTGGGGTCGGCAGAGAGCCATTCAACCTTCCTTGTACCTCTCCTTCTATTGCTATTTTCTGATACCTTTCTGAT
>DMFR01000332.1:9877-11478 GCA_003450125.1 Prolixibacteraceae bacterium | reverse complement strand
CAGAAAAGTATCAGAAAGGTATCAGAAAATAGCACACAAACACCAACCCGTTCCATAGGAACAGGGGAGAAATTCAGGATCGATTGCTTAAATGTTGAAAAATATCAACGGTGTACTGCCCCTTTTAAAAAGGGATTGATTACCTTTAAAAGCTCAAATGTCAACCTAACAATGAAAGCCCATTTCAAAAAATATACGCTCAATTTCAAGCAGCCTTCAGGCACTTCAAGGGGAGTTTATACCACCCGCGAGGTATGGTTCGTTTTTTTATCCGAAGGGTCCATCACCGGAATTGGTGAATGTGCCCCGTTGCCCGATCTGAGTATTGAAAGCCCCAGAGCGATGAGCTCCAAACTGCTGCAAGTGTGTGAAGAGATTGCCTATTTTAGAAATTTACCCGAAGAATTGCAAAACTGGCCTTCTATCCGTTTTGGACTAGAAACCGCCCTTCTTGATTTGAAAAACGGCGGACACCAACTCTTGTTTCCTTCTGCTTTTACCCTCGGAGAACAAGGAATTCCCATCAACGGGCTAATCTGGATGGGAACCCCTAATTTCATGAAGCAACAAATCCGCACCAAGCTAGATGCCGGATACAGATGCATCAAAATGAAAATAGGAGCCATTGACTTTGAAACTGAATTTAACTTGCTGAAAGAAATCCGTAAGGAGTTTTCTTTGGAAGAAATTACCCTGAGGGTAGATGCCAATGGCGCTTATTCGTATGAGACAGCACTTGAAAACCTGAAAAGACTGTCCGATCTTCAGATTCATTCTATAGAACAACCTATTGAAGCCGGAAGATGGGAGGAAATGGCCCGATTGTGTGAAGAGTCCCCTGTTCCGGTTGCTCTGGATGAAGAACTGATCGGTGTTTTCAATCCAAAGGAAATGACTCAAATTGCCAGGCAAGTCCATCCGGCTTATTTTATCCTCAAACCCAGTCTGCATGGCGGCTTGTCAGGTTGTGAGAAATGGATCGAACTGGCCAATCAGCACCATATTGGCTGGTGGGTAACCTCTGCCCTGGAATCCAATATCGGGCTCAATGCCATTGCTCAATGGACTTTTCAGCAAAATATTACTACCGAACAAGGATTGGGAACTGGTCAGCTTTATACCAACAATTTCGATTCTCCCCTGCAAATTGAGAGGGATCAACTGTGGCATAAACCAAGTATAGATTGGAATCTTAAATTTCTGAAGGATGAAGAACAGGACTGAAGGCATCAGAATAAACGGACATAACTACAGGGAAGATAAATTGGATGTCTTGATTGCAGAAAAACTTTCATCTCCCCACCTGCCCGATTGGGAAGTTGAATTATTTACCTTCCTCCAGATTTGGTTTTCCAGTTCCAAAACCATTCTTGCACAAACCTCTGGCAGTACTGGTGAACCCACCTCTATCGAACTACCTAAACAGGTCATGATCAAAAGCGCCGAACGAACCATCCAGTACTTCGGGCTGAAAAAGGGAAACCGTATTCTATTGAGTCTCCCTTGCCGGTACATTGCCGGGAAAATGATGGTGGTAAGGGCCATCGTTGGAAAAATGGATTTGATCACCGTTGATCCCTCTTCCGAATTTGAGCTATTGC
>DMFR01000332.1:5215-9755 GCA_003450125.1 Prolixibacteraceae bacterium | reverse complement strand
ACACCTTCGAGTTCGGGGCAATGGTTCCCAACCAGGTTTTCAAGCTGCTGGAAGTACCTTCAGGCATTGAAAAACTCGAACATATCCATAACCTGTTGATCGGTGGCTCAGCCATTCCCTCAACCATGGAAACGACCATCAGCCAATTGAAAAGCCGTGTAGTTTCTACCTATGGAATGACTGAAACGGCTTCACACATTGCCATCCGAGAACTTTCAGGGAATAAGAGATCAGACATCTACCATTGTCTGCCTGGAATCAGGGTCACCCTTAGCGAGAACGATTGCCTGCAAATTCATGTTACCGAAGGGCATGAGCCCCTTCAAACCAATGATATGGCTGAAGTACTGTCGCCCAACAGTTTCCGTATCCTCGGAAGAGCCGATGATATGATCATATCAGGAGGAATCAAATACTGGCCCCAGGAGATTGAGAAAAAGCTGGAGGCATTGATACCCGCACGTTTTGTCATCTCCGCCATAGCTGATGAAAAGCTGGGAGAAAAGCTGGTATTGGTAATCGAAGATACACCTGCCGATATTGATTGGATTCATCAAAAAGCTACAGAGCTTCTTTCGCCTTTCGAACGACCAAAGAGTATCTATTTCCTGGAAAAGTTCCCTCAAACTCCCAATGGCAAACTAAGAAGAAATGAGATCAAGTGGAGAATTCAGGATAATACGAATTACACGAATTGAAACAAATTACACGAATATGGATTACACGGATTAGAATGGATTACACGGATGGGGCGGGGAGCATGGCGCTCAGCCTCTCCTTTCTCCTTTTTTCCTTCTCCATACCCCAAGCCCCATACCCCAAGCTCCCTGCTCCCCGCCCTTTCTCCCCATTTACCGATTTTAAACTTTTGTTGACCGATCCTTGATACCTTCCATTGTATAGAGATTGTATTTTTACTGCAAATTAAAAACCCCGTACAATGGAAAAACATTGTGAACACCATAGACATTCACATTCAGGCTCCTTTTGGGCCTATGTGTTGATCATTACCGGCATCCTTTGGATCATGAGCAAAAGCGGCTGGGCCATTAACCTACCCGGCATAGGTGATCTTTTTTCAGGCATCGGAAACTTCTTTGGCAGTATGGCCCACTGGTCTGCCGGCATTACCTTTCCCATCATCCTGTTTCTGGCCCTATTGATACTGGTTGTGGGACGACGGTTCTTCGGAGCCCTGCTGTTTGTATTGCTCATACTGATTATCATCCCCCACTTCCTGATCATTCCCGGGCTACTGATGATCATTTTCTTTCCGGTAATTCTCATCCTGATCGGCATCATTCTACTCACCAAGTTATTGTGAATCGTCAGATAGTAAGCCTTAACCGATAAGATCAGTGGTTTTGCCGATCTCTTCTTCTCAGATAATTGAATGTAATTACATTTGTAACAAAAAATAGGTTTAGACATGGCACAAGCAAATAGCAATAAACGATTTTATTTTGGAGTCATCCTGATCGCCATTGGATGTATCATGATTCTTGAAAAATTAAACCTGATTCCGGAGTCGGTTTCCGATGTGCTTCTTTCGTGGAAAATGTTGATTGTTGGAATTGGTGTTCTCTCCTTGATTAGCGGAAACCGTGTCGGGGGGATCATTATGATTGCGATCGGAGGATTTTTTATGATACCCGAACTCTTTGATGTCCCGGATGATCTGCGCAGGATCTACAAACCTTTGATCTTAGTGGCCATCGGTGTGGCATTGCTTTTACGCCAACGCAGCAAGCCATTTCCCACCATCCACAGCAGCGTTATCGGCGAGCGACCCTTGGAAGCTGAATCAATCCCCAATGACAATTCCCACAATACCTTTGACGACTTTGTCATCTTTGGCGGACGCGAGGTGTTTATCAACTCCCAGGCCTTTGTCGGGGGAAAAGCAACTTCCATCTTTGGTGGAATGGAATTCGATTTGCGCAAGGCCAGCATGGTTCCCGGAGGCGCTGTGATTGATTGCGTGAGTGTATTTGGCGGCTGCGGGTTTAAGATTCCCATGGACTGGAACGTACGCAACGAAGTGACTACCCTCTTTGGCGCTTTTACCGACAAACGTGGCGATACGTTCAACGAAAGGTATTACGACCCCTCCAAAACAGTCGTGATCAAAGGCGTTTCCATCTTCGGTGGCATTGAAGTTAAGCACTTCTAAACAATATTTACTATTTTAGGATTTACTATTTACTATTTTGTAATAGCCTATTCTTTAGATGAATTTGTATTCAATAATAATCATGGACAACAAATATACAGACCTATTTTTTAACTTGAATGATAGGCCAAATTGTAAATTGCAAATCGCTAAATAGCAAATACTTACACATCTATGTGTTTAATAATGAATAACAAATGAAGCACCCTTTAACCAATAACTATCGGCTACTACTTTCGTACGTCCTGTTTTGGGGGGTGATTTCAATTATCAATATCGTTCTACAGGTATTTTGGTACAGCGTCCCCTTGACTTACTCGCTGCTTGATACCTTTACCAATTATGTGCTATATCCCTTGCTGGGCTCAAGCATCTGGTACAGCATCCGGTACAACAGCCTGGAAGAGGTGACCGTTGGCCGGCTGATCATGTTTCATTTCATCGCCGCCTCCATCCTTTGCGCCATCTGGGTATACATCAGTTTTGCCATTTACAAGCCATTTATCAAAGAAGAAAACAGCTTTTTGCAAAACGGGCTTCCCTCCAAGATATTTGCTGGCTATATCATGTATGCCATCTACCTGATCTTTTTCTATGCCGTCAATTATTACGAGAGCCTGAAAGAAAAAATCAAGAAAGAATCCGAATACAAAACCCTGATCCGCGAGGCCGAATTACAGGCCCTCAAATCACAGATCAATCCCCATTTCCTGTTCAACAGCTTAAATTCCATCTCTTCGCTTACGGTCAGCAATCCTGAAAAAGCACAGGAGATGGTCATCAACCTGTCCACCTTTATGCGCTACTCGCTTACCCATGGGGAAAAGGAAATGGTGACCTTTGAAAGGGAATTGGAGAACATCAAACTTTACCTGGGCATTGAAAAGGTACGCTTCGGTAAAAAACTCAATGCCGAATTTGAAATTGATGCCCACTGCCTGGAGGCCGAAATTCCCAATATGATTCTCCAACCACTTTATGAAAATGCCATCAAATACGGCGTCTATGAAACCACCGACCAGGTGACCATCAAAACCGTTTGTCAGTGTGATGGAACCATTTTGCGAATTACCCTGGTAAACGATTACGATGCCTCAACCCTTAAGCGCAAAGGCGAAGGAATCGGGTTGAGGAACATCCGCAAACGCATGCAGATCATCTATAACCAGCCCGACCTGGTCAAGATTACCGATAACAAAACAAGCTTTGAAGTTCAGTTAATCATCCCACAAAAACAGCCAATATCATGAGTGAAAAATTACAAACCCTCATTATTGAAGACGAAGAACTGGCCCGTAACCTGTTACGTTCCTACCTAAAGGACCATCCCGACATTGAAATTATTGGTGAATGCGAAAATGGATTCGATGGCGTTAAGGCCATCAACGACAAGAAGCCCGACCTGGTTTTCCTGGATATCCAGATGCCCAAGATCACCGGCTTCGAAATGATTGAATTGCTCGATCACAAACCTCAGATTATTTTTACCACCGCCTACGATCAGTATGCCCTGAAAGCCTTTGAACTCAATGCGGTGGACTACCTGCTCAAACCGTTTTCCAAAGAACGGATGCAGAAGGCCATTGAAAAGGTGATTCATCACATTGAGCATGCTGAAACCAACATCGAAAAACTGGAAGAGCTTTCCAACTTCCGCCCCGGAGAAAGCTTTATCGACCGGGTAGTGGTAAAAGACCGCCACAAGATACACATCATCACCGTGGATAAAATCCGCTACATCGAATCCCTTGACGATTACGTGATGATCTATACCCAGGACGGCCGCCACATGAAACAAAAGACCATGAAGTATTTCGAGACTTACCTCGATCCCAAGAACTTCATCCGTATTCACCGTTCCTTCATTGTCCAGGTGGATAACATCGCTGAAATACAGCAGTATGAGAAAGAATCATACGTGGTCATCCTCAAGGACAAAGACAAAACAAAACTGAAAGTCAGCAAGACCGGCTACAAGAAAATCAAGGAAGTGTTGCACTTCTAAATGGTAGGATGGTTAAATGGTTGAAGGGTTAGATGATTAGATGGTTAAATAGTCGAATTCTTAAAATAGACCACCCAATCTTTCAACCATTTAATCCTTCAACCATTTACCCCTTCAACCCTTCAACCATTTAACCATTCAACCATCTAACCATCTAACCATCTAAAACAACAACAGAGGCTCCGTTTTCAGGGCCTCTGTTGTTGTTTTAGGGAATAGACATCACCTTCCCCATTGAAGCTTAATTCGCCTACCAGCTACTTCATTAAAAGATCCGGCAGATATGTTCTTTCCCGCCAGAAAAATATTTATGGCTGTTTGTGTCTTATTTGTTTCAGTGTAAATACGTACATAATTCGAAG
>DMFR01000332.1:0-4949 GCA_003450125.1 Prolixibacteraceae bacterium | reverse complement strand
CTTCGAATTATGTACGTATTTACGCCGAAACAAATAAGACACAAATAAGACACTGGAAAGACACAAACCCTGCACAGAATGTTAGAAAATAAAGAATAAGGACTACAGAGGATACAAAAAATGACCTAGTTTTAAATTAAAACAAAATGGGTTAATGGTCCGAAGAATAGAAATATACTTTAATTTTGTGGATGCTTTTTAAGTTTCGGTATTTATCCAGTAGCCCAAATGGGGGTTAGATGGATTTGAGGCACAGCAAGAAAGGCAACAAAAGAATTCTGAACCATGAGACACTGCTCTATTTCCTTGAATATGAAAAACATCCTGCTATTTATGGCGATGGCCTTATTGTTGGCTGCCTGTAAAAAAGACGTACCCAAGCCCAAGATAGACTATTTGAAGTTATACAAAGCGCCCAATTATCCCAAAAAGGCAGCAGGAAGATTCTTAAAGAGCGTTTCCAGTCAACCAATTGAGCAACAAAGCAATTTAAACTCCCCATCTAAAAATGGCGTTAAAGCGGAATTCTTTTACAATGCCAAGAATTATGTGAATTTCTTTAAGGTGTATGGATCCGGGGCCGATAGCATAGGACGGATGGTTCGCATTGAATACAATATCAGCGGTCTGGTTTCAAGAATTAAATATTTTGACCTGGACAGTGTGATTGTAGCCTATGAATTATTTGAATACAGCACGGCAAAGCAATTGACCAGGATTTCAAGATACGAACTGGCCAATGACCAGGCAACCTATGGATTGGCCAGCTTCAACAAGTTCAGTTACCCTACAAAAGACAAAATCCAGGAACTCCTTTATTCCAAAGACATGAACTTTGATCACCCTTTCAGGGACATCTACAATTATAATGCAAAGGGGAATGTCCAGGAAAAAATTCATTATGCCTATGATGCCAAGTTTCCAAGTTCTTCTGACAGTTTATTTTATGACACGAAAAAAAGACCTTATGAGAACCTTGGGTTGCCTGTCTATGAAATGAACTTTGGCGATTTCCAAAGGGCTGAAATCTTCTCAAAAAACAACACCATTGCCCACCAGAACTATACTTATGACAACAGCATTGATTTAATAAAGGTTGGCGGTAAACAATCGTATGATCTAAAATATGATACTCTGGATTATCCGGTCTCTAGATATGATAGTATTAGAAATGAAACTATCTATTACAACTATATTGATTTATTTTGATTCAAATCTTATGGAGATAAAACGATAGGCAAAAGCCTGAAATAAAAAAAGTTCTGCATTTATAGCAGGACTTTTTCTATTTTTGCAGTCAATTGAGGAACTTGTATGAATGATCGGTATTTGAATGTGTTTCTTTTTGATCCCCTCGGTTGGTATTCAGGCCAGGAAACTGATCCTGAAAAGCTTCAACTGATACGGATCATTGCCTTTCTACTTGTTGTCCTGGGTTTATTCATCGGCTGGGAAGCCTGGAAATTCTTTCACAAGAGAAAGAACTCCGGTGGAGTCTTCCAGTTCCTGAATAAGGTGAAGCTGGAAGTAAGCCTTGAAAAAGACCGGCTATTTCGGCCCAGGGTCTTGACCATGAAGATTCGTAACTTAGGAAAATACGAGGCCGACCTGAATGCCCCGGTGATTGAATTTCGCAAGATTTGGTCGAAAAGGAAGTTCAAGGTCAATGGCATTCATGGACAACAAGTCTATCCTCTTTTTCTTTACCCAGGCATCACCCATCAACTGGAGATAGAAACGGTCACCTTTCATCAGTATGACCGGGATATTAAAAGTTTTTATTGGGCGCGGGTCTATGTTTCAGATGCTGAGGGACATCAATGGAAATCAAACAAAGTAAAACTCCGGAAAAGCCTTGTGACTTAAAACCCCCAGAATTTAATCATTAACTTTTCCGAGGACAACAATAAGAAAAAGCTAAATCTGAATGAGAGATTGGAAATTTAGTGGCAATGATTTTTTGAATTATCCGACCTACAGTGGAGATGATCTGGGAGCTGTATACACGAAAGAAAAAACCACCATCCGCATCTGGGCCCCTTCTGCACAAAAGGTTGAACTGCGCATATATGCACAAGGTACTGGAGGAGAGGCCATCCGGATCGATCAGTTTATCAAGGCTGACAAGGGAACTTGGGCCATCGTACTGGTAGGCGATTTAAAGGGATACTATTATACCATCAGGGTAAACGATGGCGAGTGGTTGAATGAAACGCCCGGCATTGACGCCCGGGCAGTAGGCCTCAACGGACTGCGTGGATTGATTTTTAATCCCGGGGAAACCAATCCTGAAGGTTGGCTGGCCGATCAACGGGTTGAACTGATTAATCCGGTAGATGCCCTCATTTACGAGTTGCATGTGCGTGACTTTTCCATCTCCCCCACTTCGGGGATGAAAAACAAAGGCAAATACCTGGCCTTCACAGAACATGGGACCCTTTCACCCAAGGGCTTAACCACAGGAATTGACCACCTGAAAGAACTGGGTATTACCCATGTACATCTGCTTCCGGTGAATGATTTTTCGTCTGTTGATGAAAATGCACCCGATCAATCCTACAACTGGGGCTATGATCCCCAAAATTTCAACGCTCCTGAGGGAAGCTATGCTACCAATCCAAAAGACACTTCCCGCATCAAGGAACTAAAAATGCTGGTTCAATCGCTTCATAGGGAAGGGATTGGTGTAATTCTGGATGTGGTATACAATCATACTGCTTTCACGACAAGGTCATACTTTAATCAAACCGTCCCCGGGTATTATTACCGGCAAAAGGCTGATGGTAATTTCTCGAATGCCAGCGGATGTGGAAACGAGCTCGCTACAGAGCGGGCCATGGTTAGGAAATACCTGCTCGATTCGCTGTATTACTGGGCCTCAGAATATCATATCGATGGGTTTCGTTTCGACCTGATGGGAATTTTTGATTTGGAGACAATGAACCATATCAGGACAAAAATCGATACCATTTCTCCCTCCATTCTATTGTACGGTGAAGGTTGGACAGCTGACACAAGCCCTATGGATGAAGCGCTGAGGGCCGTTAAAATCAATGTCTCCAAGCTGGATCGTATTGCCGTGTTTAACGATGATTTTCGCGATGGCATCAAGGGGAATAACTTTGTACCGCGCAACAAGGGTTTTGTTAGCGGTCAAACCATTCAGGAAGAAACCATCAAGTTTGGCATTACCGGCGCATGCTTTCATCCCCAGATTGTATATGGCTATGTAGAGCATTCGAAATTCCCATGGGCCAAAGAACCCTGGCAATGTATCAATTACGCCTCGTGCCATGACAATTATACTTTATACGATAAGCTGATATTGAGCTGTCCAGAAGCCAGTGAAGATGAACTCACGCGAATGGTAATGATGGCAGGGGCACTGATCTTAACTTCGCAGGGAATTCCCTTCCTTCATGCCGGAACTGAGATGACACGCACTAAATTAGGAGACCACAATTCCTATAAATCGCCTGACCAGATTAACCAGATCGACTGGAACAAGAAATATTCCTCCCTGGAGGTTTACAAATATTACCAGGCACTCATCCGCTTGAGAAAGCACCATCCGGCCTTTAGAATGATAAGTTCGAAGCAAATAAGGGAGCATCTGATCTTTTCGGAAGATTATCTGCCCGGAGTTTCATCTTATGTGTTGGTCAATCATGCCAACGATGACGACTGGCGAACCATTCTGATTGTCTTTAACGGAAACAGAAATAGTATTCAATTCCCCATAAAAGGACATATCAAATGGAGAATGGTTGCACACGACACCACCATTGATGAAGAAAGTAAAATCTATCCGGAGGGCGACGAAATAGAAGTGGCAGGAATTTCGATGCTAATGATGGTCGAGGATTAATAAACAGCCAGCAATAAATCGAGGTCCTTATAGGGGAGATTGAATTTATCAGCCAGGGTTGAATTGGTCAGCATCCCATTGTATATATAAACACCCTTTCTAAATCCCTTGGAACTTTTGATGTAATGATCGATACCTCCTATCTCGCCGATGGCAATAATGATCGGAATCAGGATATTGCTCAAAGCAATGGAGGCTGTTCGGGCCACCAGGGCAGGCACATTGGGCACACAGAAGTGAATCACTCCATGTTCGATATAGGTTGGGTTATTCAGGTCGGTAGGGCGTGTTGTTTCGAAACAACCTCCCTGGCTCACGTTTAAATCAATGATGACAGATCCCTGTTTCATTTTTTTTACCATATCTTCGGTAATATAAAATGCAGGAGGCATTCCCACAGGCATTGCTCCCAGGACGGCATCGGCTGATTTGAGCGCCTTTTTAACAACCTTGGGATAAAACACTGAGGCTGTCTCTTATACACATCTCCGAGCCCACNNTTTTTTACCATATCTTCGGTAATCTTAAATGCAGGAGGCATCCCCACAGGCATTGCACCAAGAACAGCATCGGCTGATTTGAGGGCCTTTTTAACCACTTTGGGATAGAATACTGAGGTGAAGATGCGTTGATGTAACTTTTCTTCCAATCGCCGCAAAGAACTGATATTATCATCAAACACCTTGACCATTGCCCCCAGTCCAAGAGCAACACGTGCCGCATGTTCAGCAGCGGTTCCCGAACCCAGGATCACCAGCTCGGCAGGGGAGATCCCTGTTACACTTCCGAGCAATACTCCTTTACCATTGCGTGAATTACTCAGATACTCATTGGCCAGAATAATAGAAGTACTTCCCGAAATCTGGCTCATCAACTGAACGACCGGTTGGTTTCCCTCTTCATCTTCAATATATTCATAGGCAATGTTTATCATCCTTTTTTGCATCAGTTTCCCAATTGAATTTGGACAATGGGCATTCATCTGCAAATTGGAAATCAGTGCCTGATGGCCTTTCAACAGGTCAATTTCAGATTCATCAAAAGGAGAGACCCGTAGAACCATGTCGCACTCAAAAATCTC
>DMFR01000424.1:953-2697 GCA_003450125.1 Prolixibacteraceae bacterium | reverse complement strand
AGATGTGTATAAGAGACAGCTATATATCTACGTGTTTAAAAAGATAAATACTTGAAGATGAAGAAATTCAGAAATGTATTCTTTTACCTCGCTACCATAGGAGGGTTTTCCCTTCTGATGTACTGGATTGTTCAGAAAGGGAAGAACCTTGAATTGGGGCGAAATATTCCTATTCCAAAAGGGGGAACAAATCAGTGGATGGAATTCGTCACTTCCTTTGTTCACAATCTACAACATCCGCTGGCTATTTTACTGGCGCAGATCGTAACCATTGTATTCACCGCCCGCATCCTGGGATGGGTTTGCAAAAAGATCGGGCAACCCACAGTCATCGGTGAAATCGTAGCAGGTATTGTTTTGGGACCCTCACTGGTTGGAATGTACTTGCCTGGATTTTCAAGTGCCTTGTTCCCTGCAGAATCCATGAATAACCTTCAGTTTCTAAGCCAGGTTGGCTTGATCCTGTTTATGTTCATGGTGGGCATGGAACTGGATTTAAAAACCCTGAAAAACAGGGCCCATGAGGCGGTAGTGATCAGTCATGCCAGCATCATTTTCCCCTTTGCCCTCGGGATCGGGCTTGCCTATTTCATTTATCAAAGCTTTGCCCCGCAAGGGGTTCAGTTTCTTTCATTCGGATTGTTTATCGGCATTGCCATGAGCATCACCGCCTTTCCTGTTCTGGCAAGGATCGTACACGAACGGGGGATTCACAAGACCAGGCTGGGAGCCATTGTAATCACCTGTGCTGCGGTAGATGACATAACCGCATGGTGTATATTGGCGGCAGTGATTGCCATTGTCAAGGCAGGTTCGTTTGTAAGTTCACTATATACCATAGCCATTGCCGTAGGGTATGTTTTGGTGATGGTTCAGATTGTCAGGCCCTTCTTAAAACGCGTTGGTGAGTTGTATCCAACCCGTGAGAATATGAGCAAGCAGGTGGTAGCCATCTTTTTCCTCACCCTGATCCTGTCAGCTTATGCCACTGAAGTCATTGGCATTCATGCCTTGTTTGGGGCTTTTATGGCCGGAACGATCATGCCCGAAAGCACCAGGATCCGCAATATATTGACCGAAAAGATAGAAGATGTAGCCCTTGTGTTGTTACTCCCGCTCTTCTTTGTTTTCACAGGGCTGAGGACACAGATTGGATTGCTCAATGACCTTTATTTGTGGCAGATTACAGGGCTGGTAGTATTGGTTGCTGTGGTGGGTAAGTTTTTAGGAAGTGCACTGGCTGCAAAGTTTGTCCGTCAGAGTTGGCGCGACAGCCTGTCCATCGGGGCTTTGATGAATACCCGGGGGTTGATGGAACTGGTAGTGCTCAATATCGGATATGACCTTGGAATACTGACCCCTGAAATATTCTCCATGATGGTGATTATGGCCCTGGTCACGACTTTCATGACAGGACCTGCATTGGATGTCATTCAACGCCTGTTCAAACAAAAGAGCAGTACGATCTCTGAGGAGATCAATCAACTGCGGAAATTTAAAATTATACTCTCTTTCGGGAATCCGGACATGGGAAGGTCTTTGCTTCGGTTGGCCAACGGCCTGATCAGAAAGCAGAATGGAAATACCTCGGTTACGGCGCTACACTTGTGTTACAACAACGTGCTGCACCATTACAACATGGATGATTATGAAAGTGAAAGCTTTGCCCCGGTGATTCATGAATCGGAGTTGTTGAACCAACCCATTACAACGCTGTTCAAAGCCTCGGATGACATCGATGACG
>DMFR01000424.1:474-740 GCA_003450125.1 Prolixibacteraceae bacterium | reverse complement strand
GGCATTGGTCATTCGATTTTTGAAGGGAGCCTGCTCGGAAAGGTACTTGGATACACCACCCGTATAGTGAATCCGGACCGTTTGATTCAAAAGCTTTCCGGAAAAGAGCGCCTATTCCACAATTCGCCCTTCGATGACCGGACCCAGCATATTCTTTCGAACAGCAAGGTTCCCGTTGGTATATTTGTGGACAAGAACAGGAGTGACTTTCAGCGGGTGTTAATCCCTTTCTTTTCTGAAAAGGATGCTTTCCTGGTTGAATATAT
>DMFR01000424.1:0-301 GCA_003450125.1 Prolixibacteraceae bacterium | reverse complement strand
CAACGGCTGATAAAAAATTCAGGGGCACAAATTACAGTAACCGATCCGGCTGGCAGGATCGGGAGTCATACCGAAATCAAGGAAGCCATCCGTGCCATTGAACACGATGTTCCCCACCACATTACCCTGAGCAATCATCAGGTGATCGATGAACAGTTTATCCTTCAATTTCAACTGATGGTCATTTCAACCGAAGGATGGAAAAAAGTAATTGATTCACGGCCAAGCTGGCTCAAGCAAACCCCTTCGATTCTCATTTTACAGGCTTAAGGTCTTGGACTCAGCGGGTGACTTGAAGTCA
>DMFR01000419.1 GCA_003450125.1 Prolixibacteraceae bacterium | reverse complement strand
TAGTACAGATAAAGTGCAGAAAGAGTACTTATAGTAGGGAGCGGGTAGCACCTTGGTACGGAGTTGGTATCGACCAGGTACTACTTCGACAGGACTAAAAGCGTTCCTAAATCCAAACAGAAGTTGCAGCTTTGAAAGGAAAGTTATTGATAACAATTAATTTTGAAAGTTTTCCAACATCAAACTCAAATTACAATAGAGGAAGATGAAGGCAAATGGCACTCCGTAATCCCCATTAGGCTCAAAAAGTGAATATTAAAATTATTTTACACAAAAATCATCTTTTTACATTATATAATGTATTTTTGTTACCACTACAGCTTATTCAATTGACTGGGAAAGAATATCTGCAAAGAAAAAAAACGTAGAAGATATAATTGAATTAACCTTACAAATCCATGGAGAAAATTTTAATTATCGACGACAATAAACTGATTTTAAAATCTTTAAAAGAGTCGATTAGTAAGATGGGTTATACAACCCTTGAGGCAGAAGATGGGGAGGCAGGTTTGTTACTTGTGCGTACAGAACACCCTGATCTGGTCATTACTGACTTTCAAATGCCCGGGATTGATGGTCTTGAGGTGCTGTCCAAGATCCGTAAATTAAATATTTCTCTACCCGTCATCTTGCTCACTGGCTTTGGAGATGTGGTGTTGACCATCAAATCCATTCAGCTGGGAGCCTTTGATTTTCTTGAAAAACCAATTGATCCGGTTAAACTTAAATCGACCATTCAGTTTGCCCTTAACTCGGTTAAAGTCAGCAACAGCCTCAATGAGGTCCTACATGTAGATGCTTCAAGCGTACACATGCTCGAAGACAACATCCTGGTGGGTAAAACCCCTCAGATGAAGGAGATCTTCAAAAATATCGGACGCATTTCCATGAGCAAGGTCAATGTACTCATACAAGGTGAGACCGGAACTGGAAAAGAATTGATTGCCCGCCTGGTTCATTATTTCGGAATCACCATCAATCAACCTTTGGTGGTGGTCAATTGTAGTGCACTGTCGGAATCGCTTTTGGAGAGTGAACTTTTCGGCCATGTCAAGGGATCATTTACAGGTTCTATCCGGGACAAAAAAGGCAAGTTTGAATTGGCAGGAGAAGGGACCATTCTGCTGGACGAAATTTCAGAAATCTCTCTCAATACACAGGTGAAGCTGTTAAGGGTGATCCAGGAATTGGAATTTGAAAGGGTGGGCGGCGAAGAAGTGATCCCGATGAAAGCACGGATCATCACAGCCACGAACCGTAACCTGGAAACATTGATTAAGGAAGGCAAATTCAGGGAAGATTTATATTACAGGTTGAAAGTTTTCACCATTGACCTACCCCCTCTGCGGGAACGAAAAGAAGATATCCGTGATCTGGTGATCCATTTCCTGTACAAACTGAACAAGAGGTTCAATAAAAATGTGGTCAAAATTGGGGAGGGCGTGATCGAAATGCTAAAGGCCCACGATTGGCTGGGAAACGTAAGAGAATTGGAGAACACGATCCTTCAGGCCATAGTGATGTCAAAAAGCGATGTGCTGGAAAAGGAAAATATTACCTTGAATTTCAGGCAACAACCCGATGGGAAAGTGATACAGGAACTTCCACAGTTTCGCTCTTTGGCTGAACTGGAGAAATACCATATCAAAAGAATCCTTGAAGAGGTCAATTGGAACAAGCTGGAAGCCTCACATATTCTTGACATTACACGCCCGACGTTAAATGCCAAGATCGAAAAATATGAGCTTGTAAGAGATTAGAAGGTGTCTGAAAAGTAAAATTTAAACACGAAGACTCAAAGTCAAAAAAGAATTCACCACAGATTACACAGAAAGACACAGATTATTCTTATTTTTTAATCTGTGTTCATTTGAGTAATCTGAGGTGAATTCTTTTTTGACTTTGAGTCTTCGTGTTTAATTTATTTTTCTTTTTTGGCTTTTTAGACAGCCTCACCTTTTCTAGTTGCCCATTTCAGAGACAAAACGGGAAGCCGCTTCAGGGGATGCAAATCCTGTAATTTGCAGTTTGTACAGGTTTTTTTCATAAACGATGTTCACTGGTTGGCTCGTTCGTTCCATCCATTTCTTGCATGCATTGATGGCATCTGCTTCATTATCATATTCACCTGCCTGGATATAAGTAGTGGTTTTATTTCCCGGCATATAGTAAGTCTCTATTCCTGATTTTTCCAATCTGGAAGCCAGCTCCTTAACAACTGTACTATTGGCAAGGCCTGGAATCTGTACGTGATAATATCCTTTACTGGATACGATAATGGCCGGGTTGTCTGTCATTCCCTTCAGCTTTTCAATCAAAGCAAATGCATTGGCCTTATTTTTAAATGACCCTACATGAAGTGTTTCACCCCTTTGAATAAAAGCATTGTTTTTACCCGGAATATAGGATGTCTCCACTCCTGATTTCTCCAACCTGGAAGCCAGCTCCATGACAAGCTTACCATTGGCAATACCAGGAATCTGTACATGGTAATATTCTTTACTGTATACAATAATGGCCGGACTGTCTGTCATTCCCTTCAGCTTTTCAATCAAAGCAAATGCATTGGCCTTATTTTTAAATGACCCCACATGAAGTGTTTCACCCTGATAACCGAGAATCATCATCTTGCTATCGGCTGGGTTTGAAATCTTTTTTTCAACTTGTGCCTGACGGACAGATACTATTGGAGAATTCTTAACTGTTATAACAGGAGAAGGCTCATCAGGCATTACAGGAGAAGGCTTAATAGATATTGCTGGAGAAGGCTTAATAGATATTGCTGGAGAAGGCTCATCAGGTATTCCTGGAGAAGGCTTAACAGCTATTACAGGAGAAGGCTTAACAGCTATTACTGAAGGCTTAACAGCTATTACAGGAGAAGGCTTAACAGATTCAATTTGAGAGGTACTCTTTGTGGAATCGGGTATGGACTCTTCGTTGGGGGTTAGCAAGAAATCGATACCATCAATCATATCACCATCAATGGAGTTGGAAAAGGTGACTGGCATTTTTTGGGGAGCGGAAACCATATTTATTCTTTTAAGTTGTCCCCCATCAATACGGATAGTGTATTTTCCAGGCTTAAGACCAAGGTAACTATAATAACCATCAGACTCGGTTAGGGTCCGGGCAACAAGAATAGTATCTTTCTTATAGATACAAACCAGGATTCTCCCCTGCCCTTTCGATCCGCTATAGACTGTACCTGAAACTTCCCCCATCACTGAAATAGGAACTTCAATCGTTTTAAACATGTTGGGATCAATCATCACTTTCATGGTCTGGGTTTGCATTTGCCAGGCAATATTGTCGAAACTGTTTTTGTCCAATTCCAACAGATAACTGGTATAGGGTGTCAAGTCCAATATACGAATGGTGGTATCTTTGGCATTTCGAATGATGGTTCCACCATTAATTTTAAATTTAAGACCATCCGCTTTAGGTTCACCACGGTCATGCCTTCCATTTCCGTTGGCATCAAGGAAAGGGAGCAGGGTAACAGCACCTTTGCCCACACTGGTGCGGTTATTGGTTCCCATATACCTGGTTTTCCTGTCATACAACAAACTACCCCTTGCCGATTCGACCAATGTATTTTGTGCATCTGTATTACGGATTGAAAGTCCTGTTTGGGAAAATGCAAGATCATATCGGAAACCTACTTCAATACTTCTGGTATTGCTTCTGAAGTTCTTTTCGAAAGACATGCTTAAAAATCCATTTTTAAACAAAGGCTTTTCAAGATTTGCTTTGACAGAAATCAGTTGATTGCTGTTGTATTCGTATTGGGCCTGAGGGGTAAGAGCAATGTGGGAAGGCAACCTGAACGCCAGGGATAAGTTACTGTATAAATAAGGCTTGCTCAGGTCGGTGAAAAGCCCATAGGTGGTAAAGTTAGTACTGACTCCATATACTGATCCAGACCAAAGCATTTCAGCATTTGTATTCTTAAGGTTGGGCAGTACAATCTGATTAAAAGTAAATCTTGAATATGCTGCAAAATTCTTTCCTTTTATGGGAATAGAAACAGTTGCCTTGCGCTCTTCCAGGTAATTGTAGATAATTGCCTTTTGACCCTGGTGGTATTTGGTATAGTTAACTTCAAATTGCAAATTGGATGGAAAACGATAGCTGAGCATACCCTTTGCCCTCACTCCGTATGTATATTCACCAGTAAGGAGCAAGCCACTCATTAATCTGAGGGAAGAACTGATGAAAGGCATCGCACTTCCTGTCTTAACCGAGGAAAGGTATTCAATTCCACCCCCTAATGTAAAACGGCGCGTAACACCATAATTCATGTTAGCACGAGAAAACCGGCTTCCCAAGGTATCTTCCACGATACCGGCACTTACGGTATATTCCAATTCTTTGGGTGGCAGAAAGTTGAAAGGGATACTGATATTCTCCTCCTGTACCCGTTCTTCACCCCAAAGACCATAAAACTTAAGCTTCACGGCCGAATTCCCATATACCAATGGAACTTCAAATTTATAAAATCCCGAAGCATCCGTTTTCATATAATCTACCAGCACATTGTTGACATAGAGTTCCACCAGCCAATTGGGTTCGGTAATATTGCTCAATGTATAAGAGCCAAAAGAACGGCGGTAAGTGGTGGGGGTATTGGTAAACTGAACGCCGACAATAGGGTCGTAAACAGAAGCAGTTACCTGGGAGTATATTTTCCCGGCCATCACTTGTCTCAGGTAGGGATGGTCATTATTGACAAACCTCCACATATATTGTTGTTGTTTTTCGGTAAAAGGACTGTTATTATTGTAGTTTAGCCGCACATTGGCTTCTCCTCCGGCAATGACAGTACCTAGATCCAGGTTCATCCTGGCATCGGTCTTTTTACCCAGATCCTGAGTCGATATAACTGACCAGTCAGCCATACCAAGATGAACCAATGGAAACTTACGTCCAATGATGGTATCTGTTTTGACTTCACCGGTAAGTCTGTTGATATTTGTTCTCATCTGTTCCTGGCGCATCTCCCTGATAATGGGTAATTCCAGTTTACTGGTCAGCAAAACGGTTAAACTTCTGAAGCTAAAAGCACAATCAAGGCCAAATATCTGGCCAAAAAAGGGTGAACGAAGATATAGATTGGTTTCTGTCTTCACCAGATCGTCCTTTTTAAGATCAAAGACTTTTCCCTGGTAGGTAATTCGATGGTTTACCTTGTCAATTAAATAGGTAGCCTCCTGGTTGATAAAAAAACCACTAATGGAATCAAACTGAGCAGATGCCGTGTTTTTAATCTTCAAAAAGGAAAAAATATCGACAATGGGAAGATAAACAGTCTCATCGCGGATAACGGCTGAAATGTCGGCACCACCCACTTTCTGGATATTTAAATAAACGGTTACTTCATCATATTCGGGTTCATCCTGAGCCATTGCGATGATGGGCAGGAATACCAAAATCAACAGGTACGCTATGGTCATCAAACTACCTGAAATGTATTCCCATTTCAGGTAGTTTAAGCAAAGTGGCGTATCTGTTTTATACATATAAATTAGGGGTGAGGATTATTCCTGTATAAACGTTACCTGAAAACTTCCGCTATAAAACCCGCCCGGATTGTCCAGAATAGATCCAACAATTAGCTTCCCACCAATAGAGACATCGGTGAACTGGCTGGTAGTTACAAATTTATAGCCCGTACTTGCTTCCCCTAGTTCAAGGCGTACCGTGCGCCCATTACTACTGCTCAAGTTCACCGGGGGACCGTTAACAATGGTAATCAATGTTCCACGTTCGGCATCTATACTAAAAAGAGCAGGAGAGAAATTCAACCCCATCAGGAGCACATGCCCTTCTGAGGTTCGCAATCGATCGTAAGTAACAGTTACCGAGCCATAAGTCCCCGTGGGTATAATAGATCCAAAATTAAGTTGCTGCAACAAGTCTACTTTAACCGCAATGGGTCTAGGGGGTCGCTCCTGCGCTATTGCCTCAACATTAAGGAACAATAGACTGGCAAATAGAACAAATGGCATTAACCCTTTAAGAAGCTGGGTGTATTGAGCTTGACTATTCATAATCTTTCCTCATTAGTATCTTTTCAGAATGTTTTATTTTACCTGATATGATAGAAATAATATACACTCCTGAACTTATGTTTTGATTGATTGTTATTGTCTCTTTTCCAAAAACCTCTCTACTCATTAAAACCTGCCCCAATAGATTGGTCACCAACATATTCCCTTTGGTATTGTAGGGAAGGTTCGTTTTCACCCTTAAGGAATTATTGATAATTGAAAGAGTAAATACTTTTCCTGGATCAGCTTTAGGGTCAGCAAGTTCTGAAAGAGAGAAAACCAATGAAAAGCGCTGATTGTATTCTCCAGATTTCAGGTAAATATGATAGTGGGGAAATTGTTTTAAATCCTGCATGATGCCTGTTTCTCCATCTACCAGATATAGATGAAGATGTGGAGGAAGTTGATTGATATCATTTGCCTGGAGGTTTATCCACCCGTCTGTGAAGGTAGTGACCCCCAATGGTATATTTGATATGCTATCTGATGGATAAGGCATTCCATTGATTTGTAGATGCGTCAGTTCAGGTGTCAAAGTATATAAATTGGGAACAAGAATATCCGTATTGGTCATCTTCAAAGCATCCATATCTTTATCGAAATTTGGGGAGGCAGCATTATCAAAGTAAATAACGGCCGCATCATTTATTGCGTCTTTTGTTTCAAAATTAGCTGTAAAATGAAGGACTGCACGGGTATCAATAATTGCTCTTTTAAAAATAGGGTTGAGATTGTTGATTCTGACCGAATTTGTAACACCCAGAATAGCCCCCACCTGATCAGCCCCATCGGTTACATGTACGAAGAATCCCTGCATGGCTGCAATAACATTACCATCACTGCCGGATGAAACTCCACTCACATAACTACTATATGCGCCCGAATATTGGGTGCCGCTGGCATTGAAAAAATACAATGCATTGTCGATATTGTTCTTTGTCCAACCCGGTGCATTCCAGTCCACAGGAGAAGGATAAGGATTTCCCACTAGATTATACCCCTTTGTAAATGTTCTGTTGTGGTTGTAAAGAATGGTTTGTAGATTACCATTATTAACCACGCCGGTCATATTTATAGTTAATTCCGTTGGATTATTGCCGAAATTTGCAGCATAGCCCGTCAGTGGAACCATGAGACTCCCGGCGGTGTTATATTTGACCCACCCAGATGTATAAACGATAACACCCGACGTATCAATGCTGTTGTTCTCATCGTATTTGTAAAAACTAGGGAATGCTGACGATAAATCAACTTCTGCGGCCAATTCAGACACTGTAGCTGTCTGAAGGGGAGAACTGATGTATTTATAACCAAAAGCCGTTGAAAGATATCGCTGAATGTTTACGTTACCCAATACATTTCCAGAACCGCTACCATCAATTAATGCAGATTGTGTTGCGGTTGATAACAGGGTTAAATATCCTCCTGAATTCAGATTCCCATTCAATGCCCTAACAATTCCGGTAAGATTAAGCGCCCCCTGCAAAATGGCTCCTGCAGGGTTATTGATGGTTAAATTCAGTATTGTATTGCCAGTAAAGATATTGGCACCAATGGTTTGTTGAGCAGACCCCCTGAGTTCAATGGTTCCAGCAGTTGCAGCAAAGGTTCCGTTATTTGAAATAGCTCCTGCAATTTGAAATGTATTCCCTGTAACTGTTAAAGAAGCACCACTTTCAATGGCCAAATTATTGGTTGTTCCGACTGCACCGGATGAGAGAATAGGGTAATTGGGTTTTCCACTTCCAATGAATACATTCGTGCTTAGAGTGGGGATTTGACTACAGACCCAGTTGAGGGGATTGTTCCAATCAGTGTCAATAGCACCTGTCCATGATCCTTCCTGATTTACTGTTATTGTGACTATAAATGAATTGCCATTACAGTTACCTGAGGAGGGCACAACGGTATAGGTCGCAGTTTGTATTTCATTAGTAGGGTTAATTAAGGTTCCAGTGATAGTTGAAGCTGAATTGCCGGGCATACCTCCGGAGAGATTTCCTGTGACTGTTGGTGCAGACCAACTATAGGTGGTTCCTGATGGGACAATGTCAGTGCCATTCGTCGGAGAGACCGTAAAGGCTGTTCCACTACAGGCTGGCAGGTCTTTATTTGCGATAACCGGCATTGGCTTGATGATGACAGCGCAAGAAGCTGTCTGTTCTGTACATCCGCCTGAGACTGCCATGGTATAAGTCACTGTATAAGTTCCGGCAGTACTTGTGGATGGAGTAACAGCACCGGTACCTGCATCAATGGTTAATCCGGAAGGAGCCGCAGAATAGGTTCCGCCAGTAGTTCCTGTACTTGTTACCGGCTGAGTCCCCAAAATGCTATTACAGAATGGCATTCCAGCGTATGCAATCGTTGCCATCGGCAAAGATGTGATGGTCAACTTCTTTGTTGAAATTGCATTTCCACAGGATGGAGGACCGATCGCAGTCAAGGTTAAAATAACACTACCATTAGAAATATCCACCGCACTAGGAGAATATGTGGCCGTTGTTAAGGAACTGGCATTGGCAAAGGTTCCGCTTCCACTTGATGTCCATGCCACAACAGAAGAATTGGTTGCACTTGAACCTGCCGTAATGTTCACTGCTCCATAGTTAGAGCAGGTGATTATTTCTGTGCCCGCAACAGCTGTGGGAGAATAAGTTACTGATAAAGAAGAATTACTTATAGCCGTTCCCAAGGAGGTAATCACACTAATAGTTCCGGTTGTGGCTGTAGCAGGCATTGTGGCAGTCACCTGGGTTGAGCTGTTTACCGTGAACGATGCATTGATATTATTAACTTTGACGGCTGTAGCGCCTGTAAAGTTTCTTCCAGTAATAACGATTGTAGTTCCTGATCCGTAACATGCTATTGTGGGAGTAAAACTGATTATTGAAGGGATTAATTCAATATTTGTCACACTTACATCATCGGGGTCGATACCATCATAATCAGCGTCAGAACTGTTGGCTTCCGTAACAATTAAATACGGAATATCCCCGTCAGTCAAAGCATCATTCACACCGGTGACAGTTACTGTCTGAGGGGTTGCCCAGTTCCCCGAGGGGCCCCCTGTAAAGGTAAGCGTTGCCGGTGAAACAATACCTTCACTTGTATCGTTGGATGAAAGGCCAATTATTACATCATTCTTTGGTTTAGTTACCAAAACAACTGTAAAGGTGGCAGTTCCTCCGAGTTCAGTTGTAGCCAGCCCACTAGTTGGAAAAACCCTAATTTCCGGGGTATCGTTATCCAGGTTAGTAACCGTTACATTTTCACCCTTTAATCCATTATATTTTGCATCTGCACTCGATGCTGTTGAAACGATATCATAGGTAATGTCACCGTCATGATCACTGTCATCTTTCCCCTTGACCGTAACAGTAACGGGGATATTCCAATTCGAAGGAGTAAATATTACGGGTTGCGGTGTTATAATTCCCTCATTTATTCCCGTGGAGGGAGAATAAGAAAAATTGATAGTTATATTAGCTATTGGTTTCGTTTTTAAAACAATGGAAAATGTTGTAGTTGTTCCACTTTCAGAGGTTATAAGCCCACTTATTGGAGTAACAGTAATTCCCGCCTTATCGTTGTTGATATTGGTAACTGAAACGTCCGAAGGGTTCAGATTGTTGTAATGGGTATCGGAACTGCTGGCTGCTGCCAATACAATGGTATAATTGATATCGCCGTCATCCACAGGATCATCCACACCTGTAACAGTTACTGTTACAGGCACATTCCAGTTTGCGGGCAAGATGGTTACTGATGATGGGGATACAGTTCCTTCATTGGTATTGCTTGATGACAGAGCAACGGAAACACTTGCTGAGGGCATGGAATTTAGTACAATTGTAAAGGTGGCCTGCCCCCCGCCTTCATCGGTGGTTAATCCACCATTGGGAAAAATGGTAATACCGGCTACATCGTTGTCCATGTTGGTAACCGATACATCCTGGGCGTTGCGGCCGCTGTAATTGGGATCAGTGCTGGCAGCAGGTACAGTTACAATAGAATAGCCTATATTTCCGTCAATGGAATAGTCATCCACTCCGGTAATAGTAACCGTGCGTGCTATGTTCCAGTTAACGGATGTAAAAGTCAACGAACCTGGTGAAACTGATCCTTCGCCTGTATTGGATGAAGAAATGCCGATAGTTACATCAGCCCTGGGCTGAGAGGTAAGTACAACCGAAAAATTTGCACTTCCACCGGCTTCTGTAGTTTCTAATCCACTGATTGGATTCACTGTTATACCAGCAATATCATTGTCAGTATTAGTAACTGAAATATCCAAAGCATCCAGATTGTTGTAATTGACATCGGTACTTGAGGCAGGAGCCGTAACAATCGAGTAGGCAATATCACCATCCTGAACAAAATCATTCAACCCTGTAACCGTTACCGTTTGAGGTAGATTCCAATTTCCAACAGTAAAAGTCAATGATCCAGGAGAAACGCTTCCTTCGTTCACATTGCTTGATGATAATCCAAAGGAAACACTTCCCGCAGGTTGCGAGTTCAATTTTACAGTGAAAGTGGCTGTCCCTCCTGCTTCTGTGGTAGTAAGTCCACTTGAGGGATTCACAGTAATTCCTGCCATATCGTCATCATTGTTGGTGATGGTTACATCTGCAGGATTGAGGGAATTGTATTTCGCATCGCCACCCGGCACAACAGATGTAATTATGGAATAAAGGGTATTCCCATCCATCTCGTAATCATCCACTCCGGTGACAGTAACTGTTTGATATATATTCCAATTCAGGGGAGTAAAGGTAACTGAAGCCGCAGAGACTCTTCCTTCACCTGTATCACTTGATGTGAGGTTCACGGTCACATTGGCCGTGGGCTCTGAACTAAGCCGGATGGTGAATATGGCCTGTCCTCCAGCTTCTTTAGTAATTAGTCCTGATGTAGGTGAAATAATAAAACCAGCGCTATCGTCATCTGCATTGGTGACCAATACATCGGATGGGTTGATGGAACTGTAAAGAGCATCTGTACTCACTGCCTGTGCAGTAACAATGCTGTAGGAAATATCCCCGTCCTGGACATCATCATTCACTCCTGTAACTGTGATGCTTTGGGCTGAATTCCAATTGCCAGAGGTAAAAGTTACCGATGCAGGAGAAACACTGCCTTCGGTTGCATCATTCGATAAGACGCCAATGGTAACATTGCCCGTAGGGGCAGAATTAAGCTTAATGGTAAAGGAAGCTGTTCCTCCTGCTTCTGTGGTGGTCAAACCACTTGCGGGAGATACTGTAATCCCGGCCACATCATCATCTACATTGGTGACAGTCACATCTGCCGGGTCAATACCTGCATAGTCTCCGCCGGTTGCAGGTGTTACAACAATTGTATATTCAATATCCCCGTCATCCACAGGATCATCAACCCCGGTTACCGTTACAATTTGAGGTAGGTTCCAGTTGGATGTTGAAAAGGTAAGAGAGGAGGGAGAAACGGTCCCTTCGTTGATATTTCCTGACAACAGGCCCATGCTCACTGTTGCCGTTGGAAGGGTATTAAGCACTACCGAAAATATCTGGGAATGTCCTGCCCCTGAACCTTCCGATGTGGTAATTGAAGTAGGGCTTATCGAAATTCCAGCAACATCATTGTCATTGTTTGTCACTGTAATTATACGGGGGAAAAATCCCGAATAATTCACATCACCGCTTACAGCTGCACCTGTATTGATGTGATACACGATATTTCCATCATCCGTAAGGTCATCTACCCCCGTTACAGTAATGGTTTGAGGGATATTCCAGCTGGCTGTTGTAAAGCTTACCGATAACGGGGAAACAGTTCCTTCGGTGGCATCCTCTGAAGTGATTGAAATGGTTACATCAGATGATGGTTGTGAATTCAAAACGATTGTAAAAGTTGACGTTCCCCCGGCTTCACTGGTTACCAATCCACTGGCCGGTGTAACTGTTACTCCTGCAACATCATTATCAATATTGGCAACTGATATATCGGAAGCATTATAATTGTTATAGTTTGCATCACCGCTGGTTGCAGCAGAAGTCAAAACCGTGTAAGCAATATTGCCATCGACCATAAAATCATCTACCCCCTTGACCGTAACTGTTTGTGCTGCATTCCAGTTTGCGGAAGTAAAGGTAACGGATAACGGTAAAACGGTACCTTCACTGGGATCGTTGGATGAAAGGGCAACAGTTACATCAGCCGTAGGTTGTGATTTAAGAACCACGGTAAAGGTGGCTGTTCCCCCTGCTTCTGTGGTAACCAGTCCACTTGCCGGATATATCGTAATTCCGGATATATCGTTGTCCGTGTTGGTAACCGTAACATCCGGAGCATTGATGTTTTTATAATTGTTATCCCCGCTAGTGGATGGTGAAGTGACTATTGAGTAGAGTATATTTCCATCCTGGACAAAATCATCCTTGCCTGTAACCGTGATAGTTTGCGGAATGTTCCAATCGGCAGAGGTGAAAATTATTGAAGATAGGGAGACCGTTCCTTCTGTTAAATCATCCGGGGAAATGACAATGGAAACAGGGGCCGAGGGTTGGGTATTGAGCACCACCGTAAAGGTAGTAGTCCCACCGGCTTCAGTAGTTACAAGCCCGCTGGTGGGACTAACGGTTATCCCTGCTACATCGTTA
>DMFR01000189.1:6531-20786 GCA_003450125.1 Prolixibacteraceae bacterium | reverse complement strand
CCACCGTCTTTTGTGATTGATCCTTAATCGTTTAACTCTATGAAGGATTGAGATGGAAATTACTCTTTTTAATAAAACCGGACAGCCGGTAGTGTACTTTTCGGCTGAACATGAAAACTCCATATTCACCTGGGATGGACATGCAGTTGCCTATATTGAGGATGAATTGATTTATGGGTGGAGGGGAAAGCATATCGGCTGGTATTTTAATGGTGTTGTATATGATGTTTTTGGGTATAAATTAGGGTCAGTGAAGGATAAGTGTCCATGTCCAACCCTTGAAGAAGAGGTTAAGGGCACAAAATATCCACGGTATATCAGGTATACAAAATATGCCATTCAATTAAAACCTATCCATCGGCGAACATATTCAAATGAGGAATTGATTGATTTTATAACTCAAAATAAAGTGTAAAGCCAACCGGCTAAAAGAATATTCTCCTACCAACAGAATTGCCACAATTGAAAATGATTGATTTTAAATTGTGAATTATTGTATTATTGATAATTTGATTTTGTAAGTTTGCCTTGACAAATGCCAACATTGGAAATCAATATACAAAATTATTCATACATGAAATCAATAACTGCCTTGCTCCTTTTATTCTTTATCGTAACCGAATCATTTGGACAAATCAAATATGAGAAGGGGTATTTTATCAACCATGATCGCAAGAGAGTTGAATGCCTGATAAAAAATAGGGAATGGAAAAATAACCCTGTAGAATTTAATTATAAGTTAGGAAATTCAGCCAAAACTGAATCGGGTGATCTAACTTCAGTCAATGAATTTGGTATTTACAACAGCTTTAAATTTATAGCTGCGGATGTTAAAATTGATCGTTCGTTCAACCCCAAAACCAGTATATCAACCGAAAAGGATCCTATCTGGAAACAGGAGAAATTATTTTTAAAGGTCCTGGTAGAAGGGAAGGCGAACCTATATGTTTATGAGGATGAGAATTTAGTGAAGTTTTTTTATTCCATGAATGGGGGAACGACCATTGACCAATTGGTGTACAAGGAATATAAGGTTGACATGAATTTGGTGAAAAATACCAGTTTCAGGCAACAAATCTGGAAAGACCTACAGTTTAAGGATTCATATATGGATGAAGTGCAAAATATGCCTTATACTGCTGAAGCAATTGGTAAATATTTTACAGCTTATGATAGAAGTTTCGGAAATACAGTATCCCAAATTAATCCAATAGAAAGAAAAAGTTATTTAAATCTCAAGCTTACACCGGGCATCAATTTCTCATCAGGATCAATGACCGTACCCGTCAATCGTCATGTCGATTTTAAATCCAGTCAATCATTCCGAATGGGCATAGAAGCTGAATGGTTGTTCGCCTTGCATAATTATAAATTTGCCCTTGTATTTGAACCTACTTTTCAAACCTATAAATCAGGGGCTGATCAAAAAGATGGAATAATCAACTATTCATCCGTTGAATTTCCCCTTGGAGTGAGATATTATTATCATCTGAATGATCAGACCAGGCTCTATTTAAATGGGTTTTATGTCCCGGGTGTGGTCATGAAATTTAATTCAGAGATCAAGTATCTTATAATTGCTCCAGATCAATATCGGTCTATTGTAGTTAGTCCAGAGGGCAATATGGCTTTTGGTGGTGGAATCGATCATAAGAGATTTAGCCTGGAAGCTCGTTATTATACCGATCGAAATCTTTCGAAGGGATTATATGATCCTACTTACAGCAGATTCTCCGTTATATTGGGATATAAAATATTTACAACAAAGCATTAGAAGAAGACATCTGTACGTTCTGGTGTTGACCGAATGAGCTGAGACGGGATAAATCCTACATTTAATTATTCAACAATCGTCGTTATTCAAAATAGATTCCATTGAAATGGAGTTGAAAGGATCGCTCCCGTTTTATTCCATTCCCGAAAGCATTCAGAATTGGTTTGTTTTCGTGGAAAGGAAATTGTAAATAATACATATAGGTGCTGGACCAAAATAACTACTTTTGAGGTGCTAAATGCCACTTGAAATTCTTATTTTTGAACCAGTAATATGCAACCCTATGAAGAAAAATGTCAACGGCCTTCCTGTATTCGCATGCGTTGCCCTGTTCCTGCTTTTATGGACAGTAAATACATCTGCAAAAAACCCCTACAAAGGTAAAATACAACAAATCCCTGGTAAGGTACAATGTGAATTGTATGATCTGGGAGGCGAAGGCATTGCCTATCACGACTCCGATGCTGTCAACAATGGCAGTGGAAAGCTCAACCCTGCCAACGGGACCTTCCTCAATGAATTCAGGATGAACGAAGGGGTAGATATTTCCTATACCAAAACCGGTGACATAGATAACAATCCTTACAATGTAGTTGAACCGCTGATGGGTGAACTTTACACTGGCTGGACGGAGCCGGGTGAATGGATCAACTATACGGTAAAGGTAAATAAAACGGGCAACTACCAAGTGGGCTTGATGTACACTGCCAGTGGCGATGGAGGTATTTCACTGGACATGGATGGAAAGGTGTTGACCAGGGAACTGAAAATCCCTTCAACAAGAAATGATAAGGAACCTGTCGCATGGCGGCAATGGCATCATTGGAACCGTGCCGATTCATTGACTACTGTAAAGCTTCATAAGGGGATTCATGTGCTTACCTTAAAAACGGTTTCACATGGGAATATGAATTACGATTATCTTGAATTTAAAATCATCAAATAACTATCCATCAAATGAAAACCAAAATTTTAACTGTGATTGTAAAGCTTTTCAATTTGTTGAAGAATCCAATCATTAGCAGGATATCCATGATCGTAGTGGGAGTTACTTCCACGGTATGGTTCCTTGTCCGAGTAATTCCTAAACCTTCGCGTGCAACTTATCCCTGTATGCGTGCAGCTGCGCCCCTGATGTCAGGTTTTGTAATCTGGATGATGGCTTTGCTGGGAACTACCTTTGCTTTTCAAAAGGCCAGACAGAAATGGAGAGACAACAGGTATGTTGCGGCCTTCTTGTTCCTGGCAGTGAGCATAGGAGCAGGATTTGTGCTGACTTCAAGATCTTCACAGGAAGCTAAAGCCAGCAATACACCCCTGGAAATATGGTATAAACCCAATCAACCCCTGGGTATTGCCCGTGGTATATTCCCCGGAAGAGTTGCCTGGACCCACAATCCTAAAATTGCTTCTTGGGATGGGAAAACAGGCTTCTGGTGGGAAGATCGTTTCAACAACCAAACTGAAACCGATAAGCTTCTTTCACAGACGCTCTTTAGCTTAACCAATACCAAGGATGAAAAGAAAGCATGGGATGCCTTGTTCCATTTTTTCAACAAAGCCAAACACAATACCGATACCGGGTATAAGAACGGACAAAAGATTGCCATTAAGGTGAACCTGAACAATACTCATTCCCATGACAATACCAATGAAATCAATGCCAACCCGCAATTGATTCTCTCCCTGTTAAAAAGCCTGGTGAATGAAGCCGGAGTCGCCCAGGAGAACATTACCCTCACTGATCCCAGCCGCTTCATGACCAATAATGTATATGACAAATGCCATGAGGCTTTTCCCAATGTACATTACATGGATCACAACGGGGGCGATGGCCGTGAAAAAGCTTCTTTTGTTGCCAATGCAATTCCTTATTCTGTTGACAATGGTAAGGTAGCCACCGGACTTGCTACCTGCATGATTGAATCTGACTATAATATCAGCCTTGCATTGATGAAAGGACACGTTGGTCAAGGGAGCACCTTAAGCGCCAAAAACTTCTTTGGCTGTACCAGCATTGAAGACGACTGGCACAAGAATGCACATTCCAGCGGTTTTAGCCAGAACAAGGACGGTTCACCCAAATATCTTGTATTCGTTGATTACCTGGGTCACAAAGACCTTGGTGAAAAGACCATGTTGTTTCTGATCGACGGTATTTACGGCAATAAGTTTGTAGACCAGGTTCCTGCTTTCAAATGGAAGCTTGCCCCTTTTAACAACAATTGGCCCAACAGTTTATTTGCATCTCAGGATGGCGTTGCTGTGGATGCTGTTGTGCTCGATTTCCTGTTGACCGAATGGCCCGATGCTCCTGAGATGATGTACAGCGACTATTCTTTAATTGAAAGCGCTTTGGCCAATAATCCACCTTCGGGAACCAAGTATGATCCTGAGAAAGATGGAACCCTTTTGGGAAGCCTCGGCACCATGGAGCACTGGAACAATGCACAGGATAAGAAATATTCAAGGAACTTGAAAACAGGCAAGGGTATTGAATTGATTTATACCAAGATCAATTAAAGCTTTAATTTACAAGAACTGAAAAACTTGCTTACTGAAAAGCCTTTATAGTCAGACATTATTCTGACTATAAAGGCTTTTCCATTATTCTATAACTGTTGAAGGAGGGTTGAACCCCCAATGTGGTTAAATATGAATAGCCCTGAATGAAATTCGGGGCTATTACTCATTACAATTTTTGTATCACAATATTTCTCCAGCTTACCTTGATTCCGCCTCCATCGTGAATCTGAAGGGCAATGGAGCCTTTCCCTTGTCCAATTTTCTCATCCTTTAGGTCGGTCATTTCATGTCCATTGAGCCAGGTGGTGACATGGTCGCCTACTACCTGTATTTTCATCTTGTTCCAATCTCCCATCTTCAAAAAGCCTTCCTGGTCGTCCGGAATCTGGTGTAACCATCCTCTGCCGTATGATTCATAAATACCTCCCGTGTCATGGTTGGGAGGGGCAACTTCAACCTGCCATCCACTTATTTTGGTGCCCTCAATGGTCGACCGGAAAAAGACACCGCTGTTTCCATTGGCATCTTGTTTAAATTCGAGTTCCAGCACGAAGTTATCGTACCATTTCTCGGTAGCCAGGTAGCCGTATTGCTGATCCGGGCCGCTTTCACAAACCAAAAGCCCATTTTCAACCACCCATTTCTCGGTGCCGTAAATCTTCCATCCCGTGAGGTCTTTTCCATTGAATAGTTTCTCTGGTGGATTCTCAGATCTGGTAATCAGGGTGCTGGCAATCAGTAATGCGATCAGGAAAAATGTTTTCATTTTTATTGTTTTTAGAAGTTTTACATTGTCTTCCAGTCCTGTAGCGGTCTGGTTGATCTTCAGTCCATACTGTTCAGGATTGATTATATAAAGATACTATGAATCTATCAAAATCTAACCAAAAAGGGAAAGAATTGAACGGTTGTATTTTCAACACTTTCAAAGGAGGAGTTGATCCCTTAATTTTTGAGACTATTTTCGATTTCTGTTCTAATTCGGAAATAATTGTTGCTGAACTGGTTTCCAAATGTTTAAACAAATCATTTTTAGAATCCCCATCATGATGGAGAAGTGGGAGTTGTAAACAAAAAATATGGAAAATTAAGCATTAATAATTCTTAATAAAGTTAAAAATCAGGCACATATGTGAACATTGTAACAACATTTTTATAAACTTAGCCGTTTATTTCAGGTAAAAACTAGACGGAGAAGATATGATTTCTATATTCAAAATTATTCAGGTTTTTTTATTGGCTACTGTAAAATATGTTCTGACCTTTCCATATGCCTTGCTCATTGGATTAAATTTCCAGCAAACTTTAATTTCAGTTACTTTGGGAGGGCTCGCAGGCTTCTTCTTCTTCTATCACTTCAGCGGTTTTGCGATCCGTCAATTTCATCATGTCAAAACATTTGTCTGGAAACACAGCCCGATGTTCCTAAAGCACAAATACCGACAATTGATGGCCTGGCGGAAAAAGGCAACAGGAGAAAAGGTCTTTACCCGCCGCAGCCGTTTCATTGTTAAGTTCCGTGCAAAGTACGGATTGTTCGGCATTATTGTAGCCTCACCCATTATATTAAGTCTTCCCATTGGCGCTTTCCTACTCAATAAATATTATCCAAAGCATAAGCTTGCCAAGCCCTATATGGTGATTTCAATCCTTAGCTGGACGGCCGTTTACGTAGCTTTTGCCATCATTTTCCCGCACCTTGTAAAATAGTTCACTCCAATCTTCCCTGGAGTATTAATTTGAGTTCTTCCTGATTTTTCAGGATCAGTTCGCGGTCAGCCTCCAGCCAATCCACGGTTAGCAGTTCATCAAAGGACAGCCAACGTTGGACCACATGTTCCGTAAGGTGAATTTCCCCGGAAATGATCCGGCCAGTCAATGGAATAAGGCAAAATGGCTCCGCATCAATGTAGGCAAATTCGATGGTTGAAAGTTGTTTGATGGCTGCAATCTGAATCATTAATTCCTCCTCGATCTCCCGGACAATAGCCTCCTGCGGCGTTTCAAATGGGTTTATTTTTCCCCCTGGAAATTCCCATTTCAAGGGGTGCCTGCTCTCCGGTCCCCGCTGTACTGCCAGTATTTTCGATCCATTTACAATTAGGGCGCAACAAACTTCCATCCTGTTTTCTTTGCATTGAAGTGCAAAGTAGGGAAAAATTATCCTTGAATTCT
Organism: Prolixibacteraceae bacterium; assembly: GCA_003450125.1. GTDB lineage: Bacteria > Bacteroidota > Bacteroidia > Bacteroidales > Prolixibacteraceae > Aquipluma. The sequence continues at coordinate 14,311 of DMFR01000189.1, read as the reverse complement.
ATCCTGACACAGCAGATTTCAGACCGCTTGTAAAAATGGTCCAACTCCTTACCAAAACAATAAGAACGCTATACTAACTCTATACCTGCTCCAGTGTTTCTGTAAGCTTTCTGTAACCTATCTGTAATGTATCTGTAATAAATGATACAGATACATTACAGATAGGTTACAGAAAGCTTACAGAAACACTGGAGCAGGTATAGCCTTTCTATAGACTTGGTAGGGTATTGGTATGGGAATAAAGGATTCCGTCGGTGGTTGAAATTACCAATGAATCTCCCTTGAAAATGATCTTTTCTCTTTTCTATATCGGTAAGGTAAGCTATCTTTATTCTCTGATAATTTAACCGTACAATGCCCCTGTTAAAATGATGGAAATTGCTGAAAATGAACTGTCAACATTGATTCAGTCCTGGGAAAACCTGGCTGTCGTGATGCAGTATATTTCAGAATTTCCGCAGCATTTGGATGTGTTGATGACACTTGTTTTCGATGACCGTGATCCGAGAAACTGGAGGGCGGCGTGGATGGTAGACCGAATACATGAAAAACATCCTGAATTGGTCACTCCCTATCTTCCGGCGATGACTGATTTTGTAATGACAACACACAATGCGGGTAAGAAAAGGCACCTGTTGAAACTCATCAGCCTTCATCCGGTCCCGGAAGATCGAATGGTGACTCTGTTGAATTACTGTATCGATATTTTTACCGATGCCGTTGAACCGGTTGCTGTTCGTGTCCATGCCATGCAGATCCTGTATAATATTGCACAGGAGGAACCCGATTTTGGGGGCGAATTGATTGACCTGATTGAAAATGAAATTGAATTGCACGGATCGGCAGGCATTTCGTCAAGAGGAAGGAAATTGCTCAAAAAGCTTCATGCGCTGTAGGATTAAGTAAATGGAACCCTTTGTTGTCGTATTTCAATATGGATGAATGTTGATCAATCAATTTTAATTCATGCAAAGAAAAAATAGAACGCGGATAAAATATGATCTAGCGGATTAAAAACGGATTTAAGATACTTCGTATCCGGATTAAAAGGGTCAAACACTTAATTTTATCCGTTATTATTTATAGATGACTATCCTTTTTGTTGTTTGAATCCGTTCCAACTTGTTGGAAATAAATCCGTTTTTAATCCGCTAAATCATTTTTAATCCGCGTTCTATTTTTTCTTTGTCTTACCAAGAGAAATGTGACATAATTTAGGTTCTATTACCTAATACATTGATAGGAATGAAGTGGATTTTGAAATCACTCTTTGGTGTACTTCATAAAGGACACTATGATTGAGCTCTTGATTTATTCTCTTATCTTTGACACCAATCAGGAATATTCACTTTAAAATTGTTGTTTATTCCATAACAATGAACGAATTATGAGTTTTGATATTAGTAATATACGAAAGGATTTTCCGATCCTGAACCAAAAGATATACAACAGGCCTCTGGTTTATTTCGACAATGCGGCTACTACACAACGCCCGCAACAGGTGATTGATGCGCTGACCAGAACCTATTCCGAATACTATGGAAATATCCACCGGGCGGCGCATTACCTGGCTGACAAGGCGACTATGGCCTATGAAGAGACAAGGGAGAAGGCTCAAAAGCTGATCAATGCTGAAACCCGTGAGCAAATTGTATTCACCAAGGGGGCAACTGAGAGCATCAACCTTGTGGCCTATTCTTATGGCGAGGCTTTTATGCAGGAAGGGGATGAAATTATTGTTTCTGAAATGGAACACCATTCAAACATTGTTCCCTGGCAACTGATGGCCCAAAGAAAGAAAGCCCGGATTGTGATGTTGCCCATGGATGATGATGGCCGCTTGTTGATTGAACAGCTGGATGCCCTGATTACCAAACGAACCAGAATCATCGCGGTGGGGCATGTTTCGAATGTGCTGGGCACCATTAACCCGGTGAAAGAGATCATTGAAAAGGCCCATACCAGAGGAGTTCATGTATTGATAGACGGAGCACAGGCGGTCCCGCACCTACAGATCGATGTTCAGGAGCTGGATGCTGATTTTTATGCTTTCTCAGCCCATAAAATGTATGGGCCCAATGGGGTTGGTGTCCTCTATGGAAAAAGGGAATTGCTCGAACAGATGCCTCCTTACCAGGGGGGAGGAGAGATGATCTCGGAAGTTAGTTTTGCCGGAACAAGCTACAATGAATTGCCCTATAAATTTGAAGCCGGAACGCCCAACATCAGCGGGGTGATTGCCTTTGGAGCTGCCATTGATTATCTGCAGAACATTGGCCTGGAAACAGTTTCAAGAGTAGAAACTGAAATCCTAAAGTATGCTACTGCTGAATTGAATAAAATTCAGGGAATGAAAATTTATGGTACCCAAATAAAGAAGTCAGGGGTAATTTCGTTTAACGTGGAAGGGGTTCATTTCTTTGATCTGGGAACCATGCTCGATAAGTTTGGCATTGCAGTCAGAACAGGCCATCATTGTGCCGATCCGTTGATGGATCATTTCGGTATACAGGGAACAGTGCGTGTTTCATTTGCCTTTTACAATACTAAGGAAGAAGTTGACTTGTTTATAGAAGCGTTGAAAAAAGTCATCCAGATGTTTTAAGAATTAATGATGAATCTGTGGTTTTCTTTTTATTAACTTTGCTTATAAAATTTGAATATGGCAACAATCGTAGTAAAACTAGACCCAAAGGCCAATCAATTAAAACTAATTGAGGCTATTGAAATGCTAAAAGGAGTAAAAAGTATAACGGTGGCCAGTGATGAAGAATTTTCAGATCAATTCATTGCAAGCCTGATGTCTGCATCTCGCAAAAGTGGCAAAGGTAACAAAGATAAAGTGCTGGAATTCTTAGGTAAATAACCATGGAGTTTGAGACTTCAAAACAATTTGATAAGTTGGTTTTCAAGATAAACGATAAATCAACCAAATTAAGGCTCAAAAGAGTTATAGAAAGAGTTGGGCAAGCAAAAAATCTTGATGAAATTCCCAATATTACACCTATAGTTGGTCATCCAAACTATTATCGAATTAAATTTGGAGACTACCGTGTTGGAATCTCTCTAGAGGACAACATTGTTTGGTTTCTTTATTTCGGAAAGCGTGATGAAAATACATATAAGAAATTTCCATAACCTATATACCTGGAACTTTAAAAACTTCCTAAAGAAAGCCTTTTCGGTGTGGGCTCAAACTGGATACAATCAGTAAGGAAGGGTCTTGAGGATATCGGCCAGGAGGGCATCGAAATTCATTGCATCACCCAGCCTGGGCGAATAACCCAATACAACAACTACAAGTTCCTTTGAGGGGATGATAAAGATCCGCTGACCATCGTGACCATTGCAGGAATACATGTCCTGGGGGGCTGAAGGGTAATGTTTGGCACTATTGAGCCAGAATAAGGAGCCATATTCTCCTTTGCTATGGGAGGCGGGAGTGGTCGTATATTTCACCCAACCTTCCGGTAAAATACGCTGGCCGTTAAATATTCCATCCTGAAGGTAAAGTAAGCCGAAACGGGCATAATCACGGGCCGTGGCGTAGATATACGAGGAACCTACCTGTGTTCCAGATGGATCGACTTCAAATACTGCATCACCCATGCCAATTTTATTAAAAAGAGCCGAATTGGCAAAGCTATAGTAGAGGGAATCGTTGTTTAGTGTTTTACGGATCACGTAATTGATCACGTTGGCAGAACCCGATGAATAATTCCAAAAGGTACCTGTTGGAAATTGTAAAAGGCGATTGAACGTATAGCGGGCAAAATCCTTCTCACAATACAGCATGACCGTTACATCCGAGCGGGTTCCATAATCTTCATTCCATTGCAGTCCGCTTTGCATTTGCATCAAATGGTTGAGCGTTATTTGTCTACGGTCATCATTGTTCCATTCGGGAAGGTTAACAGGTTCCAGAATATTGAGTTTGCCTTCATTGACCATGATTCCTACCAGTGCATTGGTAAAACTCTTGGCCATTGACCAACTTAGGAAACGGGTTTTTGGATTAAACTCAGGTCTATAGCTTTCTGCGACTGGAATGCCTTTGTGTATAACCATAAAGGCAAACGCATGGCCACCATATCCGTTTTCAGTGATCAGTTTATGGGTAACCTGTGTAAGTTTCACCTGGTCAATTCCTGTATTTGAATTAAGAAGGCGGTTTCCCATAGGCCAGGCAATGGTGTCCTGATTGTATTTTATCGGCTCCAGGTATTGAAAATGAATGTTTCGAAGCGTAGTTTCATGAGTGCCACGAAGCAAAGTACTCCCAAATCCCTTGCGGTAGATGGCCTTTGATGATCCCCAAAGGAAAGAACTGGTAACGGAAGAATCCTGAAAGTTGATTTTGTTTTTGGTGTATTTGATCAGTGAAAAATGTAAGTCGAGGGCTTCCACATCGGCCTGGGTCCTGTTTGAGATGAACACTGCCGAGCAGATATACTTGGCCGGATAACCGGTAACGATGGGCAGCAAGGAATTGATATAGAATGCCCCGAAAGTCATCGTCATCAATAAGACTGCAGTCGTCCACCAGACAATTCTTTTGTTCTTTCCTTTTCCAGAAGAAGTGGCCATAACTTGATTTTTGAGATAAATTGGGTACTTTAAATTGAAGATGTTAAGTTAAGCAATCCTGATGAAAAATACAATCTTATTATTTCGTTCAATTTTCACATATAATTTATTGGCTACTGGCAAGGGGCATGGTGCAAAGGGCATGGAGCCGGAAGTTAGAAGCCAGAAGCCAGAATTGTCAATTCGGATGAGATGGGGCCGTAAGTTGTTCAAGTCTGTTAAAAGCCGTTAACGATTGTTAGGATAACCAATTATTCTAGCTAATTTTTTACTTTTGTAGAGACGGCAATAAAAAACATGAAAAACAGAAAACTTGTACTCTTATTGGTTTTATTTATCGGTGCATTGCAGCTATTTGGGCAGGAAGCCGATGAAATTGATCCAATGCCCATCAAGTTGAAAGGACAGGTTCTGAACCTTGATGACGAAACTCCATTGCCGTTTGCTTTTGTGCTCAATTACCGTACCCATACAGGGGTAACGGCCAACAATCAGGGCTTTTTTACCATGGATATGCTCAACATCGACAGCCTTGAAATTTCTTCACTGGGCTTTTCAAAGACCGTGGTTCATGTTCCGGCCAATTATAACGAGATGAATGTACAGCTTTTTTATGCAAAACCGATCCGTTATACCCTACCGCAAGTCAATATAAAGGGGACAAGTGAGAAAGTCAACATGGACGGGGTACAGGTAGGAAAGAGTTTGAACCTTGATCCAGAACTTCGGGGTGACGCCTACAACAAGAAACCACCGGTACTGGCTGCCCTTGTTAATCCGGCAAGTTTCATTCAATATTATGCCAGCAAACGGGAACGGGAAAAGCGAGAGACCCGAAAAGCCATCGTTACTGAAAAAAAATGGGAATTTTTGTCCAAGTATTACAATAAAAAGTTGGTCATGGAGCTCACTGGTTTGAATGAACTTCAGGCCGACACGTTTATGTTATATTTTAACAGCAAGGACATCTTGAATGAGCTTTCAACGGAATATGAAGTCCGCGATGCGATAAAAGTAGTCTATAAATTGTACAAGGAAGAAGGTCATTGAATGAATCTTCAGTAAATTTTACGACATTTGCAGTTCTATTATTGGGTAAAATAGGCTGATTATTAGCTTATAACCAATAAGATATTTTAAAATTCATTAATAATTTCAATATTGAAAGAGCTTCCAAAGAAAATAATCACCTTAAAAAAGAAACAGCCAGCCATTGAGCCGGTAGGTGCTCCCTTGGGTGATGGATTGATCCGACTGAACAGATACATCTCCAATGCAGGGATTTGTTCCAGACGTGATGCCGATAAGTTGATCAGCGAAGGATTGGTGACCGTTAACGGTCAGGTGATTACAGAACTGGGTCACAAAGTGACCCTTGAGGATGAAATCATCTTTGACGGCAAACGCCTGAACCCTGAACGCAAAGTATATATACTGCTCAATAAACCCAAAGGGTTTATGACTACCAGTGATGATCCCCATGCCGGCCGTACGGTCATGGAACTGGTTAGCAATGCCTGCACTGAGAGGATTTATCCTGTAGGAAGATTGGATATTCAAACCACCGGACTACTTCTGTTTACCAATGACGGTGAATTGACCACCAAGTTGACCCATCCTAGTTTTGAAAAGAAAAAGGTATACCATGTGGAACTTGACAGGGATTTTTTGCCCGAAGACATGGAGAAAATCGCCAACGGAATTGAACTGGAAGACGGGATGATTGCCGCTGATGACATTCATCGTATTGATCCTGATGATGCACGCCAGGTAGGCATTGAGATCCATTCAGGAAAGAACCGTATTGTACGACGTATATTTGAGCATTTTGGCTACCATGTTGAGAAACTCGATAGGGTACTGTTTGCTGGTCTTACCAAAAAAGATTTACCCCGGGGGCGCTACCGCTTTCTAACTCCACAGGAAATTAATTTTCTGAAGATGAGTTGATGTAATGAAATCAAAATTCGCATACCAATAGATGACATTTTGGAGAAGGAGTTTTTACATATAATCACTGAAAATCAGGGAATCATTCACAAGGTCTGTTCCATCTATTGCGATTCGGAAGAAGATCGTCGTGATTTATTTCAGGAAATTCTGGTGCAGTTGTGGAAATCCTTTCCTTCTTTCAGAAGTGAATCAAAATTCTCGACCTGGATGTACCGGGTGGCCTTGAATACTGCTATCACCAGTTTCAAGAAAGAGAAAAGGCAACCTGATAAAACAGGCGTTGCCTACGAGAATTTACATTTGGTGGAGGAATTGTATGATTCAGGTACTGATGACCAGATTAAGATGCTTAACCAGGCTGTTTCTCAGTTGACAGGTATCGAAAAATCCATTATCCTGTTGTTTCTGGAAGATAAAAAATACGAAGAAATAGCAGAAATTACCGGCATCACCCAGAATTACGTGAGGGTGAAAATGAACCGGATCAAGAAGAAATTGAAAATGTTAATGAATACAGAAGTTTAGATGGAATTTAAGGATCTAAAATCGGCATGGGATACTTATTCTTCTCAGGAGGTGGACAAACATCACCTGGGCAAGGAGTCGATTCATGAGTTGCTGCGAACCCGAACCCAGACCATGGTGGATCGGATTGACCGCAATATTCTGATTGGCATGAGTGTGCTGTTGGTTTTTATTGCTTATGTTGTTGTAGATTCCTTATTCTTATCCGATTATTTTTCAAATCTTCTGATGGATAAAGTTATTGAATATCCTAAATGGCTAAAGTTTTTGGATGTTTTCACAACCACACTCATTATTACAACTTACCTGTTTTTTGCAATTCGTTATCTGAAAATAAGGAGGAGTTTTTCAATTGACCTTCAACTGAAAGATCTGTTGAAAGGTATTTTAGAAACTGTCCAAACGTATAGACGGATGTTCTATCTCGCGGTTATTATTTTACTGTTGAACATGGTCGTTGGCTTTGTTGCCGGGATTTATGAGGGACTTAAATTCAATACCATAAATTTACCAGGGGGGTTAGAAAATATTACTTCCTCAAAAATCATACATGTGGTCGGTATTGGCCTTGCAGTCTTGATTCCGTTGATTGTTGTTACTTTCCTGATCCTTCGCTGGGGATTCAACAAGCTGTATGGCTGTTATTTGATTAGTTTGAATGCGACATTGAAAGAGCTGGACGAATCGGAGTGAAAGAAGTGCCTAAAGTATTTAG
>DMFR01000189.1:5383-6288 GCA_003450125.1 Prolixibacteraceae bacterium | reverse complement strand
ACTCTAAATACTTTAGGCACTTTAAATACTCTAGCTCACTATAGGCACTCTAAATATAAACCTTTATCTTTATCCGGTTGTTAAATAACTGATTCCCTTACAAATCAGCACTTATGCAGTCAAAAGCAGCCACCCCGGAAGAATATGTAAGTGAGATTACAGATGATAAACGAGAAGCATTCGCCCTGCTTCGTAGGACAATTCTTGAAAATCTGCCCAAAGGTTATGAGGAAGAAATGAGTTATGGAATGATTGGGTATGTAATTAACCCCTAAAGCTTAATCATATGAAAGCGCTTAAAATCATTGGACTTACATTGGTTGGCATTATTGTCCTTGCATTGATCATTGGGCTTTTTGTCAACGGCAATTATGCAGTTGAACGTGAAGTGACCATCAATAAATCGAAACAGGTAGTTTTCGACTATGTGAAGTACCTGAAGAATCAGAATAATTTCAGTGTATGGGCCAAAGCAGACCCCAACATGAAAAAGGTGTTTACTGGTGAAGATGGCGCTGTGGGTTGTGTCTCCTCATGGGACAGCAAAGTGAAGGATGTGGGCAAGGGCGAACAAAAAATCATCAAGATTGCAGATGGCGAACGTATCGACTATGAATTGCATTTCATCGAGCCTTTCGAATCAACCGATTACGCCTATATGACCACTGAAGCTGTTACAGACAATCAAACCAAGGTGAAATGGGGATTTAATGGTAAAATGAAATACCCCATGAACCTGATGATGCTCTGTATGAACATGGAAAAAATGCTCGCACCTGATTTGGAAAAGGGGTTAGGGAATTTGAAAAGTATCTTGGAGCAGTAATTATTAGATTATATCCGATGGTGTAATGCGGCTGTCCAAAAAGGAAAAAATATTTAACACAAAGTCACAAAGGAATTCA
>DMFR01000189.1:2375-5194 GCA_003450125.1 Prolixibacteraceae bacterium | reverse complement strand
ATCTGTGGTGAATTCCTTTGTGACTTTGTGTCTTTGTGTTAAATTTTTCCTTTTTGGACAGCCGCATCCCTCTTATTATTCCACCTTATTCATCAGTGGATTCCATCCTTGTGCCTGAAGCGGAATGACAGACCCTCCGGTAGTAATCAAATTGGCCCCTTCACTTTCAGGAACTACATGGCCGATGATGGTAATGTCGAATTCCTTTTTAATGGCATCATAAGCCGAAAGTGGAACGGTGAAGAGCAATTCATAGTCCTCGCCCCCGTTGAGAGCAGCTACCAGCGGATTGATGCTTAGTTCTTCTGCGAATTCCTTGGTTTGAAGATCGAGCGGAATCTTTTCTTCGTAAATACTACAGCCTACTTTTGAGGCTTTGCATAAATGGATGACTTCTGAAGAAAGCCCATCAGAGATGTCGATCATGGAAGTCGGTTTGATATCCAGCGTTTTTAATAATTCTTTAATGTCATTGCGTGCTTCAGGTTTTAACTGGCGTTCCAGGATATAATCGTACCCTTCAAACTCGGGCTTCTGATTGGGATTCACTTTAAACACTTCATTTTCACGTTCAAGCAGCTGCAATCCCATGTATGCGCCACCCAGATCACCTGTTACACAAACCAAATCAGTCACCTGGGCGCCACTACGGTACACCAGTTCACCTTCATTGGCTTCACCGATAGCCGTTATGCTTATGGTCAGGCCGGTAAGTGAACTGGTTGTGTCTCCACCAATAAGGTCTACACCATATTTTTCACAAGCCAGATGAATTCCTGAATACAGTTCTTCAATGGCCTGAATGGAGAACTTGGAAGAAATAGCGATTGAAACTGTGATTTGTTTTGGTATGGCATTCATGGCATAAACGTCGGATAGGTTTACCACCACTGCCTTGTAACCCAAATGTTTCAAAGGACAATACATCAGGTTGAAATGAATACCTTCAGTAAGCAGATCGGTGGTCACCACAATCTTTTTATCGGGGTAACTCAAGACGGCTGCATCGTCACCAACCCCCTTAAGGGTACTGCTATTTTTCAATTGTATATGCTCAGTTAAACGGGCAATTAGTCCAAATTCACCAATTTCAGAGAGCTGAGTTTGTTTTTTAGTATCTTCCATATAAATAATTAAGACCCCAAGGTATTTATTACCTTCAAAGTTTTGACAAAAATAGCTTAACTTCGTTATCTTTGCAAGATATTTTAAACTGTCAATTGTTAGAGGTGTTAGTATAGTAGTAATCAGTAGTGACAGAAAGACTAAAGTTATGGAAAACCAGGATAAATTATTAAACGATATAACAACGCAGGAATATCAATACGGCTTTGTAACCGACATTGATACTGACGTGATCCCTAAGGGCTTAAGCGAAGATGTGATCAGAGTGATTTCAGCCAAGAAGAACGAGCCGGAATTTATGCTTGAATTTCGCTTGAAGGCTTACCGGGGCTGGTTGAAAATGGAATCTCCCAAATGGGCGCATCTGAGGATACCTCCCATTGATTTCCAGGAAACGATTTATTATGCCGCTCCCCGTAATCAGGCTAAATACCAAAGCCTTGATGAGGTCGATCCTGAATTGGTTGAAACCTTCAAGAAGCTGGGTATCCCCATCGAAGAGCAGAAACACCTTGCAGGAGTGGCTGTGGATGTGGTCATGGACAGCGTTTCAGTAACTACGACCTTCAAAAAGGTATTGGCTGAAAAGGGGATTATCTTCTGCTCGTTCAGTGATGCATTGCTTGAGCATCCTGAATTGGTGCGCAAGTACCTTGGAATGTCAGTCCCTCCGACCGATAACTTTTTTGCAGCGCTCAATTCAGCTGTCTTTTCAGATGGGTCATTTTGCTACATCCCCAAAGGTGTTCGCTGCCCAATGGAGCTTTCAACCTATTTCAGGATCAATACTGCAGGAACCGGACAGTTTGAACGTACTTTAATTATTGCAGAAGACGACAGCTACGTAAGTTACCTTGAAGGTTGCACGGCTCCTATGCGCGATGAAAATCAGTTGCATGCTGCCGTGGTTGAAATCATTGCCATGGATAGGGCGGAAGTTAAATATTCTACCGTTCAGAACTGGTATCCGGGCGATAAAAATGGAGTGGGAGGAATTTATAACTTTGTTACCAAGCGAGGCATTTGCAAAGGTGAATCCTCAAAGATCAGCTGGACCCAGGTAGAAACCGGTTCTGCCATTACCTGGAAATATCCAAGTTGTGTGTTGATTGGCGACAATTCGGTAGGGGAGTTTAACTCCGTGGCACTGACCAATCATCATCAGCAAGCCGATACAGGCACCAAAATGATTCACATTGGAAAAAATACCAAGAGTACAATCACCTCAAAGGGTATTTCTGCCGGTAAAAGCGACAACTCTTACCGCGGACTGGTAAAAGTATTGCCCGGTGCAACCAATGCGCGCAACTATTCGCAGTGCGACTCCCTGTTGTTGGGATCTACCTGTGGAGCGCACACTTTCCCCTATATAGAAGTGGGGAATAAATCTTCCATTGTGGAGCATGAGGCAACGACCTCTAAAATTGGGGAAGACCAGATCTTTTACTGCAATCAGCGGGGTATTTCTACAGAGGATGCCATTGGGATGATTGTCAACGGATATGCCCGTGAAGTACTCAATAAGCTTCCCATGGAATTCGCCGTAGAAGCGCAAAAGCTTCTGGCCATCAGCCTGGAAGGAAGTGTTGGGTAATGGATGGTTGGATGGTTGAATGGTTAAATGGTTATAGGAAGGAAATCGTTAATCGTTAATCGTTAATACAGAATAAGAAATAAGAAATATCAAATAAGAA
>DMFR01000189.1:0-2301 GCA_003450125.1 Prolixibacteraceae bacterium | reverse complement strand
TAAGAAATATCAAATAAGAAATAAGAAACGAGTGTCTGCGGATCGGCACACAACTTTGAACTTTGAACTTGAAACTTGAAACATTTTTACAATGCTAATAATAAAGAACTTACGCGCCTCGGTTGAAGGCAAAGAAATACTGAAAGGTATCAACCTGGAAGTGAATGCAGGAGAAGTACATGCCATCATGGGGCCGAATGGTTCTGGGAAAAGTACACTGGCCAATGTGTTGGCTGGAAAATCAGATTACGAAATACTGGGTGGTGAAGTCACCTATGAAGGACAGGATCTGCTGGAATTGTCTCCTGAAGTGAGATCACGCAGCGGAGTGTTCCTCAGTTTTCAATATCCCGTTGAGATTCCAGGGGTGCCGATGGTCAACTTTCTGAAGGCATCGGTCAACGAACACCGCAAATTCAAAGGCTTGGAACCCTTGACAGCTGGTGAGTTTCTTAAATTGATGCGTGCCAAAAAGGAAATGCTGCACCTCGATTCAGAATTAACCAACCGTTCAGTAAATGAGGGTTTTTCAGGTGGTGAGAAAAAGAAGAATGAAATTTTCCAGATGGCCATGCTCGAACCCAAATTGGCTATCCTGGATGAAACAGATTCAGGATTGGATATAGATGCCCTCCGCATTGTTGCAGAGGGGGTGAACGCCCTAAAAACAGCCGACAATGCCACGATCCTTGTAACCCATTACCAGCGTCTGCTGGACTATGTCATCCCGGATTTTGTGCATGTACTTTACAACGGCAGGATTGTGAAATCGGGAGGAAAGGAATTGGCCCTCGAACTGGAAGAAAAAGGCTATGACTGGATTAAAAACGGAAGCGATCAATAATCATGAGTACTATTACTGAAAATAGATCACAGGCTGAACAGTTGGTTTCGCAGTTTGAACTAAGCCGGGGCATACTGAATCAAGGCTCTTCGCCATTGCTTAACCGCATACGTGAAGTGTCCATCAAGCGTTTTGCCAAAATGGGAATTCCAGATTTCAAAAATGAAGATTATAAATATACCAACCTGAAACCTGCCTTTGAAAAGTCATACCTTCAGGAATTGGTTAGGGAGCCTGGATTAATAAATCTGAATGAAATCTTCAAATGCAACGTTCCTCAATTGGACACGCATTTGGTTTTCCTGGTCAATGGATGGTTCTATAGCGGGAATAACCCGGGAGCAGAACTTCCGAAAGGAGTGGTATTGGGAGGACTGGAGCAGATCGCCAACGAGCATCCAGAACTGATTGAGAATTATTTAAATCGTCAGGCAGGCTTATCCAATGACCCATTTGTAGCCCTTAATACCGCCTTTGCCAAGGATGGTTTCTTCATGTACATACCAAAAGGTGTAGTTGTGGAAAAGCCAGTTCAGGTGATCAATCTGCTAAGTTCTGATGAGAATCTAATGGCTACTCAGCGCAATTTGATCATTGCCGATGCAGATAGCAGGGTTAAAATACTGGTTTGTGATCATACCCTGACCGCCCCATCTGTCATCTTCAACATCGTTTCTGAAGTCTATGTAGGCGAAGGTGCCGTCGTTGATGTATACATTATTCAAAATCACCACAACCAGTCGACTACCATCAATTCCACGTTTTACAAGCAAGAACGCAATTCAACACTTATAACAGGAGCTATCAGCCTGCATGGGGGACTGATCAGGAATAACCTGAAAGTTACTTTTAACGGTGATCACTCGGAGGCCAGTATCTACGGAATTTCATTTACCGACAAGAAACAGCATGTCGATAATTTTACCTTGATCGAACATGCTTCTCCCAATTGCACGAGTAACCAGATCTATAAGAATGTACTGGACAATGAGTCCACAGGTGCCTTCGCGGGAAGGATTCATGTTGCACGTGATGCCCAGCAGACCAATGCCTTCCAGCGGAACAACAATGTATTGCTTTCAGACAAGGCCCGTATGCAGACCAAGCCTCAGCTGATTATTGATGCCGATGATGTCAAATGCAGCCATGGCGCTACCGTTGGACAAATCGACGAAGAAGCGCTGTTTTTCCTTCGTGCACGCGGAATAGGAGAGAAAGAAGCCAGGATGATGCTCATGAATGCCTTTGCCCATGAAGTGATCCAGAAGATCACCATTGAGCCCCTGCGTAACCAGATTGATGAGTTGATTGAAAAACGGTTGAAAGGTGAAATCAGCCTTTGCCACGACTGCAATTATAAATGCAATAGTTAGATTCTACAAATAGTAGATATTTATCCAATATACAAAAGCCTTGCGATTGATTGCAAGGCTTTTTTTTGCAATAAAGTAAAGAAA
>DMFR01000468.1 GCA_003450125.1 Prolixibacteraceae bacterium | reverse complement strand
GTGACATTCTGTTCCTTGAATACTTGCAGGATTTTATCGACCAGCGCAAACAAGAAATGCCTGAAGGTTCATACACTACCTCATTGTTTCAGAGTGGAACACGTAAAATTGCACAGAAAGTAGGGGAGGAGGCAGTTGAAACCATTATCGGAGCTATGGCAGATGACGATGAGAATTTCATTTACGAAGGAGCCGACCTGTTATATCATCTGATTGTATTGCTTTCACACAAAGGTTATAGAATTGAAGATTTAGCAAGGGAATTGAAGAAACGGCACAAATAAATCATTGGCAACCTTTGTTGTACTATTTTTTGCGATAGAATATTTTTGAAGCACATTGCAAAACGCTGAACATCTAATGGGTGGTTCTTATAAGGTGATCTTTTTAAAAACCTTACTTTTATTCTTTAACCTTAGTAACCAGCCTACCACCACCAGAACCCAACCTTATTAACCTTATGTATATTAATCAGTGGAATAAGGTTGATAAGGTTGATATCTGGGGATTATGGGCCTGTTACTAAGGTTGAAAATGAAAATAATGTTTTGTTAAGTATTGACATGCTCTATTTTCAGAAAAAGAAACTTAATAACGATCCAAACGACCTATTCTTTTCAAAAGAGCCCTCCGTTTTGCATTTTAATGTACCTAAATTGTTAAAACATCTGCATTTACGAAAACTTAACCTACCACTTCCCGTAAAATCAATTTCGATTGGAATATTAGGCTATCTTTGCGCCTTCATTTTTGAACCCTATGCAGAAGATTAGAAACATTGCGATTATTGCCCACGTCGACCACGGTAAAACCACATTGGTTGACAAGATGATTTACTATTGTAACATCATGAAAGAACACGAGAAGAAACAAGAGTTGATTCTCGACAACAATGATTTGGAACGTGAAAGAGGAATAACCATTCTGGCAAAGAACGTATCAGTTATTTATGACGATATAAAAATCAATATTATAGATACCCCCGGCCATGCTGACTTTGGTGGTGAAGTGGAACGGGTATTGAATATGGCCGATGGCGTGTTGTTGTTGGTCGATGCTTTTGAAGGCACTATGCCTCAAACTCGCTTTGTATTGTCCAAGGCGCTTGCTTTGGGTCTTAAACCCATTGTGGTGGTCAATAAGGTTGACAAGCCAAACTGTCGTCCTGATGAAGTTCACGAGCAGGTTTTTGACCTGATGTACAGCTTGAATGCCACCGAGGATCAATTGGATTTCCCTACCATCTACGGGTCTGCCAAACAAGGCTGGATGTCAGATGACTGGAAAGTTCCTACTGACAACATTGAAGCATTGCTAAAGTCGATTGTAAAAAATATACCAGGTCCGATTCCAAATCCGGGCACTCCCCAGGTGTTGATCACTTCGCTTGATTATTCATCCTACGTGGGCCGTATTGCCATTGGCCGTATCCACCGTGGTCAGCTTCGTGAAGGAATGAACGTGTCGCTGGTAAAACGTGATGGTACCATTAAAAGGACCAAGATTAAGGAACTTCATACTTTTACCGGCTTAGGCCGTCAAAAGGTGGATCAGATGATCGATGGTGATATATGTGCAATGGTGGGTATTGAAGGATTCGATATAGGGGACACGGTCTGCGACTGGGAAAACCCAGAGCCACTGACCCCCATTGATGTCGATGAACCTACAATGAGTATGACCTTCATGATCAACAATTCACCATTCTATGGCAAAGAAGGAAAGTTTGTCACTTCCCGTCACTTGAAAGACCGTCTGGAAAAGGAATTGGAGAAAAACCTTGCCCTGCGTGTTATCTCTACTGATTCTGCTGATTCACACATCGTTTACGGTCGTGGTGTTCTTCATTTATCGGTATTGATTGAAACCATGCGCCGCGAAGGATATGAACTTCAGGTAGGCCAGCCACAGGTTCTGTTCAAAGAAATCAATGGTGAAAAATGTGAGCCGATTGAAGAACTGCACGTCGACGTTCCTGAAGAGTATTCAGGCAAGGTCGTTGAAATGGCTTCTTCCCGTAAGGGCGAAATGCAAAATATGGAACGCAAAGGTGACCGTATCCACCTGGAATTTAAAATCCCTTCTCGTGGTATCATCGGAATGCGTACCAACATGCTGACTGCTACTGCCGGAGAAGCGGTGATCAACCATCGTTTCCTTGAATATCAACCATACAAAGGTGTTATCGACAACCGTAACAATGGCTCGTTGATTGCCCTTGAAACAGGAACTGCATTTGCCTATTCAATTAGTAAACTTTCCGATCGTGGTTCATTCTTTATTGATCCTATGCAAGAAGTTTATGAAGGACAGGTAATTGGCGAAAGTACCCGTGGCGATGATTTAACCATCAACGTGACCAAGCCAAAGCAGCTGACCAACATGCGCGCTTCTGGTACTGATCAAAAGTTAAGGTTGATCACACCAATCAAATTCAGTCTTGAAGAAGCCCTCGAATATATCAAAGCCGACGAGTTGGTAGAGGTAACTCCCCTGTCAATTCGTATGCGTAAAATAGCCCTTAAAGAGCACGAACGCAAACGTTCAGCCAAGAACAGCCAATAAGTTGTTTAATTACAAACACACAAAATACAAAACCCTGATCAGTGAATTCCGATCAGGGTTTTTTAATTTTCTTATTTCTTATTTCTAGTTTCTTATTTTTTTAAATATCGAATAAGAAACAAGAAACAAGAAATGTAAAACGTTACTTATTCCTGATCCTCTTCTTCTTCATCCTCCGCCGAGTAAACCACATCCAGGTCTTCATCTTCAAAAACCGGCTTTTTGGTAACTTCCTTCAAGGGTTTCAGGTTGGCAGGGATGGGTGCATTCACCTTGTCTTCAAAGTAAGGGAAAACATCCACTATGGTACAGATAGCCAGCGAAGTGGTCTGGTAGGGTACCAACACATACGATAGGCCCTCTTCAAGCCGCTGAAGGGCTTGTTTCAGGTCGTCGGCAGCAACCAGGAAATAGTTGTTGATTTTCTTTTCTTTCCCAGCTTTTTCGTCAATGGTGACGATGCCAATCTTGGCTTTGTACCACCATTCGCCACTATCCGAAGGAAATATCTCAACGATATTCGATTTCTTGATATTGTCAACGATGAATTCACCACGGACCATGGTTTCCATTTGCTGGATGATACGCGTTTCAGCATCGGTAAACGTGACCGCATCCACCAAATAAACTTCACTGACCTTCTTTTCACGGCCATCATCATCAATCTTCACATATTTTACTTTTGTCTCGAACCAGGTTTGCATACTTTTAATTTTTTAGAATTGCAAAGATATTTTGTCTCACCACAATTCCATGGGAAAGGACGTTAAGTTTTCAGATAAAATGAAGGAAAGTAAGAAAACAAAATGGTAAACAGGGGTAATTTTAAAATCGCTTACGAATGATTTTTGAGTTTCGCTGAAAATGAATGACAGCTATGATTTGGAATATTTCTCCTGAACCTCAGTCCACGAAGAAAATGTAGCATTTCCTGAATCAATTATATTTAACCGATCCTGCAATATTCGTTTGTGCTCGGCTGGTAATGTATCTATTGATTGTTCTGCAGCAATATCATCCCATAAGGCATGCACAATTTTAAGTTTATCCTTTACCGATAATTTATGCAATTCAGCCATTTGTAGTTTGTTCATCGCCTTTTATTTTAATGATGCAATTTACCAACTTTTCGGTAAAAGACTACCATCATTTGATCCCCTTTAGTTTCTACCGAGTTTCCCTCGTGTTTGAGTCGTATTCTCTTGCATCAAAAGGTACTCTTTTCCTAGGATATCTGTACTAAAATGTGTAATTTAGTACGGTTACAGTACAGAAACAGTACAGATAGGTGCATTCAATCCACTCTCAAACA
>DMFR01000128.1:7199-7471 GCA_003450125.1 Prolixibacteraceae bacterium | reverse complement strand
CTGTTTAAGAATGGACAGGCTGGATTTACCGATTACCAACGTCTGAAGCGCAACCTGTTTGAATTAACCGATTACCTGGTTAATCATCTCAAATATACTGATTTTGGGGCTTCATTTCCCCACAAGGTCTGTTATCATGATGCCTGTACCGCCTTGCGCGAATATGGAATTAAACAGGAGCCACGTCTGTTGCTTTCAAAGGTAAAGGGACTTGAACTGGTTGAAATGGAAGATACAGAGACCTGCTGCGGCTTTGGAGGAACTTTCTCAGC
>DMFR01000128.1:6742-6973 GCA_003450125.1 Prolixibacteraceae bacterium | reverse complement strand
GGAACTTTCTCAGCCAAATTCACCGCCATCTCTACTGCCATGACCGAACAGAAAGTGGAACATGCACTTAAGACTGGAGCTGAATATATTGTGTCTACTGAATCATCGTGCATCATGAACCTTGAAGGATATATCCTTAAAAATAATTTACCCATCAAACCAATCCATATAGCTGATATATTGGCAGCGGGATGGGAAGGATGATTGGATGATTGGATGGTTGGATGGTTA
>DMFR01000128.1:0-6562 GCA_003450125.1 Prolixibacteraceae bacterium | reverse complement strand
GGTTGGATGGTTAGATGGTTAGATGGTTAGATGGTTAAAATCGTTCATCACAATTTGAAATCTTACCAAGACAATAAGGGATTATAGAAACAAGTTTTGCACGATGCTCTGAAGGACGTGACCTGGAACTTGAAACATTAAACTTGGAACTCGATTATGACTGAAATAGGAAAAATAAATCACCTGTATGTGGTGAAAGAAGTGGACTTTGGAATTTATCTTGACGGGGGCGATCTGGGAGAAATCCTGATGCCCAAGCGCTATGTACCTGAAGGCACGCAGCCGGAGGATATGATCGATGCGTTTATCTATCTCGATTCAGAAGACCGGCTGGTGGCAACGACCGAGAAGCCATTGGCCATGGTTGAAGAATTCGCCTTGCTGGAAGTGGTATCTGTCACCCCGGTAGGTGCTTTCCTGAACTGGGGGTTGCCAAAGGACTTGTTTGTCCCTTTCCGCGAACAGCGTCAGCCGATGGAAGAAGGCAAGAAATACCTGGTGTATGTCTATGTAGATATCAACAGCAAACGAATTGCGGCTTCTTCTAAAATAGAAAATTACCTGGATAATATCCCTGTGGATTATGACCTTGATGAAGACGTAGACCTGATTGTGGTGAATGAAACCGATTTGGGTTACAATGCCATCATTGACAATAGTCACCTTGGGGTGATCTTTAAAAACGAGGTTTTTCAGCCTTTGAATCCTGGAGACAAGATACAGGGATTCATCAAGAAGATAAGGACAGATGGAAAGATTGACCTATGTCTTCAGAAAGCCGGGTATGAAAAGATCAGCGAATTTGCAGATAAGATCATTGCTGAACTTCAAAAACAAAAGGGGTTTTTAGCTTTAACCGACAAGAGTACTCCTGAAGATATTTACCATACCTTCAAATTCAGCAAGAAGAACTTCAAGGCTGCCATCGGTGCTTTGTACAAAAAAAGAATCATTGCGCTGGAAGAAAATGGCATAAGGTTTTTGGCTTCAGAATAAAATAACAATCAGGGCTGCTACTGACGGGGTGACTTGAAGTCACCCCGTCAGTAATCACCCCGTCAATAATCTTCATAACCAACTAATAAAAATAAGATCATGTTTAAATTAATCAAATCAGGAATGATGGCCTTGTTGTTACTGGCCATCATGACCTCTGGAGTTTCAGCCAAGGATAAAAAGGATAAAAAGAAAGCCGATAAGGTTCATCCGACGAACACAGATGATTATCTGAATCTTTTTAAAGCTGACCTTTCAGATGCTACCTTTAAAAAAGGAGTCTGGACCTCTACCAAGGGCGTTCTGACAGCTTCGGAAGATGAGGCCATCTGGTCCAACAAGGAATACAAGAATTTCAAAATAGACCTGGAATTCAAGACTGCAGCCGGCACCAACAGCGGTGTCATTGTTTATTGCACCGATGAGAAGAACTGGATTCCCAATTCAGTAGAAATCCAGATTGCAGACGACTATGCCAAACAATGGGCTGAAAGTCCAAAGACATGGCAATGCGGCGCTATCTTTGGACATCTGGCCCCTACCAAGAGCCTGGTGAAGAAAGCTGGGGAATGGAACCGGATGACCATCACCTGCAAAGGTAAAAAGATCAAAGTTGCCCTCAATGATGAAGTTGTCAATAAAATGGATATGGACCTGTGGACAAGTGCCACCAAGAATCCTGATGGAAGTGAGATTCCTGCATGGCTGAGCACTCCATTCAATAAACTGGCAACGCATGGATTTATTGGTCTACAGGGAAAACATGCAGGTGCACCCATCTTCTTCCGTAATGTGAAGATCAAGGAACTAAAAAACGAAGAGTAGAATTTAAGACTTGCTTCTGGATACTTGTCGTCAGCAGCCAGTACTTTCATTAAATACGACTAGAAATGTTAATGAAGTAACCTTACTCAGCAGATGACTACTTACCATTGATTTGATTGAGAGAACTATTGAATTGCGTCATTTGTTGAATAGCCATAACAGTCACCAGCGGAGGAACATGAAACTTGAAACTTGGAACTTAAGAAATGAAAGTTTGTATTGCTGAAAAGCCGAGTGTCGCCAAAGAACTGGCACAGATCGTTGGAGCCAATGGCCGTAGAGACGGCTATTTCGAGGGAAACGGATACCAGGTGACCTGGACATTCGGGCATCTGTGCACCCTGAAAGAACCCAACGACTACACCGACCTTTGGAAAGCATGGACCCTTCACCATCTGCCAATGATCCCCAGTAAATTCGGGATTAAAGTCATTGAGAACGATGGGGTCAAGAAGCAATTCGCTATCATCGAGAAACTGATGTCAACTGCCGAGGAAGTGATCAACTGTGGTGATGCCGGCCAGGAAGGGGAACTGATTCAGCGGTGGGTCATGTCAAAGGCAAAATGCACAGCTCCTGTGAAACGGTTATGGATTTCATCATTGACAGAAGAAGCTATCCGTGAAGGGTTTCAGAAGCTACAACCGGGGGAGAAATACGATCATCTGTATGCTGCAGGAAGTGCCCGCGCCATTGGTGACTGGCTGTTGGGGATGAATGCCACACGCCTGTATACCCTGAAATATGGTCAAAACAAACAGATCCTTTCCATTGGAAGGGTTCAGACCCCTACCCTCGCCCTGATAGTTAACCGTCAGAAAGAGATTGAGGCATTTAAACCGGAACCTTACTTCGAGATCAAGACCCTCTACCGTGATACAACCTTTTCAGCCTCTTCAGGACGATTTCAGAAGCGTGAGGATGCTGCACAGGTATTGGAAGAGATTAGTCACTTCGACCTTGTAATCGGCAAAATAGATACCAAAAACAGCATAGAACAACCACTGCGATTGTTTGACCTGACCTCGCTTCAGGTAGATTGTAACCGAAAATACGGCATGAGTGCTGATGAGACTTTACGCACCATTCAATCACTCTATGAAAAAAAACTGACTACTTATCCTCGTGTGGACACCACCTATCTGTCAGATGATATTTACCCCAAAATACCGGGTATCCTGAAACAGTTAAAGGGTTACGAAACGCTGACTGCACCATTGCTGGATAAACAGATCCGCAAAACAAACAAGGTTTTCGATGACAAGAAGATTACCGATCACCATGCCATCATTCCAACGGGGCAAACACGCAATGACCTGACCAAGGAGGAAAATCAGGTATTCGACATGGTTACCAAACGATTCATTTCAGTCTTTTATCCCGATTGTAAAGTCTCCAATACAACTGTGGAAGCCACTGTAGGTCCACATGATTTCAAAGCCACAGGAAAACAAATTCTTTATCCCGGATGGCGTACTGTTTACATGAATGACAAGAACCCGGTACAGAGCGATGAAAATATTCTCCCCATATTTGTTACCGGAGAACATGGACCCCACGAACCGGGCTTGCTTGAAAAATCTACACAGCCCCCTAAATACCTTACTGAAGCCACCTTATTGCGAGCCATGGAAACAGCTGGCAAGAGTATAGACGATGAAGAATTGCGTGAACTGATGAAAGAAAACGGTATCGGTCGTCCTTCAACACGCGCCAACATCATAGAAACACTTTTCAGAAGACGGTATGTGAAGAAGGATGGCAAAAAGCTGGTGGCTACCCCTACCGGCATTGACCTGATTGACAGTATTGAGAATGACCTTTTGAAATCAGCAGAGTTGACAGGTCAATGGGAGAAGAAGTTAAGGCTGATTGAATCGGGCCAATATGAGGTGGCTCATTTCATGGATGAAATGAAACAGATGGTCTCCGAGGTGGTCAACCAAGTGAAACATTCGCCACGTAAAGTATTTGCCATGCCGGAAGAAGAACCCACAGTTCCTGTAAAAAAAGAAAAGGCGGCTCCTGCTGAACCACAGGAAACAACCTGTCCTGCTTGCAAGAAAGGCCAGTTAAAAAAGGGTAAAAATGCATGGGGTTGTTCGGCATGGAAAGACGGATGCCGGTTCATCATTCCATTCGAATTTATGGAAAAAAAACTTACCGACTCCCAAATTAAAAGGCTAGCGGAAAAAGGAAAGACTACCCTGATCAAAGGCTTCAAGCAGGAAGACGAAACCGTTGACGGCTTTCTGGAATTGACTAAAGACTTTAAAATCACCTTTGCAGAGGCTGAACCTGAAAAGCTCATTTGCCCATCCTGCAAAACAGGTGAGATCATCAAAGGAAATACTGCATGGGGCTGTTCCAATTACAGAGGCGGTTGTAAATTGCGCATCCCTTTTGAACTTCAGGCCAAAAAAATCACAGAAAGCCATATCAGTCAGTTGGTCTTAAAAGGTCAAACGCGTCCTTTTACAAGTACAGAAGAGGCTTCAGGCAAAAAGACAACAGGTATTTTCAAATTTAACAATCTCTTCCAAGTCACTTTCTCAGAAAAATAATATACATTTATGGTAGAATACTCACGCGATGACTTGAAGTCACCCCGTGAGTGGCTATCAACCACCAAAAAACAACAACAATTTAACAACCTAATAATCAAAACAATGAAACTAAACTTCAGAATGCTATTAACTGCAAGCCTTGCCCTGGTTATGCTTGCAACCTCAAGCTTTGCCCAGGATAAGAAAACGGATAACCTGAATACACCATCGCATGTTCAAATCAAAGCGGTGAACGGTAAATATCATTTCTATGTCAATGATCAGCTCTTTGATCTCAAAGGTGTTGGAGGTGGCGGAAACCTTGCCCTGCTGCATCAGTCGGGAGGAAATTCTATCCGTACCTGGGGTGCCGATAAAGGAATACAGTTGCTCGATACCGCCAAAAAGTACAACCTGATGGTGGCTATGGGTTTAGGCATGGGACAACAATTGCATGGTTTTAATTACAATGACACCGCTGCCGTTGCCAAACAGTTTAACCGGATCAAGAAATCAGTACAAGAACTGAAGAACCATCCCAACTTACTCTGCTGGGTGGCCGGTAATGAATTGAACCTCGTAGAAGGTAAAGTTCCGCTTAATCCCGCCGTGTATGATGCCTTGAAAGACATCGTTGACTATATCCACAAAGAAGATCCCAATCACCCTGTAACTAGCACAATGGCAGGAGTTAAAAAGGAAACTGTCCAGATGGCACTGGAACATTGTCCTAAACTGGATTTTCTTTCCCTACAGGTCTATGCTGACCTTGGAAGGATGCCCGAAATTGTAAAAGCTGCCGGAATTACCATCCCTTATGCCATCACTGAGTATGGTCCTCGTGGACATTGGGAAGGCCCTAAAACTGCCTGGGGAAGAGAGATTGAAGAGACCAGTACTGTTAAGGCTGCTGGAATTATGAAACGCATTCAAACAGCCTTTGTCAATGACAATTCAGGACTATGTCTTGGAGGTTATGCCTTTGTCTGGGGACAAAAACAGGAAAGAACACCCACTTGGTATGGCATGTTCATCAAATCAGGAGAGGCCAGTGCAACTGTGGATGAATTGACCAAATACTGGACCGGTAAATATCCTGCCAACAGGGCTCCTCAGGTAGATTCATTGAAGGTAGAAGGGAAAAATGCAGTCGAGAATGTGTACATCAAGCCAGGAGTTGCCTCAACTGCCAAGGTATTCGCATCTGATCCGAATAATGATCCACTCACCTATAAATGGTTTATTTTAAAAGAAGTAAAGGTAAGAAGTGCAGGCGGGGCTCATGAAGCCGAACCCGAAACCATTACTATCGATGTACTGTCTGATAAAAACGGGGAATTGAAATTTAACTCACCTGCTACGGAAGGCGAATATCGCCTCTTTTGCTATATCTTTGATGGCAAAAACAAGGTGGGAACAGCCAATTTCCCTTTCTACGTTAAATAAACAAACCCTACCCCCATGTTTAAACGTTTCTTGTTCATCCAAATGATTGTAGTCTGCTCAGTTTCCATTCTCTGTGCAGCAAATGCTCCTACAAAGTCTTTTTATACCCAAAAACCAAATGACTCAGAAGCAGTATTTTTTACTCCTGACCAGTTTGATATCCAATCCAACGGAAAAAAAGATGTCTCTGACGAATTACAGAAAGCCATCAACCAGGTAAAAAAGGATAAGAACTTTGGCATTGTATTTATTCCTGAAGGAACTTATGTGATTTCAAAAACGATCTATATCCCCGGTGCCGTGCGCTTAATCGGTTATGGTGCCAAGCGTCCTGTGATTGTCCTGGCCAAAAACTCTCCCGGATTTCAAACCCCTGTCACTGAAGATAAAGGCTTAGCCAAATATATGTTTTGGTTTACCAGCAGCATTGTTGAATCAGATAAGTCGGTAAGAGATGCCGGTGCAGGTACCTTCTACAGTGCCTTATCCAATATTGACCTGAAAATAGAAGATGGTAACCCGTCAGCGGTTGCCTTGCGCACTCACTTTGCCCAGCATAGTTTCATCTCGCATTGCTCCATCCAGATCGGCAATGGAAAAGCAGGGCTCTTTGATGTAGGCAATGAAATGGAGGATGTCTGCTTTTATGGAGGCGACTATGGCATTTATACCACCAAAACCTCTCCCGGATGGCAGATGATGATGACCGATACTTATTTTGAAGGTCAGCGCAAGGCAGCCATTAAATC
>DMFR01000131.1:13279-14590 GCA_003450125.1 Prolixibacteraceae bacterium | reverse complement strand
CGCAACATCGGCGAGTGGTCGTCCACGATTGTCGGGCAGCCGAAAATGGCGAACGATCTGCTCTACCACTACGATGGCATCGTCAATAATCAGCCCTATGGAAGCGGCAATGGCGCCCAGGGTCATGATGTTGAAGTTGTATCCGAGAATATAAAGTGAAACAAGTGTCAGTGAAATGGTGAGCGGAATCGTAATCAGGATGACGGCACTTGATTTGAGGGAACGCAGAAAGATGACGCAGACAATAATCGCCAAGACCAAACCAATCCAAAGGCTATCGCTGACACTTCGGATACTATCGTTGACAAAATCAGCCTGCACATAATAAGATGAAAGCGAAACCCCCTGTGGCAAGATGGTTTTATTCAATTCCACCACCTTTTTGGCAACTCCATCAGTAATCGTTATCAGGTTGGCATTGGGTTGTTTGACCACGGCTACAAGGACTGCATCTTCCCCGTTGGCATTGATCCTAACATATTCAGTTTGTTCGGCTATTTTGACAATGGCAATATCCTGAAGGCGCAATACTCTTTTACCGTTGTTGCTGATGGTCAGATTTTGTAATTCTTCCAGGTTTTTGACATTTGCATCGGTAACAGTGAGGTACATCCGGTTATAGTCGTTCAGGTAACCATTGCTGCTGATGAAATTGGACTGACTGAGCGCTGTGGTGATCATCGCCGGAGTGACACTCAAAGCGCTCATCTTTTGCGGCTGCAGCTCTACATGGAATTCCTTTGTTTTTCCTCCAATCACCCGGATTTCAGAGACCCCGGGTACCTGTGATAGATAGGGCTTAACGATGTAGTTGGCGATCTGGTTGATTTCGATATTGCTTTTGCCTTCACCCTTGATGACATATCCAATGACAGGTAAAATAGAAGGGTTCATCTTTTCAACCGTGATATTGGTTCCCGGTGGTAACTCTTCTTTAATTTGATTGATGGACGATTCAACCTGCTGTTTGCACAAATCAATGTCCTCTTTCCAGCCCATAAAGGCGGAAATTTCACAACTTCCGCGACTGGTGATACTCCTGATGTTCTTGAGGCCTGGAACCCGTTTAATGGCATTTTCCAGAGGTTTGGTGACGGTAATCATCATCTTGCTGACCGGCTGCAAACCATTGTCGGCAATAACCTTTATTTTTGGGAAGGTCACTTCAGGAAAAAGTGACGATTGCATTTTGTTGTATGAAAAGATCCCGGCAGCCAGAATGATAAACAATACAACCGTAACCGGATTTTTATGGGAGACAAAAAAGCTCTTCATGTGTTTATATTTTTAAACACATAGACACATAGGACA
>DMFR01000131.1:5968-13227 GCA_003450125.1 Prolixibacteraceae bacterium | reverse complement strand
GATTAAAATTTTTCTATGTGTCCTATGTGTCTATGTGTTTATTTTTAATTTCTTTATAATCATTCTGCTGTGTGAGTATGTATTACTCATGGCTCGTTTCATGGTTTATGGTTGAATGATGTTTACCCGCGCAGTGTCAGGCAGACCGTAATTTCCGGTATTGATTAAGCGATCGGACTTATCGAACACGGGTGAGATTATTTCAGCCTGGTTATCAGTTACGATTCCTGTTTTTACAGGTATTTTAACTGCGGTCGAATCATTGATCAGTTTCATTACCCAGAAGTTCTCCATCGTTTCATCGGTCAGTATGCATTTACGATCCGTAACTTGCGTATTGACTTTGGTGCTTTCACGCAATTGAACGAAGGCTGTCAGGTTTTCTGGCAATTGAATATTGGTATGTGGCTTGACAATAAAACTCTGGGTTTGCGAGACTGCATCTATTGCTGCCAGTTTTGAAGTAATGGTCCCCTCAATGCGGGTCGAATCAGGCAGTACGATTTGACAGTTGGTTCCGATTGCTGCATGTTTATTCTGTTCGAAAGGGACATTGAGTAGAAAAACCAGACTGCTCTGATCTGCAATGATACAAAGCTGATCGCCATCAGCTACGTAATCATTGGCCTGTTTGGTTACTTCTGTAATGATTCCTGAAGTAGGGGCTTTTATGGTTAATTCGCCATTAAAGGCCAACTCCGGATTGGTTTTGCTGAAGTTACTTAATGCATCCGCTTCCTTTGTTTTTACCTCGTATAAAGGACTTCCCGCCTTTACATACTGACCGATAGTACAGGATGTTTTTGTAATATATCCACTGGTGCTTGACTTGACCGTATTTTTTCTCAGGTAAGATGAGGTGGCCGTCAGGTTGATGACTTTGCTGATTGAACTGGTGGTAATTGAAGTTACTGTAACCGGAGTGGTAACTTTGGAGGATTCATCTGCCTCTGCAGGTTTACTGTTAGATTGACAGCTTATCAGGGCAAGCAGAACAATCAGATGGACGAGGGTCTGTATCTTTCTCATTTCAGGTAATTCATTTGATTGATGATTTGCAGGCGATTCATTTCTGAAACGGTCAGACTGTTTTTTGTTTGGGTATAGTTGTTCACTGTAGTCAGAAAATCAAGGAAACGCACCAGTCCTTTTTCAATTTCAATTTTGTAGAGTGTGATTAGTTTTTCCTGCACCAATAGTTGATTTCCAATCCTTCGGATCAAATCATCGGTTAATTTTAATTGTTCGGTGAGTTGATTGATTTGCTGTTTGTATTGCGAGGTATAAAATGCTTTGTTATCCAGCCTTGAATTCTCTGCCAGTGTACTTTTATCAATCTGCAGTTTGCGTTGCCTGCCATCATAAACCGGTAAACTGAAGTTCAGACCAAAGCTGGTGCCGAAGTTATGAGGAATGTTTTGAGGCAGAATGGCCATAAAGCCAGCATCGGCAAAGGCACTGAGCTTTGGGCGGTAATTCAAATCAATCAATAGCTGACTGTTCACATTTTTCAGGCTGTCGATTGCAAATTTCATCATCGCAGGCGAACTGTTCAGGTTGAAGTTGTTCTGAACCGTAAGCTCAGGTTTTTTTAACATGACTGCCGAGGTGTCATTAATTCCACAGATGAAATTGAGCACTGCCAGACTGTTTCTGTATTGCATAAATGCCTGCCGTATAGCTATCTCCTGAGCTGTTACTGAAACTGAAAGGTTCATTAAATCCGTTTGAGGATAGATGGCCTGATCGGTTAATGATTTCAACAATGCTTGCTCTTCTTTTAACAGATTCAACGTATTCTGATTAAACTCGATAAGGGAGTAATCGGCATAGGCTGTAAGGTATTGTGCCGTAATCCCCTGTTTTAACTCAATTGTTGTAATTCTGGCATTGGCATCAATGGTTTGATTCGATAAGGTTATATTTTTGAATTGATTGCCTTTTATCTTCTTATTCAAGAGTGGTTGTACCACATTCAGTACCGCCGAATAGTTGCCCCCATTGGTGATGGCTTCATCATAACCAAAATTTCTGGCCGTAGGAGCGTACATGACCTGTGAAACCTGGTTTACCTGTGGTTTGTAGCTGGCCTGTACAAGTAAACTGTCTAATTTACCTGAAAGTAACTGGTTGCCGAAATCTTTAAGCAATGGACTATTGTCAAGCCCTTTCTGAATGTAATCGTCTAATGACTGCGCATTTACAGAACATACGGAGGCCAGAAAAAGGACAAAAGCTATGAGTTTATTTCTTAGCATGAGTTGAACTAACAATAAATTTCAGGTGAAGATAAGAAATCATTTATAACACAAAATGATGAAAGAACTATTCACCACAGATTACACAGATAGACACAGATTATTCTTGTTTTTTTAATCTGTGTCTATCTGTGTAATCTGTGGTGAAATTCCTCTTTGTGTCGTTATTGTCGTTTGTGTCGCTTAATGAAGTAATTATTTTACAGGCGCTACTTCTAGTACTACAAAGGTACCGGGTTTCATGGCCGGACGTCCATTTCCTTGGGCGGGTTCAAATTCAGCGGTTGGCAGGTACAGGTGATGGTTCCTTTTGTCAACAGCAATGGTACGGGCCCCTTTTTGGGTAACGATGGTTTCTACTACCTTAAACTGGTCTTTGTTTTCTTCCTGAACCACGGTAATGGTTCCTTCCCCGTTGGAGCTGTAGGCACGCTTCAGTGATGGGTCAAATGCCACTCCATCGCAACGATCTCCGATAGGAAGTGTGGTGACCACTTTCCCAGCTTCTGCATCTGAAATAACCATCAGTTTGTTGCCGCAAACACTGAATAGCCGGTGGGTTTCATTGTCCAGGGCAAGTCCGCTTGGCTCTTCTCCGGGTGCAATCGACCAGGTTTTTTCAACCTTTAAAGTGGTAGAATTGATGACACTGATTTCGCTTTTATCTTCAATGTTGACATAGATCTTCCCATTTCCATCACTTGCCGGAAATTCTGGTTTACCATCCAGGCTGATGGTACCAATTTCCTTGTTTAGCTTCGGATCGATCACTGTGGCGCTTGAACTGCCTCCGTTGAAGGTGAATAGTTTTTGCGAGAATGCATCATATAGAATGGCATCCGGGTTTTTCCCAGTTACTTTTATCTTTCCGGTGATCTCCAATGTTTTCAAATCGAAGACCGTTACAGAACTGTCGCGACCATTGCTTGTAAAGCCTTTATTGAGGCTATTCACAACAGCTATTCCATGAATTCCGTTGGTATTCGGAATCTTCCCAACTTGTTTTCCTGTTTTCAGATCAACTACCAGGGCCATTGAAGAGTGGGATACATACAGGCGGTCAGTGGTCTCGTCAACCGAAAGGTAATCCCAGCCCCCATCGCCTTCCAGATGTATTTGGTTAATGACCTTGTAACCCGGTTGTGCGGATACCTGTTTGCTATTACTCAGCAAAACAATAATACAGATGATGGATAGTAAATTTTTCATTTGGTTTCTTTTTAGTCTTCAATTTTAATTGGACTATTAAACTGGTAATTAGTTTAATCCCAACTTATTTCGTTTTTTATGATTGATCCATTTTTGTGCTTTATAGGAAAGATAAGCAGAGCCTGCGCCAATGATCGCTCCTGCCAATACATCACTTGGATAATGAACGCCAAGATCCATCCGTGAATATCCAACCGCCGAAGCATATACATAGGAAGGGGCAATGACATACCATTTTGGAAAGGCAAGGCTCAGTGAAGTGGCTGTTGCAAAAGCATCCGAAGTATGCCCTGAGGGGAAGGATGGACTTCCTCCTGAGGTCACTTTTTGAATATCTGGATAGGTGACAAATGGTCGATCCCGGTTAACGGCATATTTCATGCTTGTTGAAACAACAGCTGCCACAACAAAGGAAGCGCCCATCATGATTCCTTTTTCCTGAATGGTCTTGTCTTTTTCGATCAGTCCGGTTCCAAATACAATCATTGGAGCGGCAATGCTCACAGGACCAACACTATTGGTAATGGCCTTAAACGTTCCATCAAGATGTACGTTGCGATGCACATTGATTTGCCTTAACAGACGGATATCTATATTTTGGGAAGACAGGGTCAGCGATGGCAAAAGCAAGACTAGAAACAAAATATTTTTAATTCTCATAATTTTCTAATTAAACGGTTTTCCCAATCAACGCTTCACCAGGACCCACTCTTTCTAACTGTAAATTAATTCTGAATGTGAACTTATGAAATGAAAATAAGCGTGAAAAAGCAATTAAATATTTGTTATAAATATAAGAAATCCGTAGACCAAATGATATGGTAACATCATTTATATTTACTGTTCTTTTTAGAAATTGCCAATTGATATCCCAAAGTCCATTCAAGGAAATCGGATACATGGTAGTTGTAGGCCCGCAGGTTTACCCCTGCAAACAAATGGCTACCCAATTGGTAATGTAAGCCCAGCCGCTGATAGGTGGACGGTTCTTTGTTCGTGGAATGTTTCCTGAGCACATAAAACCCCGGTTGAATCACCACCGACAACTTGTTGATGACCAATTCATAGGATGGAAAAACACTTAAAGAGAGTTTGTTCCCTTGAAACGCCTCTTTGGATTCAGGTACCCCGTTTTCAACAAAAACACTGGAATTGTACGAGCCATCGTAACTCAGGCACATCCCGATACCCAATTTGGACTTGTAATTCACCTGCCGGTTCACCACCGTTGTGAAGCCGTAAACGGGATAATATACACCATTGTATTTTCGGACGGTATCTACATCGTTGCCTTTATAAAGGACATTCTTTTCGCCTCCGAAAATGGAAAAATCAACTGAGGTGTTCCTTATAAAGGGAGGGATTTGCCGCTTTGACACATTCAGGGGAATCCTTTTGATCCGGTATTCCAAAGTAATCTTTGGTGAAAAGGTATTTAATCCAAAATTAGGACTTTTCAATGCCCCATTGGAGAAATGCGTAAAACTATACCCCAGTCCAAGGTCAAAATGAGGGCTCAAAGTATAGTTCACATTTGCCCCTAAGTCGATAAATACACTTTCTGTAGACCCTAGTGAAATATTGTAATTGTTTTCTGATGGATTGAAGGGTTCCCAGTTGAAGGTAAAACCGAATGCCGCTTCATAATTTAAACTGAATTTGTTCCATCGTTTAAAGGGTGCTTTAAAAATGCCATAGAATGCAATTGGAGTTCCAAATCCCTTATTGTCGGGGAAACGGGCAGAATAGATACCAATTCCATAAGTGGGCAGTCCATACTTTTGTTCCCATAATTGATCCCCATCGGTTTGTCTTAATACTTGAAACGATAGTGCTCCAAACTCAATGGTTTTGTCGTCCGGTGCGTATGCCTGTCTCAAATAGGGATTGGTGGCAAGCACTTTACCGTATTGGGCATATCCGGCAAAAACCAGGTTCTTTGGTACCCTTATTGTATCCGATTTTTCTGCATGGAGGTTGTTCACTGCAAAAATCCAAAACAACATGATGTAAAGGACAAGCTTTGAGAATGATTGGATTTGTGCATTTTGCATGAATTATTCCCTTTGCTTTGATTCTTTTAGTTTCCTCTCCATGTCTGCAAGTGTAATTTATTTAGAAATTAATATCTTAGAGGAATAATTGCCTATTTTGATCAGGTAAAGTCCTTTTTCCAGACTTGAAACATCAATGGTCACTTCTCCGTTGGAATTCAATTTGATTTGTTTTACCAATTGTCCCAATGAAGAATACATTTCTCCAGTTAAATTCGTGTCACCATTTACGGTTATCCTCAGTTGATCAGTTGCAGGATTTGGGTAAACTGTAATTGATTGGTTCTTCGAAATCCTTGGAGCGTTGACCATTCCATCAATGGAGAGAAGCTTCCAGTTCTCGCCAAAATGATTATCAACATTGAAGCTAGTCAATGTAATTCCTTCTTTAGAAGTTTGAGGCAGTGGCCATGGCGCTTTATTGTTGTAGATCACCTGATCTATTACCTTTCCATATTTATTGGCCAGTTGAATTTTCTCCCCTTCATCGGCCAAGTGACCGCTTTCCCATTGATAGACTGTTGCGCCCTTATTGTTCCAAAACGCGGAAGCTGCATTGGAGGTAATGTAGATTTTTTCTTTAGCCCCGATCGAAGTCCCTATAGGGAATAGATAGGCAACCCCGCTTGCAAATTGGCAACTATCCAATTGAATTCGAGAATTTCCCGGATTGTACAACCCGATAAATTCAAGATCCTCCGTAGCCAAATCAGTCATGTACGCAATATCGCTGATCATGGGTGAAACCGGAAGTACCGGTAACTTCAGATTGGCGCCTATTGTCCCGTTGGTTGCAGCGCCAATAAGAGGCGATCCCGGTAACAGGGAAAAGTCGTTGACTGCCACATTGGTAAACAGTGGATTTACATTCAGGTTGTTTTTCCCTGCAGGCAATAGCTCCGTATCATCTGATGAATTGGAAATACTCAAGGCTGAATATTCATCGCTGAAATATCCCGATTCATAAGAGTTGGAAAGGATGGTATTGGTAACTACCAGATTTGATCCGGCATCACCCGGATGCTTTTGATAATTGGCAAGGGCATAAAAGTTCCCGTAATATGTACAATGATCGATATGAACGCTGCTCGAATCTTTCATCCCTGCGCCCATTCCGCAATTAATAAATACAGAATTGGTGATTTTTGTGGACGATTGCTGTCCTATCGAAACCCCTTTATCCTGGAAGTTATAAGCCACAATGCCATCAATGATTACATTCTTTGAGTGATCGCCCAAATCGACTGCATCGGAGTTAAAGCCGTCCATGTCATGAAAGTAGCTGTTTTTAACAATGGCGCTACCACTTGTCATATCCCCAAAATCAATGGCATCACAATCCACCTTGTCATTGCCGATGAATTCATCATTCAACATCAGGATCTTGCCCTTTTTGACATTGATCAAATCGCAGCCCGTATAATCAGAATGTAGGCGGCTATTGATGAACGTAGTCTGGGAGTTATATACATTGATCGGGTTCTTGTAGATGTTTACAACATCAATACTGTCCATTACCACGGTCGAATTGTCAATGGCTAGGGCTGCAATATCTCTTACTGGGTTGGGCCCTTCCGAGGCATTTTCAATAATTACATGCTTCAGCCAGATCGTATCCAAGGCATTCTTAATGGTAATGTTGCCCCATTTCTTATCCGGATTTTGAGGGTTGCTTTTGAAAATAACGGGCTCAGTTTTAGTTCCTATTGCCTTGATGGGTCCCAGTGAGGAGATGGAG
>DMFR01000131.1:4666-5841 GCA_003450125.1 Prolixibacteraceae bacterium | reverse complement strand
GTCCCAGTGAGGAGATGGAGACCCCGTCCGACATCCATATTTCCACTCCCGGTTCAACAATCAGTTTCCCGCTTGCGGTGATATTTACATTTTCAGAGGCAATATATGGAGAGCATGATTTGTGCAAAGTCATAGCGCTTGCTATTTCAGAAGGAAGAATACATCTTCCGTCGCCTTGAAACACTGCTGTAATATTTATGGCCGATTGAGGGTTAACAACCAGTTCTCTTGCTGTGGATTGATAATTGGCCGAACCACTCTGCGTAGCCGATAATTCCATATCGAAACTTACATCACTGCTGTTGGCAGCCGCCTGGTGAATTTCAACGGCTATCGTGTTGTTGCCCTCAACCAATGATTCAGTCCCAATGGTAAAGGTATGAAAGGTAGATTCATCAGTCCCTGAGAGGGATGTTGAGGCCAAAGTCCCCGATGCGATATTCCCGGTGGGCATATTGTAACGCTGTATCTCATTCCCGTTCAGGTAAACGACGGCCCCGTCATCGCATTTGAGATTTAGGGTCATCCCGCTTACCTTTTGTTTGTTTTTCACTGTAAAGCTTGACCTGAAATATGAAGTGATGTACCTGTTGTTGATATCACCGCCATAACTGATAAGCGTTTTTTCATCTCCATCGCCATATCCCAGCTCAGCCTGTCCCGACTTCCAGTTAGCATCGCTAAATGCGGCATTCCTCCACGAAGTGCCCAAATCGACACCTGTATCCGAATATTTCCAGATGCTTTGTCTTGAAATAAACAGCGAATCACTATTTATCTTCCAACCCATGAATTTGAATCCGTCTTTTGCAGCGGCTGTTAATTTGATCGTTTCACCTTTGGGATAGCCTCCGGTACACACATCAACGGGTATTTTTAAACTGTTAAAGGTCAATACCCCTGATTGGGCCGGGAGGGTAGTTACCGAAACGGCTACAGGAGCCTGAAAGCCGTAATTGGTTAAATCGTTCAGTATTATCCCAGGCCTGGCCTTGGCAAAAGTTCTTAGCTTTTCTACTTCCGTATGCCAATAATCGACCGAAGAGATGGCTTTTACATTGCTGTAATTTCCTGTCCCGCTTGTACCTGCCCAGCGAATGACATGATTGGGCATTTCAGCCTCGATAGTTTTCTGATGGTCGTCGATCTCGGCAATCATCCGTTGAGGATTGAAG
>DMFR01000131.1:526-4511 GCA_003450125.1 Prolixibacteraceae bacterium | reverse complement strand
TCCTCGTTGACATAGAAGCTGATCATCTGGTTGCTGGCCCCAAAGAAACCACGGTCAAAATCCATCAGGATCCATTTCCACTTGCCGGTATCTTTGGGCTTCCATTTCATTAGATTGTGACCAATCGAGCTGTTGCCGCTATATACCTCGGTACAAACGACATCTGTAAAGTCGTCTATGTCCATCTGTTCAGCTACCGCGTCATAGTTGGCCTGATTCGATAAATCCTTTGCTGTAAGCGAAAGAAAATAGTCGTTGGCCTTGAAGTCGCCCGTTTCTGCATAATGACCCGCATCGGTCTCTTCGATCATGTCAAAGGTTCCTGGATCCAGCCCATGGTTGCCCACGATATAATCTTCATCGATTTTCTCCCTCATGTTGTGGACACCCATGTACTGTCCGTTGATATACACCACGCAGGCCCTGAAACCCGAATCGTCGATATGGGTATTTTCAACAGCGGCGCTCTGGATCATGCCATCCCGGAACATGGTATTGCCCCAATCACTTCCCGAAGCCCTGAGGGAGAATGTTTTGAATACTTTTCTTTCTTTGTCAAAGATAAGGGGATATTCCAGCTTGCTGGTCCCGTATTCTTTTCTGAAAGAGATACCCAGCATCTTTTCAGGCAATTGCCAGGAGTATAACCCGGTTGATTTTGCACCTGCTTTTAGGTTAAAGGCGGCTCCTGTTCTGCCGTCATTTTCATAAAGTTCAATGTTAACCGGAATCTCCCAATCCGGCTTCACCGTATGTACCGTATAAATGCCCTTCACCGGATCCCAGAAGTTGGCAGGGTCTGAGCTCACACAGACAATAGGCAGCTTATTGATTTTATTTTCAGTATCGATCAGGTAAGTGTACGTATTGACCGGACCCAATATCTCACCCGGTTTATGGATACGCGCCCGGACAACCGTATTTTTATCAATGATGATTGGTTCACCTGCAATGGCTGACTGCTCATTGGGTTCCGTTCCATCCAACGTGTATCGGACATCACCCCCAAAGATGCTTTTAATAGTAAGGGTAACCGCACTGTGATATACACCGCCCGGGAGTGAAAAACTCGGGTCACTCTTTACGATCCCAGTATAGCTGGTCGAATTGTTGGATGTCCCGGGAGTAGATTTGGTAAATAAGGTCCAAATGCTGTTTCCATCGGTTTGTCGTCCATACGAAATGTTGGGATCCTGCAGTCCGTAACTGAGGGTATCTACAGGCGATAAATCCGGTTTAAACAATCCAATCTGTTCGGCAGTTGCACTCAGGTTAAAGTTGGTGTGGTTGGCCGAATCTTTTGAATCGGCCCATATAATTGCAAATCCTTTGGCTGCAAGTGTAAGGTTGGTGATAACCCATTTATTGGGTTTGCTCAGGTTATCAGTCAAAAAATAACCGTTTAAGTTTACTTCTGTTGCACCGTCATTGTACAATTCAATCCAGTCAGCGTCATTGTTGTAATTCGGATCCTTGATGGTCGAGGTATTGGAGGCCATGAATTCATTGATATATACCTGGCCAAAACTCGCCGAGTAAAGAAATATCAGGGAAAGTAAAATTTTTAAACGTTTCATTTTACGGTTCTTTGTTGAAGTAAAGTTACTACATATAACTGACTAATGTCAAATGGTATATCCGCTTTTAAAACTAAATCTATTCAGACAAATTGACTGATAATCCGGGTGCGCAGTTTCCTATGACCTAATGTCGGTGCAAGTTTGTGTAAATATTTTGAATTTTTATTCATTCATACCACAAATTTACTTCATAAATTGGTAGAAATTTAGGATTTAATAAGTCAGCGCCATCTCAACAACAGGATGTTCAGCATAAAGTTCTAATTGCCAGCTATGTGAAGTCTTCTTACCGTCTGATTTTCAGCCCATCCTGAAATCAAAGTTCTCAATTCCTAAATTTCTCCCATATTTGCTGATATATTTGTTTAAAAATTTTCAGGATGAAGATATTAGTCATTGAAGATGAACTTGTCCTTTGTGAAACCATGGTTTCTTACCTGGAAGAAGAAGGTTACCGATGCGAGCAGGCCGGTTCCCTTGAATTGGGATCCGAGAAAGTCAACCTATACGAATACGATTGTATGTTGGTCGATATCGGATTGCCTGATGGAAGCGGCCTGTCGCTGATCAAAGAATTGAAAAGGATTCATCCTGAAACTGGTATTATCATTATTTCTGCCAAGAATTCAATGGACGATAAAATATCGGGATTGGACATGGGCGCAGATGATTACCTGACCAAACCCTTTCACCTTCCGGAGCTTAATTCCCGGATCAAATCCCTGCTTCGCCGCCGTAAGTTTGAAGGTAAACAGGAATTGATCATCGATAAAATCACCATCTTGCCTGAAAGCAAAAAGGTTTTGATCGGTGGTGAGGCCTTACAGCTTACCCGGAAGGAATTCGACTTGTTGATGTTTTTCGTCTCCAATCCAGGCCGTGTTCTTACCAAAGAATCCATTGCCGAGCATCTTTGGGGCGATTTTGCCGATGCTGCCGACTCCTTCGACTTTGTATATTCACACATCAAAAACCTGCGTCGTAAAATAATGGCAAAAGCTAATACTGATTATTTTCACAATGTATATGGGACCGGTTACATCTTTATAATATGAAGCTTCAAACCAAAATAAATACCCGTTTTCTGGCCCTCACGTTTCTGGTATTTTCTGTTGCCGGGGTGCTTTTCTATTTTGCA
The DNA here is from genome assembly GCA_003450125.1 of Prolixibacteraceae bacterium. Classification (GTDB taxonomy): domain Bacteria; phylum Bacteroidota; class Bacteroidia; order Bacteroidales; family Prolixibacteraceae; genus Aquipluma. The sequence goes on along the minus strand of DMFR01000131.1, from coordinate 1,793 downwards.
TTGGGCAGAGTCGTTGATCAAAATATCAGTGAAATGCTGGAATCCAGGAAAGAATACATTCTACTTAACCTTCAACAACATCCGTTAACGGTTGATTCACTTGTCTCTACGGATCGTTCGATTTTTATCAAACAGGTGGACAAAATCAATCAATTCGAGCATTTTTCCGATACTTTGGCCTATGACCAGGAAGAAAAGGAACTGACTCTTTTTCGTAAAATGTCCTTTTCTGTCCAGGCAAATGATCACAATTATAAAGTTGTTCTCTTACAATCTTTATTCGAATCGGAAGATCTGCAAATGGTGATATTTTCCTTCATGGCTCTACTGTTCTGCATGGTCCTTCTGGCCCTCTTTTTCCTGAACCGGTGGCTTTCGGTCAAAGCATGGAGACCATTCTTCCAAAGCCTTTTGATTTTAAACGCCTGGAAGTTGAGTGAAACCCAATCCGTCAGTTTTGATCCTACCGGTATTTCTGAATTTGACCAGCTAAACGCTTCCCTGGAAAAGATGATGCACAAGATACGGGCTGATTTTGTCAACCTGAAAGAATTTACTGAAAATGCCTCTCATGAAATTCAAACCCCCCTTGCCATTATCAAATCGAAACTGGAACTGGTATTGCACGATCAAACGCTCAACGACCAGCAACATGAAAGAATTCATGCCGCATTTGAATCGGCAATCCGGCTGTCTAAACTCAATGAGTCCTTGCTTCTACTTTCAAAAATTGAAAATAACCAATTCGTTGAATTGTCTGAAATTGAGATGTGCCAATTGATACGGTCCAAAGTCGACTATTTGGAAGAACTTTTTGCATTAAAACAAATAGAATTGTCCGTTCTTCTGGAAGAAAAAGTCTTTTTGACCATGAATCCGTTATTGGCAGAGATACTGATCAATAATTTGCTGAGCAATGCCCTCAGACACAACGTTAAAGGAGGAAAAATTATCATCTCGTCCCAAAATCAGCAAATCACCATCTCCAACTCCGGGGAACAAGCCCCCATGGATCTTACCCGGTTGTTCCAACGGTTTGCCAAACAAGTGACTTCAAGCGAATCCAATGGGTTGGGACTTGCCATTGCCCATGAAATATGCAAAAATTACCACCTTCAATTGAACTACAGTTATTTGGATCAAATGCACCACATGACCCTGCAAAAAGAACTGTTCGGTTCCAAATAATATGGAAATGGAAGCAGGCTACTTGCTATCTAAGTCATACCTGCGTCCTACCTGCTTTTGTATTTCTGTAAGCTTTCTG
>DMFR01000131.1:0-318 GCA_003450125.1 Prolixibacteraceae bacterium | reverse complement strand
CAGAAAGCTTACAGAAATACAAAGGCAGGTATTACCCTGACAAGAAGAAAGAGTGAAATTGGAATGAAAAAAAGTATTTTGGATGTTTGGGGAAGAGCTTGAACGAGAAAGGTTTTTCACTCTGGGCTATGATCCCCTAAATGAGCATTGAATAACATTAACTGTTGAACAAAAATACCAAATTTCTACCAACTTGCTGCTTATATTTGAAGTAAAAACCTTTAAAAATAGAAAATTATGAAAACATTACTGGTGTTAGTTGTATGCATAGTTTTTGTTTTGGGCGTTACAGCCATGAATCAAAAAGAGGAGAAAATT
>DMFR01000275.1:10409-10675 GCA_003450125.1 Prolixibacteraceae bacterium | reverse complement strand
TCGGTAATGGAAAGCCATCCATCTATGCAGGCAATTCTCAAAAAGGTCTTCCCGTCTGTATGAATCGTTCCTGGCGCTCCAGGCATACTATTGTTGTCTCTGTTGACAGAGTAAATCTTGGCTGTCATGTTTTCGTTGGTATCCTGATGAACCAGTTCTGTCCATGCTGCCGGGTAAGGTGACAATCCACGGATCAGGTTACGCACCGACTCTGTATCTCTTGTCCAGTCGATACGGCAGTCGTCCTTAAATATCTTTGGGGCATG
>DMFR01000275.1:9718-10229 GCA_003450125.1 Prolixibacteraceae bacterium | reverse complement strand
TCCTTAAATATCTTTGGGGCATGTTTGATGTTTTCAGGGGTATTCATTAACGCAGTCTGTTCCACAGCCTCTACCCTATCTTCAGCCAATGCATCCACTGTTTTCAGTACCAGGTTGGCTCCAATTTCCATCATACGGTCATGCAGGTCGCCTACCGAATCGTTTTCACCAATGGCAATCCGTTCCTGGTAGATAATTCGTCCGGTATCTATTTCCTGATCCAAAAGGAAGGTAGTTACTCCTGTCTCCTTTTCACCGTTTATAATTGCCCAGTTAAGAGGGGCTGCTCCCCTATATTGCGGAAGAAGTGAGGCATGTAGATTAAAAGTCCCCATTGGCAGCCTGTTCCAAACTACCTCAGGTAACATCCTAAAAGCTACTACAATCTGAAGATCTGCTTTCAGGGCTTCCAGTTCAGCCAGGAACTCTGGGTTCTTCAGCCTTTCGGGTTGAAGTACAACCAATCCCTTTTCAACAGCATACTTTTTAACAGCCGATTCTGTCAATTGAC
>DMFR01000275.1:4841-9693 GCA_003450125.1 Prolixibacteraceae bacterium | reverse complement strand
TCCCCGTCCTGCAGGCTTGTCAGGAGCAGTAATTACCCCAACAACTTTGTATCCATTTTCTACCAAAGCTTTCAAACTCTCGACCGCAAAGTCGGGAGTTCCCATAAATACGATTCTGATTTCTTTGGGATGCATAGTCTCTATTTATAGTTTGTATTTATTTTCTACGTCTGCCCGGAGCCTGCGGTTTCCTTTCACCGCTTTTGGCGAATAGGGACAATTCTTACAGCCATTTGAACAACAATAACCCCGTTTTACCAGGTAGAATTCTGTCATTACCCTGTATCCTTCCTTGGTCATGGTATAATCTACCCCTTCCACTTGCAGCTCGCCATATCCCGATTCAAATAGGTCATCAAACATTCCCATAACAATGCATATAAAGTTTATATTTCTAGCTGCTAGCCAGTAGCCAGTAACCAATAACTAGTAACTAGTAACTAGTCGTTTAGAATTCAATCTCGCTAAACCGTTTTTTCTTTCTGATATAATACTGAAATACAATACTCTTTGAAAGCATTCCTTCTGGTTTTATAAATTGTTTATCCCGCTCAACTAACTTTCGTTTGCCCTTTAAAGCGGGCAGTGATTGATAAAAATGCCAATGAGCCTTCAACACACTCTTAATCCCATTAAAATTGAATTCTCCCATCAACTTGGTGGCCGCTATGCCATCCAGAATCATTCTAACAATAAGAATAGAAAACAGTTGTCCTCCGGGTAAGTTTTTATAAAGCAACCAAAGGTTATTTCTGAAGTTCAAATAAAGCTTTCGCGGATTGTTATACTCAAGTGTACCTCCTCCAACATGATAGACTGAACTCTCAGGCGTATAAACAATTCGGTAACCCCTGTTTTTAAGACGCCAGCACAGATCAATCTCTTCCATGTGGGCCCAGAAGTCGGCATCAAAACCTTCTACTTCATGGAATACCCTATTTCGGACAAAAATACAGGCTCCCGTTGCCCAGAAAACATCTGTAACCGTGTCATATTGACCCTGATCTTCTTCCACTTCATCAAAGATACGTCCACGGCAAAAGGGATATCCATATTTGTCTATAAATCCGCCAGCCGCTCCTGCATATTCAAAATGGGTTCTTTGGTAATAACTGAGTATCTTGGGTTGAACGGCTGCTATGTTTTCATCCCCTTCCATTAACCGTATCGGTGACTCTAGCCAGCCAGCAGTAACTTCCACATCTGAATTGAGAATGACATAGTAATCGGCTTCGATCTGCTTCAAGGCTTCATTGTATCCCCTTGCAAAACCAAAGTTCTGTTCCAGGTCTAAAATTGTAACCTGTGGAAACTTATCTTTTAATAGGGCTAGGGATTCATCAGTTGATCCATTGTCTGCAACAATGATTTCTGTTGAATCTCCCCTGCTGAATTCAATGACGGAAGGCAGAAACTGTTGCATCAGTTTGGCTCCGTTCCAATTCAGGATAACAATGGCGATTTTGGGATTAATCATGCAAATATTGAATCTCTGGTTGATTGGTTAAATGATTGAATGGTTGAATGGTTAATGGTTAAATGGTTGAATGGTTGAATGGTTAAATGGTTGAATGGTTGAATGGTTAAATGGTTGAATGGTTGAATGGCTGAATGGTTGTTCGTTAATTTGTTTCCGTTTTGAGGTTCCTTGCTCCATTTATGGAAGCAATAGCTTGGCCAATACGACAGCCATACTTTCCTTTTCAAGGTTATACAATATATTGGCAATCTTTTCCATCTTCTCCTTGTCGGCTGATTGCAAAACCTCCTTGATCTCGCGGATTTGTTTGCCTGTCATTTCCTCTTCCAACAGGGACCATATCTTCAGGTTCTCATCTTCCTGTTTGGGAATACCTAAATGTTCCAGTTCCAGTTTGGTGGCCTCCAGTATTTCACGAGCCTTCATAATTACAGGATCAGCATCCTTACCTGTTCCGGCAGCGTCCCTCAAACTCCAACTCGAATAATCGTATTTCAACTCTTTGATCATCCTTACCTTACTGCTTTCCTTCCCGAAGATCCGTTCAAGGAAGATAATGGTATGGCTTTTCCACGCTTCCAGATCAAAGTTCTTTACTGTCAGGCTTTCAAGCTGCCTGGCAATGAGGGCAATTTCGTTTTCGATCATTTTACTGAATGTTAGTTGGATGCAAGTTACTACGAATATTGGCTCGAACAATAATCTGCAGCAAAATAATAGTTTAAAGTTTAATGTTCAAAGTTACGTGCCGATCGAAGGCTATTCATACTTTAACTTTAAACCTTGAAGTTACACCCAAATCGGCACGCAACTTTAAACTTTAAACTTGTCCTCTATGCCAGGTGCTGATGAACGATCCTGTAAAACTCCTCAAAATAATTGTCATTACAGGCAATCATCTGTTCACCAAAAAGATAGTTCTCTCCCCCGTTGAAGTCACAAACCTTACCGCCTGCCTGTTTTAAAATGATGATCCCTGCAGCTACATCCCATGGATGCAAGGCATGTTCATAGAATGCTTCAAACCTTCCTGCAGCCACATAGGCCATGTCTGCAGCTGCTGAACCCAAACGACGCAATCCATGGGAGTTACGCATAAAATAATTCATCGTAACCATGTATTGATCCAGCTTGGTGAAATTATAATATGGGAACCCGGTAGCAATGAGTGCATCAGCAGTGGTGGCTGCCTTCGAAACATGAATCTCATGTCCATTCATATATGCGCTGCTTCCTTTCCAGGCGTAAAACATCTCGTCCAGGCTGATTTCATAGATCACCCCCATGACAATCTCCTCCTCTTCCATCAGGGCAATGCTCACTGCAAAGGGTGAAATACCGTGAATATAATTGGTTGTCCCATCCAGCGGATCGATCACCCAACGGTACTTTTCACCATTCGAAGTAGCCGTTCCTTCTTCTGCAATAAATCCAGAACCGGGCAACATTTCACGCAAGGCGGCAACAATGCGTACTTCCGAAGTTTTATCTACATAAGTTACCATGTCAGACTTCCCTTTCAGGATGATATCTTCGGGAGTGAATTTCAGTCTTTCATCATAAATAAAGCGTCCCACTTCCCGGGCCAGCCATTGAACTTGTGAGCAAAGTATTTCCAGGTTCATATTTTTTATTCAGTTTAAAGTTGTTTTGTGTTTAAAGTTTAAAGTTCCAGGTTCCAAACCAGGGTATCGGTTTTTTATACTTTCTTATCCCTTATTTGATATTCGATATTCCTTATTTTTCTCATTATCTCAATTCTCCCCTTCTCCGGTCTCCGTTCTCCATGCTCCCTGCCCCTTGCTCCACGCCCTATGCCTCCACTAGCTTTCCCCCAACATTTCCATTGGGTAATATAGTTTCTAGCCTTACGACGACAATATGATTTTCAAGTCCTTCACAGTATCCAATTTCAACCTTCACATAATTGTCTGTAAATCCGGTCAGGGTCTTTTTATCTCTTTGTTCCTCAAAAAGTACCTGATGTATCGTTCCAAGGTTCTGTTGGTAAAAGTATTCCGTTTTCCGATCTGAAAGGGCAATCAATCGTTGAGTTCTATGTTTGCGTTCCTCAACGGGGATAACCGGCTTTATCTCCAGGGCTTTTGTTCCCGGACGTTCTGAGTAAGGGAATGCATGTAATTGGGTAACATCCAGATCGGCAATAAATCGATAGCCTTCGCGGAAGAATTCCTCCGTCTCGCCATTGGTTCCTGCAATCACATCCACGCCGATAAAAGCATGTGGCACTTCCTTTCTGATTTTTGCGACCCGGCTTTCAAACACCTCCCGTTTGTATTTACGTTTCATCAATGCCAGCACATCATTCGAACCTGATTGCAGGGGCAAATGGAAATGAGGCATGATACGTTTTGACTGAGCCACAAATTCAATGATCTCATCAGTCAGCAGATTGGGTTCAACCGAAGAGATACGGATGCGCTGAAGCTCTTCAATCTGGTCCAGTCCTTTCAGCAGATCAATAAATTTTTCCCCTGTCGATTTACCGAAGTCGCCAATATTAACGCCCGTGAGGATGATTTCAAGGGTTCCCTTTGCCACAATCTCCCGGGCTTCTGCAACGGTATTGGCAATACTGTCGTTCCTGCTTCCTCCCCTTGCAAAGGGGATGGTACAATAGGTGCAATAATAGTCGCATCCATCCTGCACTTTAAGGAAACTGCGCGTCCGGTCTCCAAACGAATAGGCATGAAAATAGGTCTTGATCTGTTTGGGTTGGTGAATATGAACTTCAGTCTGTTCTTTTTTCAGAAGACTACCCAGGTATTCAGTAATGTTCAGCTTTTCATTAGAGCCAACAATGAGGTCAACCCCTTGTATCTTCTGAATGACTTCCGGCTGAAGTTGGGCATAGCAGCCTGTCACGATAATCATCGAATCAGGGTTTCGGCGTATTGCCTGCCGGATAATGTTGCGGGTCTTTTTATCCCCTTCCGCGGTCACCGAACAGGAGTTGATGACCACCACATCGGCCTTCTCGGAAAAGTCGATCCGTTCAAATCCTACATCTTCAAAGCGTCTTGCTATACTTGATGTTTCTGAGAAATTGAGCTTGCACCCCAGCGTGTAAAATGCCGCCTTTTTGCCAAAGTAATCCATTCAGTAACCTTTTATTCATTCCATGTTTGATGGGGCAAAAGTACGAAAATAATTCTTCAGCGTCTGTTCTTTCCGGCTTTGTGGTTTCACCCCCACTCTGGTTTCACTTTCCATATTTCCAAACATCCTTAATTTATCCCATAACTCTGTTTCGGAAGGGGTTTGAGTAGGGTTTGGTTGTATGTTTCTGTAAGCTTTCTGTAAGCTTTCTGTAATGTATCTGTAATAAACAATACAGATACATTACAGATA
>DMFR01000275.1:0-4625 GCA_003450125.1 Prolixibacteraceae bacterium | reverse complement strand
AGAAAGCTTACAGAAACATACAACCAAACCCTACTCAAATGCGAGCCAATCAAGAGAATAAAGGTGATCAAATATACAATTGGAATTATTACCAAATCATGTTTTTAATGATGTGGTCAGGAACTTTGGTGCGTGGGTGTTAGTCCTTTATTAATTTTGGCATTCTAAATTCATTTGGCCTTTGTGAAAAATTAATCCATGAAGAAATACTTTACGAACGAGGCTTTCACCGTGATGCACAACCGCAATTTCAGGTTGTTCCTGGCTTACCGCTTTTGTATTACCTGTGCCATACTGATGCAATCGGTCATCGTGGGCTGGCAATTGTATAGCATCACCAAGAGCATGCTTTCTCTAGGCATGATTGGCCTTACAGAAGTGATTCCGCAGATCAGCATTGCCCTGATCGCGGGTCATTATGTGGATATCTGGGATCGGCGCAGAATTATCTTCCGGACCACATTCTTGTTGCTCATTGGATCAATCTTATTAATGACAACTGCAATTCCCGGTTTAAATTCAGGGTTCCTGGCAGGTACAGCCCCTATCTTTATCACCGTTTTCCTGGTTGGATTGGTTCGGGGCATACTGATGCCTGCACATACGGCATTGCTTGGGCAGCTTGTTCCGCGGGAATTGATCACAGGAGCTTCAACATGGGGAAGCACTGCCTGGCAGGTAGCCGCTGTCACAGGGCCTGCACTGGGAGGGTTAACATACGGCTTCTTCGGCTTACTCCCTGCCTATATCCTTGTATTCCTGTTCTTTCTGATTTCTATCTTGCTGGTATTTTTTATTAAAAGTCCCGGCAAGGTGGTGGTTGATTACCAGTCAGAGGATAGCATTTTTGCCCGTATTGGCGAAGGTGTGCGGTATGTTTTCCACAATCAGGTGCTTTTGGGAGCCTTTGCCCTTGATATGTTTGCCGTATTGTTTGGAGGAGCTGTAGCCATGTTACCTGTTTTTGCCTCAGACATTTTAAAAGTGGGACCTGAGGGCCTTGGATTACTGCGCGCCTGCCCTGCTGCAGGAGCCATAATAATGTCTGTAATATTGACCTTTCGGCCACCGGTAAACGGTTCAGGGATTAAGATGCTTTGGAGTGTAGCGGGGTTTGGGGTATGCATGATTGTGTTTGCCCTCTCGAAGAACTTTTATCTTTCGGGAGCCTGTCTGTTGTTAAGCGGAATCTTTGACTGTGTAAGTGTAGTGGTTAGGGGCAGTATCCTACAACTTTTCACTTCCAATGAAATGAAAGGAAGGGTTGCAGCAGTGAACAGCATATTTATAGGATCGTCCAACGAATTGGGGGCTTTCGAATCGGGAGCCACGGCCAGTGCAATGGGATTGATCCCCTCGGTTATCTTTGGAGGGATCATGACTTTGGTAGTGGTAGGCGTTGCGACAAAGACAGTACCTCAACTAAGGAAACTGTCCCTGCGCGACAGTTATTACCAATAATACCAATAATTAACCACAAAGACACGAATACAAAGGAATTCACCACAGATTACACAAATTAACACAGATTAAAAATAAGTATAATTTGTGTACATCTGTGTAATCTGTAGTGAATTCCTTTGTCTTAGTGGCTATAGAACTTATAAGAGATCGCTTGCCAGTTCAGCCAGATAGCTGCGTTCGCCTTTGACGAGGTTGACATGGGCAAAAATCTCATGGTTTTTCATTTTCTCGGTCATGTAGGCCAGTCCATTTGAAGTCATATCGAGGTATGGCGAGTCGATTTGTTGCAAGTCACCAGTAAAAACGAGTTTGGTTCCTTCGCCAGCACGGGTAATGATGGTTTTAATTTCGTGTGGAGTGAGGTTTTGCGCTTCGTCGATAATAAAATACGAATTAGACAGGCTTCTGCCCCTAATATAAGCCAAGGGTGTGATAATCAGCTTTTCGTCTTTTAGTAGTTCTTCAATTTTCTGGTATTCCATACTACGAGCATTGTAACCATGCTTGATAACTGCAAGGTTATCGAAAAGAGGCTGCATATAAGGACTGATCTTTTCCTGGGCATCACCGGGCAGAAATCCCAGATCACGGTTACTCAAGGCCACAATGGGACGGGCCAGCATAATCTGGCCAAAGCTTTTATACTGTTCAAGGGCTGCAGCCAATGCCAACAGGGTCTTACCGGTTCCTGCTTTACCGGTTAGGGCAACCAATTTGATTTCAGGATTAAAGAGGGCATCCAGACTGAAGGTCTGTTCTGCATTACGGGGCTTGATTCCGTAGGCTGTTTTCTTTTCTACCCGGACTATCTTCTTCAGACCACCATCGTAACGACCTAAAACAGAAGCCTTGGCTGATTTCATAATAAAATACTCATTGATATCAGGCGTTCTGTCAAAGCCCATTAATTCTACCGGAATGGTATTATCCTTGTATAACCTATCAATCAATACATCATCGAAGTTTTCAAATTCTGTCACACATTTATTCAATTCCTGAATGTCTTTAACCTTGTCGTTGTAATAGTCTTCTGCGAGTAACTTTAACGATTTGGCCTTAATGCGTAAATTAATATCCTTGGTCACCAGGATGCAATGTCTTGAGGGAGATTTCTGGGCAATATACATGGCAATGGCCAGAATGCGGTGATCCGGAATATCTTCCCGAAACGATTGCTTGAGTTCTTCCGGAAAGGGCTTCCCTGTTTCAACGCTCAGGTTACCCTTATCAGCACCCAGTTGGATACCCCCGTTTAAAAGATGGTCACCGATCAATTCATCCAGTTCACGTACAAACTCACGAGCTTGAAAGTTAATCGGGTCATTGCCGCGTTTAAACTTGTCCAGCTCTTCCAAAACTGTTATGGGAATCACGATGTCATTTTCCTGAAACTGATAGATGCATGTATGGTCGTGAAGAATCACATTGGTGTCGAGTACAAAAATTTTGGTTTGTTTTTTAGCAGCCATCCTCTTTCCTTTAAGGTTTCCATAAAATTAGAAAAAAAGAAGGAGCAATCGATGATAGATCGTCCTTTAATTGTCAACTTTGCCGAATTATTTGTTCATAAGATTGAAGGGATGAAAACGTACCAGGAAGTAATTGATTATTTATACAGCCAATTGCCAATGTTCCACCGCATTGGGGCAGCGGCCTACAAAGACAACCTTGACAATACTATCCGGCTGGATGAAATGTATCATTTTCCACATCGGTCCTTTAAGAGTATCCATGTGGCAGGCACGAATGGGAAAGGCTCCGTTTCGCATATGTTGGCCTCTGTTTTGCAGGAAGCCGGTTATAAAACAGGCCTGTACACTTCCCCTCATTTGAAGGATTTCAGGGAACGCATTCGGGTAAACGGGGAAATGATCCCTGAAGAAGCAGTAGTTCAATTTACGGAATCCTTTCTTGCCAAAAATGAGAAGCAGCAAATGGAACCATCCTTCTTTGAATTGACGGTTTCCATGGCCTTTGATTACTTCCGCAGCCAGCAGGTTGAAGTGGCGGTAATTGAAGTGGGTTTGGGTGGCCGCCTGGATTCCACCAATATCATTACTCCTGAAGTATCGGTCATTACCAATATCAGTTTCGACCATATGGCCTTGCTGGGTAATACTCTACCCAAAATTGCTGCAGAAAAGGGAGGAATCATCAAACCAGGATTTCCAGTTGTCATCGGGGAATCGAATATTGAAACGAAACCTGTTTTTGAACAAATGGCAGGAAAGGCAGGATCTCCAATCGTATTTGCCGATCAATTTTATGAAGCGACCTACGGAATGCTGACCCCCGATGGAAAGCAAAGCCTGAATATCAGAAGCCAGGAGGGGGTTGTTTATTCGGATCTGAGGATCGACTTGCTGGGCATCTATCAACGGTTAAATGTACCGACAGTATTAAAAACCATAACTATTTTGAATGAAAAAGGATGGAATTTAACGGAAGACATCATTAGAAAGGGCTTGGCAAATACGATCTACAATACCAACTTGATGGGTCGTTGGCAAATCATTGGACACAATCCATTGACTATTTGCGATACGGGACACAATCCGGCAGGGATCCAATTGGTGGTCGAACAAATCAATCAAACCGCTTGGGAGAAGCTGCACATGGTCATTGGGATGGTCAACGACAAGGATCAGAAGGAGGTTTTATCCCTTTTACCGACCCATGCGACCTATTATTTTACCAAAGCAAATATTCCAAGAGCCACCGAACCCGAAGAGCTTGCAGCCAAAGCAGCCCGGTTTGCATTGAAGGGAAATTCCTACTCCTCTGTTCGTCAGGCACTTTCTGAAGCCCTTGCAAATGCAGGGACAAACGACCTTGTGTTTGTCGGTGGGAGTACTTTTGTAGTGGCTGAAATTTTATGAGATTATTTGATTATTTTGTTTGCAGAATTAAAAAATGCCTCTATCTTTGCAACGCTTTAAAAAACAAAGCGCGTTCACAGAAACACAAAAATCGGGCGATTAGCTCAGCTGGTTCAGAGCATCTGGTTTACACCCAGAGGGTCGGCGGTTCGAATCCGTCATCGCCCACATCATTAAAGTCATCCAATAATTTGGATGACTTTTTATGTTTTAAGGATGTTTTAATACATTGGGTACATCCAAAAAGAAACCGCAACTATTTGGGATCAAGTGCAAAAGACG
>DMFR01000416.1:24563-24994 GCA_003450125.1 Prolixibacteraceae bacterium | reverse complement strand
ATAAGATATATTTTACTTTGTACGATAAAACACAAAAATGTTTCTCCTTTTGGGTAAAATTTACAATAATCTATCGTGTAACAGCTAATGCGACGGGTTTTGCTACTGACTACTAGCTACTGGTTACTAGCAAAAAGCCAGTTGCTATTCGCTGGCAGCAGATAGCCAGAAGCTAGAAGTGCCATTTTAGCTGTTACATAACAATCATTTCCTCAACGTTCAATATGACCATTGAAAAATAGGAGTAATCCATTAACCATTACTTATCTTAGAAAGAATGATCTCTTTCTGCCGGTTCTTCCGTCCAATACCCTTCACGATCGTAATATTGATGCAACCTGGTTTCATAATCCCTGTCAAGCAAGATTTTATCGGTATATTCAGGGGCCAGTTTGATTTGTTCACGGGAGAGACTGACATATACCTTCAGG
>DMFR01000416.1:21879-24410 GCA_003450125.1 Prolixibacteraceae bacterium | reverse complement strand
GACATATACCTTCAGCTCATTCCAGCTGACACGGTCAATCCATTGAATAGAAACCAATACTTTTTTGCCCGGCCACCAATTCATGGTATCAACGACCAGGTACCGGATAGCCCATGTACTATCATCAATGATAAAATCAGTTACATGACCTATTTCACCATCTGTGGCCTGGATGGAATGGCCCGTTACATCTTTGGTACTGTACAAATGCGGATTCCAATGGTGTTCATTTTCAACTGTTGCATTCCAATCATTCCTGTTTCGCGAAATAAAGGGGTATGGTCCCCACATCATTGACCCGGCCCAATAAACGGGATACCCATAGTATTTAAAATAGTTAGTTTCATATTGTCTGGAAACAGGCATATCACTATCCCAGCCGGGACTTTCCTGGACTTGCTGTTTACTTAAATTAATATTGATTAGTTCTGCATCCTCATTTACAGACAAAACGGCATAGGGGGAAATCAATACCTGGTAGTGGGAAAGCCACTTGCCGGTATCTACCACCAGATAACGAACCGTCCAGTATTGATCATCGAAGAAGAATTCATCCACTTTTCCAATCTCACCGTCATTGGCCATTATTTTGTAATTCCTGATTGATTTTGCTTTGATCAACATAGCTTAAACCCTTTCTTGAATTAGTTAATAATCAGTATAAACTGCCTAATTTTACGAATACCGTGGCTTAATATGTTACACAATTCAGGATAAAATTTATATCTATTTTATCTTTTCAAATTACGATGGAGAATGTACAAGGTTAAATATTCCTATTTTCGTTAAAAACTGGGCTGCAGAGAATTGGAAATACTACTCATCCGATGACTTGAGTCATCGGATGAGAGTTAGCACAGGAAATATAATCCAGCAGTTTTATACGCTTTATTTTATTTTATAATGCATGATCATTTTGTCAGTNNTTGTGTGTACCTTGTGTGTACCTTGTGTGTACCTTGTGTGTTCAGCAACACAGAATGTACACAGAATGTACACACAACCTACACATAATGTACACACAAAACAATAACTTAAGGGGTACTTAATAGCTATGGAAAAAGACAGGTTCATTGCTTTGAGAAGAACTGATCCGATGACTTCGAGTCATCGGATGAGTCAATCAGACATTGACTTAATCTACCAGTTTTATACCGTTTATTTTATTTGGTAATGCATGATCATTTTGTCAGTACCATCCATGTGCCAAAACTCCAGGTCAGTAGAATTGAGTGTTGTAATTGTATTTACATCAGAATTTGTTCCATCAATTCCGAATATTTTGAATTGCGTTTCATTCTCTTGAAACTGCCACTTCCCCTGCATAGGATTTAATCCCATATTATCAGTATAGGAGACTGTTCCGTCTACTTTTAAGACCATTTGAAATTCGGTTCCTTCATCAGCTAATATTTCACTAGCTGTTAAGTCCATACCTGCCATATTTACTGAAGCAATAAGCCAAGTTTTTCCGGTTATGAGATCTGTTTTCGTTACTGCATCATCTTTCTTGCAAGAACCAATTGAAAACAGAATAAGGCCAAGAGCAATTATTCTAAAATGAAATGAAATTAACTTTTTCATCATCTAATTGTAATTAATTAATACTAGCAAATTAAAATTTTATTTTGTGTAAGAAGTTGATATTATACAAGTTAATCACCTGCAATAATTAGAAATAGATATTTTATCTTATTCTTCATTACTGATTCACTAACTGTATATTTTGCTTTCAAAACATCCAGTGGCACACTATTGATTGGTCAAATATTATTTTTTGTTTTTATTTACAACTTTAACTAGTAGCCAAATAAAAACGACAAGTACAATAAGACCAATAATCCAACCATATCCATATCCCATTCCCCAACTATTATTCATTCCGTCCATCATAATATGAGTTATTAAATTCCTATTTCATTTTATGATCCATTCCTTCCATTTTATTCATACCCTTCATGCCTTTCATGTCCTTCATTCCCATCTTTCCGCCCATATTCTTATGCATCATTTCCATCATTTCAGGATTTTCCATCATGCTTTTGCACATTGAGGACATCATAGCGGTATCATTTTTACATGTTTCCATCATATTGCTCATCATACTTTGCATCATAGCTGGGTTCTCTTTCATCATTTTCATCATGGTTCCATGGTCTTCCATCATCAACATGGACATTTTTTCATTTCCCTTCATCATCATTTTACCCTTTTCACTATTCATCATGGACTCCATCATTTCTTTTGACAATATGGAATCGTTTGCAATTGTTTCAATGATTGCCTTTTTAGTATCCTGATTTGAAAGAATTTTATTTACATCTGTACTTGATTGACACGATGTGAAAAGAGCTATTAGAGCAATAAACAGAGTGATTTTTTGTAATGTTTTCATGATATAAACAATTAAATGTGAATAAATTTTCAATTAACGAAATTGTGCAGATTGAGACTCGAAAGTGTTACACATTTGCGAATAAAATTTACACAATTCACATATTTTCATATCATTCAATTAGATAGCTTTCATA
>DMFR01000416.1:11584-21795 GCA_003450125.1 Prolixibacteraceae bacterium | reverse complement strand
GCAATTAGATAGCTTTCATATTTAATCATTTAGGCCCTAATATCTTTACATCTTTGATTCCAGTCATTAACTCAACTCTAGGCTATCGTTAAGGAATCTTGTTGTTTTACATTACTTTATACACTTTCATCTGATGACGTTTATTTATCAAATGAAGAGGACCTATTATTTCCTGTACAAACAACACTCCGGAAGCACTTTATAAACAGCATCTGAAGCTTTGTATTTTTCAGTGTCATGCCCAACTTTGGCGATTGTCTTCTGAATGGCATCTGAATTGGTTTTGGTTCCATCAAACTCAACCGTTAGCATGTTGGTTTCAGCGTTCCATTCTGCAGAAGTAACGCCCGCGGTCGATTTGGCAGCAGTTTCAATTCTATCCTTACACTGTTCGCAATTACCTGAAACTTTAATCATCTGCTGTTTTATTTTGGCTGTTCCTGAACCAGTTCCCATATCCATTCCTGACATGTCATTACCATCCACAGGTTTTGCGTTTGCAGTCATACTCTTATTGTCCTCCGATTTGGCATCGCCCGGCATTACCATTCCCGGCATTGATGATGCTTTTTTACCACCTTCCTGATTCATCATACTGGGTTTTCCTTCCAATTGGGCAGCTGCATCTACACTAAAAGCTCCTTCGGTGACAATCTCCTCTCCTTCTTCTAAGCCATCAGTAACCACATAGCTATTTCCAAGGACAGGACCCAATCCTATTTCCCTTATCCTGAAGACAGGTTCGTCACCGGGCTGTTTCACATACACGATGGAGCGTTTGCCTGTCCATAAAACTGCAGAACGGGGAATTACAAGCTTGTCCTTATACGCATCCAAATTGGCTTTCACCATTCCTGTGGCAAACATCTCGGGCTTTAGCTTTCCGTCCCGATTGTTGATTTCAACCCTTACCTTGGCTACACGGTTAACAGGGTCAATTACAGGGTCAATAAACATGATTTTTCCTGAATAGGCAGAACCAGGCATTGCCTGAAGGGTAAATTCCAGATTATCACCTATTTTCAGAAAAGCCAGGTCGCTTTCGTAGGCATCGAAGAGTACCCACACGCGTGAAAGATCGTAGACTTCGTACAAGACTGAACCCTGACTGACATAGTCCCCATTGTTGACACGTCTTGCCGTAACGATACCATTGGCGGAAGAGGTGATTTCCATATTTGCTTGTACCTTTCCAGAATTCTCGATGGAGGAAATTTGAGCTTCGGACAATTTCCATTGCCTGAGCTTTTCTTTGGACGCAACATAGATCTCTGGTTGAGACTGCTTTGTTTTGGCCGCTTCGATCAATTCCTGCTGGGCAGTAAGCAGTTCAGGAGAATAGATAATGGCTAAGGTCTGGCCTTTGTGCACAGTTTCACCTGTAAAGTTGATCATCAGCTTTTCAATTCGTCCCGAAATATACGTGACCTGACTTTGTAACAGACGTTCATCTGCCTGCACTTTACCATACAAACGTACATCTTTGACTGGCTTCTGGCTAGAAACCATTGAAGTTAAGACATTGGCCAATTGCGCTGCTTCCTTGGTCAGATGGATGGCCATAGGATCAGAACCCGCAGAGCTGTTTGAACCGAGCAGAATCAAGTCCATGCCACAGATGGGGCATTTACCAGGCTTATCCATCCGTATTTGCGGATGCATGGAACAGGTCCAAACTTCAGATTTCTTTTCTTCTGAAGATTGATTTTGGACCACTTTCACCTTTGAAGAAGAATGGAAAAACAGCCAGCCCAACAAAAGCCCCACTACAACAAAGAGAGTGTAACGGGTAGATTGATTCGAGAATATATTTTTCATAACTAGTTGATTTATTGAATTTGTGATACCGCCATTAAACGGTTTAATTTAGCAACAGCGGTATTGAAATCGGCAACTGCATCTACCTGTTTCAATTCGTAATCAAGGGTTTGCTGCCTGATACGAAGTAAATCCGTTAACCCTGTCCCTGAAGATGAAAAGCTTTTCATCTGGATGCTCAGTGATTGGTTGGCCAGTTGATTTTGCCGTTTATAAAGTGCAATCCTTCTCTGGGCATCCTGGTAATTCTGCACAGCTTCAGAATAGTCTGTCTGCAAGGCATTGGAAGTTGCCTGAATACCCTGTGAAGCAGCTGTTTTCATCAGTTCGGCTTCAGCTTGCATGGCCTTGTATTTCTTGCGGTAAATGGGCAAGGTAACCGTTACCATGGGCATGATCATGTCACTGCCGTTCATTTCAGAAGTGGACATGGGGTTTTTATTGATCAGGGAGTAATTCACACCCAGACCCACCATTGGATAGCCCATACGGGTGACCATCTGCTTGCGGGCTTCGATTGATTGCTTCTCAAAGTTAAGCATTCCAAGCATTGGATTGTTGATAAGCATACTGTCACTGACTGCTTCTATTGGGATGTATAAAATTGCCGCCACCAGCGTATCAGGCAATGCGACGAGCGTCTTCACCGGCCTGTTTAAGAAACTATTGAACCTGACAGAGATACTATTCAGCTGATTGTTCAACAAGGCAATGTTATTTTCCAGTTCGCCGATCTCTATTTGAATTCGGTATACATCAGCTAAACCGCCCCCCCCTGAGGAGCCCTGCATAGATGAAGGTGCCTGATTGGAAGTTGTTCCAGGATTGAGCGATGAAGTTCCACCCATTGTTCGCATTCCAGAAGTACCCGCAGAGGGAGCCTGCAAGGCTCCAGAGGGCATTGCTCCGCCTGAAGAGGAACTATTACCACCTATTGAAGAAGCTGCCTTAAATCGCACCAATGAGAGCCGTTCAAGGGCGTGTAGGATTTCGAGGTTCTTTTCAGAACTTTGGATGGCCTGATGAACCTTGTATAGTTCATTCCATGTTTGTTGAAGATCAAAAAACACCTGCAGTTTGGCATCCCGGAAGGATTCATACCTGGCTTTGGCCATCAGACTCATCTCATCTTTTGCATTTTTAAGCACACCAAACCAGGGAAACATCTGCATCAGGCGAATATCTGCCACCTGATTACCGGCCACCAATTCCATCGGGCTTAGAAATACGCCAACATTTAACTCAGGATCGGATAAACTGCCTACCTGAGGTACTTTTTGCAAAGCAGCCTGGTATTCAGTGAATCTCTGCAGAACCGTTGGGTTGTTTTTGGCAGCCAAACCCAGATAATAAGTCAGAGAATCGGCCTGTTGGCCATAGGCAAATGCACAACTGATACTTGCTAAAAATAGGAACAGTAGTTTATTAGTTAATTTCATGGGACTCCTGATTATTAAAAGGTTGAACTTCTATCTGTCGTGTTACGGCCCTTTCCCTCCAGATTGACTGAAACATGGGGACGACAAAAACGGTCATTACCTGGATGACCATACCCCCAAACATGGGTATTGCCATAGGAATCATGATATCGGCTCCTTTACCGGAGGAGGTCAGTACAGGAAGAAGTGCGATCACCGCAACAGCTGTAGTCATCATTGCAGGGCGCACACGTTTTATACCGGCAGACACCACAGCCTCACGTACTTCATGAACCGTAGACGGATGCCGCTGTTCAAATACCTGGTGTATATAGGTTCCCATTATAACACCATCATTGGTGGCAATACCAAAAAGGGCAATAAAACCAACCCAAACAGCCACACTTAGGTTGATGGTGTGCATCTGGAACATGTCTCGGAGATTAATTCCGGCAATATCGAAATTCATAAACCAACCCTGCCCATAGAGCCACAACATGATAAACCCACCTGCAAAGGCAACAAATACACCTGAAAAGTGAATAAATGAGGCAGTTACTGTTTTAAACTGAAAGTACAACAATAGCAATATCAGCAGAAGACTTATCGGGATAACAACGGACAGTCGCTTGGTAGCACGTATCTGTTGTTCGTAATTTCCGGCGAACTTATAGGAAACACCTGCGGCTAATTTCAGTTCTCCTGACTCTGTTTTTTGTTTCAGAATCTTAGCAGCTTCCTCCACCACATCCACTTCAGCCTTGCCTTCTTGTTTGTCGAAAATTACATAGCCAACAAGGAAAGTGTTTTCGCTGCGGATCATCTGTGCGCCACGGGTATAATCAAGGTCAGCAATCTCTCCCAATGGAATTTGCACCCCATTCATTGCGGGGATAAGGATGCGCTTGAGATCCTCAGGATTGTCCCTCAATTCACGGGCATAGCGAACCCTCATAGGGAAACGCTCCCTACCTTCCACTGAATTGGTCAGGGTCATACCTCCTACAGCTACCTGTAAAATTTCCTGTACATCGCTTACACTCATGCCATATCGGGCCATTGCTTCACGGTTTAGTTTAATCTCCAGATAAGGAGCACCAACAGCCCTATCATAGAAGACTGAGCTCGCTTTTACCGAAGGAACTTCTTTTAGTGCCTTCTCAAATTGCAAGCCTGCCTCCTCAATGGCTTCAAGATTCGGACCATATACTTTCAGTCCCATGGGAGCCCTCATCCCTGTGGAGAGCATTACCAACCGGGTTTCAATAGGCTGCAATTTCGGTGCAGAAGTCAGACCAGGGATATTGGTCACTTTCACAATTTCATTCCAGATATCATTGGGCCTTTTAATCTGGGGCCTCCATTGTCTGAAGTACTCGCCATTGGAATCGGCAATCAGGCTATCCAAAGGAATAACCCTGAAAGTTTCCTTTTCTGGATTGTATTTCCTGCCGCTTTTTAGAATGAAATTATCGTCATGATCCACTTTGAAGCGCATCCTTTGCCCGTTGTCATCCAAGATATACTCAGGGCGGTAATTGATCGTATTCTCGAACATTTGTACCGGCGCAGGATCAAGGGCGGAATTAACCCTACCCCATTTTCCTACTGCAATTTCCACCTCAGGAATGGCGGAAAGACGTTTGTCAAGGGTCTCTACATAATCAAGGTTCTTTTCAATGCTCGAATGGGGCATACTGGTAGGCATTAACAAGAAAGACCCTTCATTGAGCGAAGGCATAAACTCTTTACCCGTTCCAGGGAATGTTTTTGTGCCTGACTGCCAGACAGATGTTTGCCTGAAACTGTTCCAGCCCAACTGTTCCAATCCCTTGGCCGCAAAACCAAAGATACCTTCCGTTCCCAACCAGGCCATCATTCCAAAAAGAAGGGTCAATGCCGGAAGCATCAGGAACTTTAATTTGTTTTGCAAGGCCCAGCGCATGATGGGTTCGTAAAAATGGACCATAGACATCAGTGCGACAAGAATCACGGAAACAATTCCTGCAACAAACAAGAAATTAACTACCAGGTTGTTATGCGCCCCCAAAGGCAGCCATTCTTCCGACAAAAAGAAAACAGCCACCAGTACGGTAATGGCAATGTTGATATAATTGGTATATTCCTTGCGGTTTTCAGGCCAGCGATGATCAAGCAGATTGTTCATACCCACTCCAATTAAGGCCAATGCAGGCCAGAATTGCCAGAGAATAAGGATTAAAATGCCAGCCAATACAAGGAGGCCATTCCAAACTTTGCGGATCTTTTTGGTATCAATATGGATATTGAAGAATATATGCACCAAGGTCGGCAATACCACAATACCAAGAATGAATGCCGATAGCAGGGCAAAGGTTTTGGTCAATGCCAGGGGATGAAACAGTTTTCCTTCAGCAGCTTGCATGGCAAACACAGGAAGGAAGCTGACAATAGTAGTAGCAATCGAGGTCACCACAGCATCGCGAACCTCAGTAGTGGCATTATAGATGACTGTCATTAGTTGTTTTCCACGGATACCTTTATTTTCAGGCATTTCCAAATGTCGAAGTATGTTTTCCACATCCACAATCCCAATATCCACCATTACACCAATGGCAATGGCAATACCTGATAAAGCCACCACATTGGCTTCTACTCCGAATAAGCGCATTAAGATGAAAGTCATCAGTACCCCGATGGGCAGCAGTCCAGCCACTATTATTGAGGCCCTTAAATTTAGTACAAGCACAATGATCACGATGATACTGATCAGGATTTCATGTGAAAGTGCAGATTGGAGTGTACCAATGGTTTCTTTTATTAGACCAGTGCGGTCATAAAACGGAACAATGGTCACCTTTGAAACAGTACCGTCAGGCAAGGTTTTCTGTGGTAGTCCTGCCTCAATTTCCTTAATTTTATCTTTCACATTGTTTATTACTTCCATTGGATTGGAACCGTAACGGGCAACCACAACAGCCCCAACAGCCTCAGAACCTGCCTTGTCAAGGCCGCCTCGTCTAGTTGCAGGACCAAATGAAGTGTGGGCAACATCCTTAATCCTTACCGGGACATTGTTGCGAACGGCAATCACTGAACTTTCAAGATCGTCAAGGTTCTTTACATATCCCAAACCACGGATGATGTATTCCACATTGTTCAGTTCAATAGTTTCTGCTCCAATATCCAGATTACTTTTACGCACAGCGTTCATTACATCCATGGTGGTTACACCAAAGGCTTTAAGGGCTTCAGGATTTAAATCGACCTGGTATTCCTTGATAAATCCTCCCACTGATGCCACTTCAGAAACACCTTCTGCGGTTGATAGGCCGTATTTCACATAGAAGTCCTGGATGGTTCTTAGTTCTTGCGGATCCCAGCCACCTGTAGGTGCACCTGTTACTGGGTTACGCCCTTCAAGGGTGTACCAATAGATTTGACCCAGTGCCGTTGCATCGGGCCCAAGAGTTGGCTGAACTCCCTGAGGTAAAGTTCCTGATGGCAATGAGTTCAGCTTTTCAAGGATGCGTGAACGGCTCCAGTAAAACTCAACATTGTCTTTAAAAATGATATAGATGAATGACATCCCGAACATGGAGGTACTTCTGATGGTTTGAACCCCCGGAATACCAAGCAAAGCCGTTGTTAACGGATAACTTACCTGATCCTGTATGTCTTTCGGCGAACGTCCCATCCATTCAGTGGCCACGATCTGTTGGTTGTCCCCTATATCCGGTATAGCATCTACAGGAACCGGATCACGCGGCAAAAAGCCTGTGTGAAGATTGAATGGCATGGTCACAATGCCATAAACGACGAATACAATCAGGAACAGGAATGTAATCAGCCGGTTTTCTAAAAAGTATTTGACTAGTCGGTTAAACATGGAATTTGATGTCTTTTTTCAATTTCTATAAAAAACAGAGTAACCTATTACTATTTCAAACACTCATTCTATGCTTTGAATTTATAATATTCCAGCAATTACACGGGTGTTGAAATAGTAATAACAAACTTTTGTCCAAATTAACTTAACTCGGTAAATTATTGACTACACGAGTTTATTTATACCTGATAACGATTCCATTGGGTTTTTGACCTACAGAAATCTTCATCATTTCTTTTAGGGTTGCGACATCGACTACAGAGACTGTTCCATCATTTTGATTGGTAATGTAACAGGTAGTACCGTTGTTATTAAAAGCAATTGCCGAAGCACCATTACCTATGTTTACAGTTCCTCCTTCAACATAACCAGTGCCTGTATTTGTCCAGACATGAACTTTACTTCCATTCGGATCTGAAACCCACATCTGGTTCATCATTGTATTCCGGACAGCCATACTTGGAATAAAACCGAGTTGAACCGTTGTAGACATCATGTTGGTCATGGGATTGAAAATGCTGATGCTTTGATCTTTTTCGTTTTCGACGTACATCATACCATCCATGCCCGGCCAGGCTCCAACAGGATAGTTACCAACTGATGTATTTTCAAGAACCTGTTTGGAAACAGCATCAATAACTGAAACGTTATTTGACATCCCATTTGCTACAAAAACTTTTTTTCCATCATCGGAGAAAGTGACTTCGGCTGGCATTTGACCTACCGTAATGGTATTCAAAAGTACATATGTTGTAGCATCGAAAACATAGATTTTACCTTCAGGCATCATCACGGCTGTCCACAATTCTTTGCCATCTGGAGAAAAGACAGCATTAAAAGCTATTCCTTCGATACTAAGTTCCTTTAAAATTTCCCCGGAAACAGCGTCAAGTATTAGGATTTTTCCCTGTATTTTAAAATTGGCAGGTAAATTACCCATCATACTTCCGGCTGTAAATGAAGAAAGCATCATACCAGATCCCCCATTGAAATCGCTACCTGGTAAAGTGACAGCTAATTTGCTTTTATCAGGTGACAAAGAAATATGATGTGGCCACATCTGACCTGTTCCTGACCCCATCATTCCCATTCCCATACTACTTTGCAGATTGGGGAGGTCAATTGTTTTATCAACTTTGTTTGTATTAAGGTTAATAACTGAGATCGAATTACTTTCGCCATTTACAACATAGGCGGCATCAAAATTTACCTGAACGTTGTTGGAATCAGTTGCTGTTCCATCCTTTTGACAGGATGAAAATAGAAAAGAAATTCCAATAAAACATGCTACTAGCACTGTTACTTTTTTCATAATATGAATTATAAATGAAATGATTATTTTTTCCTATCGTACTGGCAGCAACCGGGTAATTTTGCATACACTTTGTCTTCTGCTCTAAATTTATCAGTGTCATGGCCAACTGCTGTGATTTTCTTTTGAATATCATCGCTGTTAGTTTTTGAAGGATCATAAACTAGCGAAAGCATTTTGGTTTTTACATCCCAAGTTGCTTTAGAAACACCATTGACTTTTGCAGCCTTTTCTATGCGAGTTTTACACGTTTCGCAATTGCCCCAAACCTTAATGGTTTCAACTTTAGATTCTGCCATTTCCATTTTGGAATCTACTTTTGGCGTGGACATGTTCATCTTAGAATGGTCGTGCATCTGGGCATAGGAGCTTGAACCCAAAGCGATTGCCAAAAAGGCAACTAGTATGATTTTTACAGCTTTCATTGTTTTTGTATTTGATGTTAATGTATTGAAAATGAATTAAAGTATCTGGACGCAAGTATCATGATTCATGACAATTGACCTCCAGCCAAATAGATTGAATAATCTATTTGCTATTTGAAGCATTACATCAACATCAAATACGGAAAACGCATATTTTGGGCAAGCTTACAGCACTGGCTAGTAGTCTGTCAGGTGGACTGACATCTGTGTAAGCTTGAAAAGTAGGTGTAAGTGAGTAAAGTGATTGAATCAGGGGCAGGAAAAATAATTGGGAAACAGGTTGATGGACCTCTTTAATTTGCAGGGTTGTCGAATTGAAATAGTTGTCAATGGATAAAACAGAAATGTCATTCCTGCAACAGTTGGAGGTAAGTTCCCCAGGTACCGTACAAGTTTTCTCGTTGTTCTCCATCCCACATGAAGCCTTCACTTCTGAAAACGAAATTTTCACATCAGCTATCCGATCACCACAAAAATGTCTGGCTACCGAGAAGTGCATTCCCGATAAGAGAATGAACGATGCTAATAATAGGGTGAATAATTTCTTCATTTATTGATTGAAACACAAACTGTATAAAAATGTTCTTTAAATTTGAGTTTTCAAACGATAAAAGTAAATTTATTCAATCAATAAAAAAGAACTTTTAAAAACATTAACAATTCCGACACAATTATGTACCTTAGAGTTCAACTTGTAAAGGATCAGAATATTCAATTAAACCATCAATCATCAACATCTAATTCAATGAAAACCAAGCTTATCACATCCGTCATTTTCTTTTTGGCTTTTTCATCTGTTCAATGCTTTGCCCAGACTGACACAACCATGGTAAAGCTTTTGGATCCCGCACCAGCATTTGACTTTGAATTAAGTCCGGGAATCAGGCAAAACATCGCTGACCTGAAAGGCAAACTGGTCATGGTAACATTTTTTGCAACCTGGTGCGGACCTTGCCGACAAGAATTACCTCACATACAATCAGATATTTATAACAAATACGAAGACCATCCAAAGTTCCAGTTATTGATTTTTGGACGTGAACACAGCTGGAAGGAAGTCAACAAATTTAAAGCTGACAATAAATTCACCATGCCCTTTTATCCTGATCCACAGCGTACAATTTACTCCAAATTTGCCAAACAATATATTCCCCGGACCTTCTTGATTTCCGCTGAAGGTAAAGTCATCTTCAGCTCCATTGGATTTGTTGAAAAAGATTTCAATGAATTGAAGGAGATGATTAAAGCGGAAATGAAAAAGCTTTAAAGCACAAAAAGCCAAAGAAACTGTATAAAAAGTAAAATTTAAACACAGAGACACCATAAAAAAAGAATTCACCACAGATAACACAGATTGACACAGATTATTC
>DMFR01000416.1:0-11524 GCA_003450125.1 Prolixibacteraceae bacterium | reverse complement strand
ACACAGATTGACACAGATTATTCTTATTTTTATAATCTGCGTTAATCTGTGTTATCTGTGGTGAATTCTTTTTTTAACGGCGTTTTCGTGTTTAAATTTTACTTTTTATACAGCCTCTTCTATTTTATGCTTTACAATGGTTTTTATTTTACTGCAATGGTCTCAATTTCTATCAAAGCGCCCAGGGGAAGGTCTTTGACTGCATAAGCTGCACGTGCCGGTGCATTTTCTGCATAATATCTTCCGTAAACCTCGTTCATGGCTTTAAAATTGGCCATATCGCTCAGCAGACAGGTTGATTTCACTACGTTACTAAAATCGTAGCCTGCTTCAACCAAAATGGCCCCTATATTCTTAAAAACCTGCTCCGTTTGTTCCTGAATGCCACCTTCCACCAATTTCATCGTCTTGGGGTCCAGGGGAATCTGCCCTGAAACATAGAGCGTCCCTCCCATTTCAACAGCCTGGCTGTATGGCCCTATTGCCGCAGGGGCATGGGGTGTATGGATAATTCGTTTCATATGTATAGTTTAAAGTTTCATGTTCCAAGTTTCAAGTTGTCCATGCCTATTAAAGGTACAGCCTTACTGAACACTGAGACTGAACACTTTCTCCTTTTCTCCCCATCTCCTTTTCTCCCCATCTCCTTTCTCCCTTTCTCCCCTTCTCTTTCTCCCCTTCTCACTCCCCGTGCATCTCAGACAGGTACCTTTCTGCATCGATGGCAGCCATACAACCTGATCCAGCAGCAGTAACAGCCTGACGGTATATTGAGTCCTGAACATCACCACAGGCAAAAACTCCCGGCACCCTTGTTTTTGAACTTCCCGGAATAGTTTTGATGTATCCCACTTCATCGGTTTCAAGAAAATCCTTTAAAAAATCGGAGTTGGGCTTATGTCCAATGGCGAGAAAGAATCCGTCAATCTTAATGGTAACCTCCTTTTCTTCCATTGAGCCTTTCTTACTCAAAAGTACTGCTCCTTCCACCACTTGATCACCAATCAATCCTTTGGTTTGATGTTCCCACAGGATCTCAATATTCTTAACTTTCAAGACCCTGTCCTGCATCACTTTTGAAGCCCTGAGTTCATGTCGGCGAACTATCAGATAAACCTTGTTGACGATTCCAGACAGATAAATAGCCTCTTCGACGGCAGTATCTCCCCCGCCAACCACGGCTACATCTTTCTTGCGATAGAAAAACCCGTCACAGGTTGCACAGGCTGAAACACCGCTTCCGGCGTATTTTTTCTCATCTTCAATACCCAGGTATTTGGCTGTTGCCCCCGTTGCAATGATTACAGCCTCCGCTTCGATCAACTTTTTCTCATCAATCCAGATTTTGTGTACAGGGCCTGATAAATCAACTTTGGTGGCATATCCCGAACGAACGTCCGTTCCAAAACGCTGGGCCTGAACTTTCAATTCTTCCATCATCAACGGACCGGTAACCCCGGATGGATAACCTGGAAAATTTTCCACCTCAGTAGTGGTCGTTAACTGCCCGCCGGGTTCCAGACCTTCATACATCACGGGGTTCAGATTGGCACGCGCAGCATAGATCGCCGCGGTATATCCTGCCGGCCCTGAGCCAATAATCAGGCATTTTACCTTTTCACCATCCAAAACCTGATGGGGGTTATTCTTGTTATTATCGTCAAGATTTAATGCTTTAAACATCCTTTTACTTTTAAAATTTCACCTTCCAAAGTTACGAAACAACTATTAACGCACAACATTGACAATATCAATAATAATGATTCCGTTATAGATAAAACCAAAGATTATCCTCTTGAAGGCTCAACCTACCTTTTTAGCATAAATTCAATTTTGCATCCCTGCCTATTTTTTGAAAAATTAACATTTAAAGAGAAACATTTCTCCATTTTTAAGGTAAACCCAGATTGAGAAAAAGGAATATGTAATGAAAAAAAGGGAAATCATTATGGCTATTAAAGAACAATTAAACGAAAGAATGGTAAGAGAGAACTTTTGGTATTTTAACGAAGAAACTGCCAATAACTTTTCTCCAACCCTTGAAGAAAAGGGCTCCGAAAGACTTGAAGTTGAAAAGAAAATTATCAAGGGGAAAAATGAACATTCAATTCCCAGATCCATCGGTAGAATTCGATTTAAACGGGAATGTGCTTTTGTAGTGGATTGGCAATTGTCCGATAGTTTATAGATACAAGACACTCGTTTTATATCACCGGATCCGGTAACTATCTTCAATCTTTGTAATCTCATTGTTTTCCGATCACTCTAAATCAGGGTAATTCCTTGTTAAAATTACCCTGATTTTTACTTTCTTACAATGTACACCGGTGTCATTCCCCGTCCTTTAGAATTCCGGCTGCCTGGGATGTTAATTTCTTTGCAAAGAAGATCAAACATTCATATGGGGAGGCAAACTCTTTGGAGTAATATTTATTGAAATTAATCAATTGAAGAGGGAACTTCATCCGGACAAATACGTAGTGGTTTTTATTGAATCAAGATTTAAGATTATTCTTATGAAAAATATTTGTCTTTGTTTTCAGGTTCATCATCCGTTTCATTTCCAGGCATTTCGCTTTACAGATATTGACAGTAACAAATCCTATTACGATGACCTCCGCATAGAGAGAGAAATCAATGATGCCGTCACCAATTACTACTCGCCCTCGAATGATTTTCTCTTAAAGCTGATCAAAAAACATCCCGGAAAGCTGAAAATGGCATTTTATATCTCTGGTACAGCCAGCGACCAGTTTCTATTGTACGAACCCCATGTATTGACCAGCTTCAGAGAATTGGCCCATACCGGTCAAGTTGATTTTCTGGGAAGTACTTCTTCCCATTCTCTGGTTACTCTGACCAACCACAAAAAAGAATTGGTCCATCAGATAAAGGACCATCAAACAAAAACCGAATACCTGTTCGGTATAAAACCCCAGGTATTTGTAAACTCTGATTTGATTTATTCCGATCTCATTGGAAAAGACATTGCAGAGGCAGGCTATAGGGCCATGATTACCAACGGCTCGAAGAAAACCCTTGTCTGGCGGAGTCCAAATTATGTCTATTCAAATTCACACCAACCAAAGATGGACATTTATTTCCGCAACGAACAGCTGAGCGATGAACTTGAACTTGAACTCAGCAGACTTGATTCCCCTGAAAAGGAGGACAATCCCCATAACTTCCTATCGTTCATCAACAACCATCATAATGATGAGCCCCTGGTCAACATTTATATTGACTACAAGGCCCTTGGGGGGGTGGAGATAGAGAAAAAACAGCAATTTATAGAGTCGATGGTGTCCCAGATTATTGAATCTTCCAATGTTGAATTTGTAACCCCGTCTGAAATTGCGGAACGGCTAGGCTCGGTTGCGCCCATTTTGGCAAACGAACCCATTTGCTGGGTAAATAATTTCCATTCTTACTATTACCCCGGAAATGAGCTTCAAACGGAAGCCCTTAAACAACTTTATCTGCTTCAAAATACGGCCACACGCATTGACATGGATATTAACCTGCAAAAAGATTGGCAATATCTCCAAACCAGCGATCACATTCATTTAATGGATGACCAGCATCCGACTTACCTGGATGGCAATATTGCAGAGAGCCTATTCAAGACAAAGTATGATGCATTTATCAATTACATGAATATCCTGGATGATTTCCGGCTAAAACTGTACAAAGAAACCGGAAAAAGAGAGAAAAAACGAACCCGAAGGCAGGTACAAAATAAAAACAGTCATTAATTTCACGGTTATTATTGGCTACATTCCAGTATTTTGGTGCTGGCTTTCAGATAACTAGAATTCAACCTGGGTCAAAAAAGGGGTCGTATTTTGAATTATTCTTATTTTTAACAGGCTTTGCACTTCGAAGATTGGGGAAAAAGTATTACTTTCGCGACCGTAATACAAGTTCGGGGTGTAGCGCAGCCTGGTAGCGTACTCGTCTGGGGGGCGAGGGGTCGCAAGTTCAAATCTTGTCACCCCGACAAATTTCCAAAACCTGATAATAAAGCGTTAATCGCTGATTATCAGGTTTTTTATTTGCCTTCTTCTTTCCCAAATCATGAAATAAATACGCCAGTTTAAGTGGATTATTGCAATTTATTTTGTATATTTATTCAATAAACCCAGTCAAAAACCGAGTCAAAATGGCAACTATAAAATTACATTTAGACACGAGATCAAAGAGAAAGAATGATCAATATCCGGTGACTTTGATACTTCACCATGGCTATATATCCTACATCAGTTTGGGCATTTCAGTTACCCAGGAACAATGGAACGGAAAAGAAGTCATTCACTCCCCCAAAGCCCAGATGTTCAACTCAGAACTAAAGGCAAGGTTACTCAGAGCCCAA
Source organism: Prolixibacteraceae bacterium (assembly GCA_003450125.1). GTDB lineage: Bacteria > Bacteroidota > Bacteroidia > Bacteroidales > Prolixibacteraceae > Aquipluma. The sequence goes on along the minus strand of DMFR01000416.1, from coordinate 7,152 downwards.
AATGTAATACTTCGATTATCCATATCCGGTGAAATAAAAAAACTATCCCAAAAGGAACTCTTGCATTATATTGAAACCAATACGATTGAACCTGAACCCAAACAGGACTATCAAGTAGAAACTCATTTCGAAAAATACATCTCTCAATGCAAGTCACCCCGAACCAAAGAGATCTATCAGGATACCCTGAACAAACTACATGCATTTTCTTCCCAGCTCAGCTTTGAAGACTTAAATCTTTCCTGGCTTAAATCATTCGATACAGAACTGGCCAAGACCTGTAAAACCAATACCAGGGCCATACACATGAGAAATATTCGTGCTGTATTTAACGATGCCATCAATGAAGATCTGGTTTCCCAAAACCTCTATCCATTCCGTAAATTCAAAATCAAAAAAGAAAAGACCATTAAGCGTTCACTGACAGCAGATAAGCTAATCACATTACGGGATTATCCGGTTGAACCGTATCAGGAAAAGTACAGGGATTTATTCATGCTTCAATTTTACCTGATCGGCATATCCATTGTCGACCTGTTAAACCTAAAAACAATTGCAGACGGCAGGGTTGAATATATCAGGCGCAAAACCGGTGTATTCTATTCCATTAAGGTACTTCCAGAGGCCATGCGTATAATTGACAAGTATAGGGGCAAGAATTACCTGCTGGACGTATTGGATCATATTCAAAACTATAAGGAGTTTGCCAAGCAAATGAATGAAGCGCTCAAGCGGATCGGCCACGTGGAAAGAATAGGATTAGGCGGCAAGAAAATCAGGCACCCGCTGTTCCCCAAACTCACCTCCTACTATTCACGGCATTCTTGGGCAACATTGGCCGCATCCATAGATATCCCCATTGAAACCATATCGGCAGCGCTGGGTCATAAATACGGATCTGAAACAACCGGTATTTACATTGATTTTGACAGGAGCAAAGTCGATCAGGCCAACGAGAAGGTTCTCAACCTGCTCAGGAAATAACAATTATTCTCACCGCTGACCTATAAAATCGAACCTGACCAGCCATTCCAAAAACCTTCTTGAAATAAATTTCAGGTACTGCTTCCCTGTGGTTTTTTTAGTGTAAATTGCAGGGTCATTCTTGGTAGTTATTCGAAGGTAGTTCGAAGGTAGTTCGAAGGTAGTTCGAAGGTAGTTCGAAGGTATTCTAATAATCTTCGAATAACATTCGAATAGCCTTCGAATAACTTTCTAATAATCTGGCTCGAAATAAGGATATCAATTCATCCCCATTAACAAGAGTTTCCTGCCAGAGAATGAATAAAAAAGGGTTACGAATAGATTTTCATAACCCTTTTTTATTAGAGTATTACGCGATTACCGGTTCTAAGTCAAATCCAAATTCCGTAAGGTATTTTCAGTGTCTACTATTTCTTAAACTTCAAGGTGTTATTAATATTTTGTGCTATTTTTCTTCCCATTTTGGCTCCTTCCGTACAAGAATAACGGGAATGTATACCTCCAAAAAACCGGGCATCGCCAATATCCAGAACCATGGCTTCAAAAGAAGTATACGAACGGGGCGCTTCACCCTGAAAATCGTACGTGTGATCGGTATAATGATAGTTGGTTCCTAACAAACCTTCCAATGTTTCAGCAAAGGAACCTGCAAGGGTTGAATGAGATGAAGGAAAATCGGGAAACGGAGGCGTGACAACAAACGAAGTCCATGTTGCATCACCCAACACCTCTCTTATAAACGTTACAGGCCGCTCCTGGTTGTATTGATATTTGACCTTATAGACACCAACCCCTGCATCCATCATGGCTATACTCACTTTTGCAAAAGCATAGGCCGTAAAATCCAGTTGTGGGTTTTCCTGTACCAATACTTGCTTTAAAGTGGAAAGGTAGGCTCCCCCACCATAGTTAGGGCTTCCAGGCTTACCAGCATAAAAGATGGCAACTGCTTTTTGCGCATCTGTAAGGGTAAGCGAAGCATCATGGACTTCTTTCATCATCTTGTAATAGTCAGAATTTGGGTCTATTGAATAAACCGGCGGTGCAACTGGGTCAATTCCATCGAGGGAGGTTGAAACCATCAGACGGTTTTTGCCCCAATAAGGAACGGAAGCCGGAGCAAATGCAGGAGGTGTAGGCTTCCATAAACCAGGACCTACCGGCAGTGTATAAGGTGCATTGGCATCGGCCGATTTGTCGGCTAGCGACCAGTTAAAAACCAAATCTGCAACCGCTTTACCAAACTTTACAGATCGTCCAAATGTTCCGGTATCGGTGAGCATCAGGTAAGAATCATTCAAAGCTTTTTCCAACGAATCAATCTTGGCTTTGTTGGCATCAGTTGCTTTGGAGAAAAGATCCCGACTCATGGCTGCCAGGGCCGAATTGGCACATACAGGCCATGAATAGGCCGCTCCGACAACAGTTGAAGGCATGGCGGGCATATCGGTTAATTGGCCTGATAAACTCCTATATGCGGACATGCCTGGCACTACCGATTCATACATAGCAATAGCTGGATAGGCAAATAAACGGATTGATGGCGTCCCACCAACAGGTGTTGGATTGGTAAGCATCAAGTGCATTTGCAGGTCCATCCATTTAAAAGCGACTTCCGAAGAGTACGTTTTGGTAAGTTGCAAGTGTCCATTGCCTCCACCTCCACCGGGAACAAGTTCTTCCAGTTTCTGGCAGGAATTGAAAAATGTGATGGCCATAAAAAGAATGGCAACTAATGTACTAATTTTTTTCATGACATCTAAATTGTATTAAAGGTTTCTCTACTCGTTTGGCTTTTCGATTCCGCCCCGTCTTTACGATCGGTCTCTACGTTTTAACTGTCATATCGTTTATTCATGAGAGTTCTGTTGATGCAAAAGCGTATGAGCAAAAGCTTAGAATGGGTACAATTTTCTTATCCAAAAATTGATTTTACCCATGGATTAAAATTTTACGATTTAGACCAATACAAAATTAAACCATCCATTACATGCAAGTCAATAGCACGAACGTGTCATTTTTAATAGGAAAAGATAGTTAAGACGTAATCCTTTATAAGGTTAGGAATTGAATTGAACAGCCCATTGAGGCATCCCAACCGATTGTGATTTTATGGGAAAAATTTCTTAACTTTCCACTATAATATTTGTTGATATCCAATTATTCAACACTTTAAATGCATTTAACATGTGTGGAAGATTTGTACAAATCATAGACGTTGAGCTGCTTGCAAGACGCTTTGGGGTTAAACAACCGGAACAGATCTCTGTGCAATCCAATTTCAATGTGGCCCCGGGTGATTTTGCCTATGTGATTACCAATGAAAAGCCCGATGAGCTGCAGGCCTTTCAATTTGCATTTACCCCCTCATGGGCAAAGAAGAAAATGTACCTGATCAATGCACGGGCAGAAGGAGACCTGAACAAGGAAAATGATCCCAACTACAAAGGGGAAATGGGCATTCTCAAGAAGCCAGCTTTCAGGACGGCCATCAAGTCAAAGCGGTGCCTGGTGATTGCCAACGGATACTTTGAAGGACCGGAAGAGGAAAAATTGAGCAAGCCTTTTCATATTTCCAAAAAGAATGGTGAAGTATTTTGCTTTGCAGGAATCTGGGACACCTGGATAGATCATGATACCGGGGAGGTGGACAATACCTTCGGCATCATCACCGTAGTGGCCAACTCCATCTCCCAGCAGATTGGACATCACCGCTCACCGCTGATACTGGATAAGAAGGATGAAAAAAAATGGCTGGACAACAACTTGCCCATTGACGAGGTGCTGAGCCTTTTAAAACCTTATCCGGGCAAGGAATTCAAGGCTGAACCGATCTCCATCAGGGTCAAGAATCCCAGAAATAAAGGCAAGGACATACTGATTCCAATCAACCAGGGCGGCAATACTGAATACGACGTTTCTGCAAAGAAGAGCTTAAAGCTGCAGGGCATGGGCCACAACAAGCGGAAGGAAGAAGAGCCGCCTCAACAGGGTACTTTGTTTTGATCGGACAAGAACACTGATTTATCGAAAAGAAAAAAAAGAAAAAAGGAACACAGATCTGACTGATGTTACGGATTTACAGTGAAATACGAATTACACGAAATTAAAAGATCCGTGTAAATCCGTAACATCAGTCAGATCTGTGTTCCTTTTCTTTTTTATTATATATCTGTGTTCATGCATAAGGTAGTTGATCAGGCTTTGGGATTGGGCTTGATGGGAAGCTTGGCCATCTTTTCGACTTCAATGGAAGGAAAGCCGAACTCTTCAACGACCTTACCCATAATGAGGTAGATTCCATTACCACGGAACGGATATGCCTTGAGCGAAGGAGGAAAATGAACCGTATCAAAGAACTCGCCCACAGAATCGATAAAGGTACCAAAATGCATGATTTCTTTCCGGGTGGTCCAGACATACTTGATGGTGACCATCCGTCCCACCATACGGACCCTTTCCCCCAGGTGCTGCATCAGGTCTTTGGCTTGTATCTCTCCCCTGAAGGAAGTCTCGAGCATATCAAACATACTGATGGTGACAGGGAAACCAAGGAGTTCAATCTCATCATAGGCATCAGAAAGGGTGGAATATTCCAGAACGGGCAGTTCAAACTTCTTGCGCTGAATGGGGAACATACTGGCTGAATTGACCTGTACGGGCGCTTTTTTCAGATACAATTGCGATTCCCACAACATTGCACATTTGTTATCTCCAAAGGTACGAAAAGCCCCCACGTGAATGAGAATCAGTAACTGTTCCTTTGTAATGGGCAGGCGGTCAATAAAATCCAGAAGCGACAGGTACTGACCATGACAAGTACGCTCATTGATGATCAGGTCAATGACAACCGATTCAAGGTTCTGCACATGCACAAAGCCCATATAAATGGTTCTCCCGATGATCCTGGATTGTTTGATGCTCCTGTTGACACAAGGCAGTTCGATGGTTGCACCCTGCCTTTGGGCCTCATTGAAGTAGACCCAGTGGCTGTAAAACCCTCCGAAGTTATTGATCACGGCAACCATGAACTCTAAGGGGAAATGGGCCTTTAAATAGAGGCTCTGGAAGCTTTCCACCGCATAGGAGGCTGAATGGGCCTTTGAAAAAGAATACCCGGCAAATGACTCTATTTGACGCCAAACGGTAAGGGCCATTTCATCCGAGTGACCAAGCTTCTTGCAATTGCAAAAGTACTTTTCTTCAATTAACTTAAACTCCCTTAGAGAACGGTATTTGCCGCTCATGGCACGTCTCAGGACATCGGCATCGGCCATATCCAATCCTGCAAAATGATGGGCAACCTTCAGAACATCTTCCTGGAAAACCATTACCCCGTAGGTTTCAGAAAGCTGTTCCTTCATAATGGGATGGATATATTCAAATCCCGTAGGGTTGTGAAACCTGCGGATGTACTCCTTCATCATTCCCGACTTGGCAACCCCTGGACGGATAATAGAACTGGCAGCAACAAGGCTGATATAATTATCACACTTTAATTTTTTCAGCAATCCGCGCATGGCAGGGCTTTCAATATAAAAGCAGCCGATGGTTTCCCCATTCTTCAGTTGTGACCTGACCTTTTCATCCTCAAAGAAGGTATCTACCTTGTGGATATCAATTTCCTTGCCTGCATTTTCAAGGATGATCTCCACAGCCTCCTTGATGTGACCTATTCCACGCTGACTAAGGATATCCAGCTTTTCAAAGCCCATATCCTCGGCAATGTACATGTCCCAATGGGTGGTTGGAAAACCTTTGGGTGGTAAATCCAGGGCCGTATAGTAAGTAATAGGCTCTTCTGTAACGAGGATTCCGCCGGCATGAATGGTGCGGTGGTTGGGAAAGTCCATGATCTCCTTGCCTATGGTAGTAATGGCAAGGACTACCTCATTGTTGTTGTAGCTGTTGCCCGGATCATTGACCAGCAGATCGATCTCTTCCTTGGGGAGGCCGAATACCTTCCCAAGCTCCCTGAAGATGGAATTGTTTTTAAAGGTTGATGTTGCCCCCAGCAATGCAGCATGGTTCTTGCCGTACCGCTTAAAGATATAGTCCTGCACTTCATCCCGGTCTTTCCATGAGAAGTCAATGTCGAAGTCAGGAGGACTGGTGCGTTTGGGATTCAGGAAACGCTCGAAGTAAAGGTCCAGCTTGATGGGGTCAACATCCGTTATCCGAAGGCAATAGGCGACAATGCTGTTGGCCCCGCTCCCACGGCCCACATGGTAAAAGCCTCTTGACATGCTGTAATGGATAATGTCCCAGGCAATGAGGAAATAGGCGCAGAATCCAAGGCCGTCAATGATCTCCAGTTCATGCCTGATACGTTCTTTGGCAGTCGGGTTGTTTTTACCATAGCGGTACAGCATTCCATCAAGGGCCAGTTTCTCCAACAGCAGTTTATCGTCTTCCCTGGTCTGGCTGTAAGTCTTCTTATTCTTGCTGACCTTGAAATCAAAATCAATGGAACACTGATCCAATAGCCACAAGGTGTTTTCAATCATCTGGGGATACTGCTGAAAGGAATCTCTTAGCCGTGTCTCAGGAAGCATTACCTGCTGCTGGTCTGCAAATTGACCTACAGTAAGCTTGCTCAGCAAGGTGCTGTGATCAATGGCCCTTAAACATTTGTGAATCAGCCACGACTTTTCATCCGAGAAAGTAACGGGTTGCCAGACAAGCAGCTTATCCTGGCAATTGCGGTATTCAGAGGTGAACAGCCTGTTGACCTGTTGAGGACGGATGGCTGCAAATTCATAGTCTGACAGTTCAGACGGTTTCTTCTGTTCAAAGGGATAGATCATCACCACATGCTTAAAGGCAATGGCATCCAGGCTGTATTTTTTCTTGTTCAGGTTGTGCCATGAAAGGTAATCATTGAGTTCGCGGAACCCTTCCCTGTTAAGGGCAATGCCGATAAAAAGCAACTCATCCCCGTTTCTGATCTCAACGCCTGCAATGGGTTTGATGCCCCTCTCTTTGGCCTTTTTCACAAACTCAGGGATGCCCATGGTGGTATTGATATCGGTTAAGGCAAGGACTGTCTCTTATACACTTTCAGCCTGATCAAGTAGCTGATCAATGCTCAGGGTGCCGTCTTATACACATCTCCGAGCCCACGAGACTAGGCATGATCTCGTATGCCGTCTTCTGCTTGAAAAAAAC
>DMFR01000415.1:33240-47689 GCA_003450125.1 Prolixibacteraceae bacterium | reverse complement strand
CGGTCTAAGCGCCTATACCAATATATTTTATTTTTTTATTGTTTACCCCTCTAAAATATGGCCATAATGACAGAAATAGAAGTGACTTTTATTAATAGCCCCCCTCCTTATGAGCATCAAATTTTTGCCAAGCTAAAAGTAATTTCTTCCTTGAACTTCTCTTTTTTTTCAGAATGCATTTGGAGGTAGAATATCTGATTATATCCATTTAAGCCTGTTCTTTCATTCACATTCTCAATTGTTTGATGTTATGACTCTATCAAAAGCTGTTATACAACAATAAAACCCCATTTAATATTTAATTAACATTAACCTTACATTTGAATTTGATCTCTGTAATTTTTGCATAACCATTGCTATAGGCCTATAAATGAAAAGGCCTTCTCCTTTTATAGGAAACGGCCTTTTTTATTTCAGTCTTCGATTAAATAAAAACGATGCTTAAAAATCTGAAAGGTATAACTTTACTGAATAAAAGAGATTTACATTAAGCTGTAAGCAACAGTCAATCCAGCCATTACAATTGAAACCATACTCATCAATTTGATCAGGATGTTTAATGACGGACCTGAAGTATCTTTGAAAGGATCACCAACAGTATCGCCGGTTATAGCAGCTCTGTGACATTCAGAACCCTTTCCGCCGAAGTTGCCTTCTTCGATGAATTTCTTTGCATTGTCCCATGCACCACCGGCATTGGCCATAAAAATTGCAAGGATAAACCCGGTGGAGGTTCCACCCAACAGAAGACCGACCACACCCGAAACGCCAAAGACAATACCTGTGGCGATGGGGATAAAAATGGCCAGCAATGATGGAAACAGCATTTCTTTCTGAGCGCCTTTTGTCGATATTTCAACGCAACGGGCATAATCAGGTTCAGCTTTTCCTTCCATGATACCTTTAATTTCGCGAAACTGACGACGAACTTCTTCCACCATACTTTGAGCGGCACGACCCACTGCATTCATGGTTAATCCGCAGAAGAGAAAGGCAGCCATCGATCCAAGAAATGCACCCACCAATACACGTGGGTTCATAATGTCCAGGTGCAAATACTGCATCATTTCGGGGATCGTGGCTTTGTGAATATCTGTATTGGTGAAATGATTATTGGTGGCATATTGAATAAATTGAGCGACCTTCTCAGGAAAACGGGCAATGGCAATTTTAATTTCTTCGATGTACGACGCCAAAAGGGCTAAAGCTGTTAATGCGGCAGAACCAATTGCAAATCCTTTTCCGGTTGCAGCAGTGGTATTCCCTAATGAATCCAGGGCATCGGTACGTTTGCGTACCTCTTCGCCCAATCCACTCATTTCAGCATTTCCCCCAGCATTGTCGGCAATTGGTCCATAGGCATCAGTAGCCAGTGTAATACCCAAGGTTGAAAGCATACCAACAGCGGCAATTGCAATACCGTACAAGCCAAAGCTAATATTATTAAAATCGAAATTGGCAGCAAAAAGGAAGGCCAATATAATGGAAGTTCCAACAATCAGCACCGGAACTGCAGTAGAAATCATACCAGTACCGATACCCGAGATAATTACCGTTGCATGTCCTGTTTTGGTGGATTCAGCAATTTTACGGGTAGGTGCGAATCCTGCAGAAGTATAATATTCAGTAATTTTACCAATGCCAATTCCACCAAGCAAACCAGCCATCATTGAACCCCAAATTCCAGTATAATGAGGAATATTGAGATACCTGAGGATTAGATAGGAGAACAATGCAATACCTATGGAACTGATATACACTCCGCGTCCAAGGGCATTGAGCAATTGTTTTTGATTAGCATCCTCTTTGGCTCTAACCATGAATATTCCAAGGATGGAAAGAAGGATACCAACTGCAGCAATAACCATTGGAGCAATAACTGCATTAAACTGAATCGTAAAGCTTTCTTCAGGACTGACATTGACACCGATATTGATCAAATTTGATGCAACAAATGCAGTAGCTCCCAGAGCAGCAGTTGAAAGAACGGCACCACAATACGATTCATACAAGTCGGCCCCCATACCAGCTACATCACCTACATTGTCACCTACGTTATCGGCAATGGTTGCAGGGTTACGGGGATCATCTTCAGGGATACCGGCTTCCACTTTACCTACAAGGTCAGCGCCCACATCCGCAGCTTTGGTGAAAATACCACCACCAACACGGGCAAACAGTGCCTGGGTTGAAGCGCCCATTCCAAAAGTAAGCGTTGTGGTTGTAATAATGATCAATTTCATGGATGGATCAGCAGCAATGACTCCATTGGTAGTTGAGTCGAGTGCACCAATGATGAACTGCAAGGCATAAAACCACATGGAGATATCAAGTAATCCAAGACCAACTACCACTAAACCCATAACAGCTCCTGACCGGAATGCAATCCGTAATCCATCATTCAATGAACGTTGGGCAGCATTGGCGGTACGGGCTGACGCATAAGTCGCTGTGCGCATACCAAAGAATCCTGTTAATCCGGAGAAAAAACCACCGGATAAAAAAGCAAATGGCACCCATGGATTCTGAATTTTCAAAACATAGGCCATAATGGCAAACAATGCAGTTAAAATTAGAAATACCCTGAAAACTACTTTGTATTGTTGTCTAAGGTATGCCATTGCACCATCTCGAACGTGCTTGGCAATTTTTTTCATCGTGTCCGTACCTTCGCTTTCCTTCATCATCTGCTGAAAAAAGAACCAGGCGAAAAACAGTGCCATGACCGAACTAAAAGGCACCAGCCAGAAAATTGGATTCATACGCTTTAGGTTTTATGCAACTAAAATTGCTGTTAGTTAATGGATTTTTGGTAAATTATTAGCCCCTAAGTTAACAATTAATGTATGATTAATCAAATAGTATTAATGTTGTTTGACATGATTTAGTCCTACAAATGTTCAATTGTTGAAATAATTGGTCATAAAACTGGTAAAAAGAGTTGAAACATTGCCATCTAAAAACAGTAAAAGGCAGCTTTTGGCTACCTTTTACTGTTTTATAATTGTGTTTCGTTAAACCCATTTCAAATAATGAAAATCCTGCCTATGCGGCAATTCGGAGTACTTTGGGTACAAACGGATGGCATAACCAAAAGCGCCTGAATTCATCAGTTGAAGGTTCAGTTTAAAAGTAACTACCGATCCTACAATCTTTTCAACCTCAAACTGTAAAGTTTCCACCAGTGTGACCGGGTTATCTTCATCGTTTTCAGTAATTACCATTTCAACACCCACATCCTCCGGTTTCAATCCTTTCAGATCGACCACCACCAATGCCGGATAATTTTCCCCGATTTTCAATACATTGGTAATTCCGTCCGTAATCTGAACTTCTTTCACTTCAATATCTTCCCATACTGCTGAAACGCCGAACTTCCATTTTGCTATTTCCTTTGCAATTTTATAGTTATCAGCTGATAGATGGGCTGCACGAATGGCTTGCGGGTTATAGAAACGTTCCTGGTAATCGCGGATCATGCGTGCCGTAGTAAAATGAGGAGCTACCTGTGCAAAGGTATTTTTTATGTATGACACCCATTTCTCTGGAATACCCTTCATGTTGCGGGTATAAAATGCCGGTAGAATTTCATCTTCAAAAATATTGTAAATGCTTTCGGCATCCAATTCATCCTGAAGTTCATTCAAGTCATAAGAGTTTTCCTGGGGAAGAGCCCATCCTGCATCCTTCTTATATCCTTCGACCCACCAGCCATCAAGTACTGAGAAGTGAATGGTTCCATTCATCACCCCTTTTTCACCACTGGTGCCCGATGCTTCAAGTGGACGTGTGGGCGTATTCATCCAGATATCCACGCCCTGCAACATCATCTTGGCAAGATTCATATCGTAATTCTGAACAAAAAGAATTTTACCGATGAATTCCGGACGCTTCGATATTTCAACAATATATTTAATCAGGTCCTGCCCTGCTTTGTCTGCAGGATGCGCCTTACCAGCAAAAATAAACTGAATCGGACGGGCTGGATTATTTACCAATTTGGCCAATCGGTCCAGGTTTCTAAACAGGAGATGCGCTCTTTTATAAGTTGCAAACCGGCGGGCAAACCCGATGGTGAGTGCATATGGGTTCAATTTGCCCAATACTTCACTGATCTGTTTTGGATTCTCGTGCCTTTTGATCCATGTATCGGTAAACCGCTGTTTGATATAACCAATGGTCTTCAGGCGAAGGTTCTGTTTGATGGTCCAGATTTCTTCATCAGGAATCATGTAAATATGTTCCCATACATCAAAATCCAGTTGTTCTTCCGGAAATTTATTTCCAAAGTATTTCTGATGAATCTCCTTCCATTCTTTGGCTACCCAGGTTGAATAATGAACGCCGTTGGTGACATATCCCACTTGAATCTCTTCAGCAAGATAACCTTCATACAAGGGCCGCAATATCTCTTTTGAAACATCTCCGTGCAAACGGCTAACCCCGTTAATGCCTACTGAAAGATTGCAGGCCAGGTAGCTCATATTGAAATGGTCTTCATATGCGTTGGCTTTTCCCAGACTAAGGAATTCGTCCCAGGAAATTTCAACCTTCTCATGATATTTATCCATGTACCTGAAAAACAAGTCCTGATGAAATGAATCATGTCCGGCCGGAACCGGCGTATGGGTGGTAAACAAGGTTGAGGCCCTCACCACTTCCTTGGCTTCGGCATATTTCAAGGCTTTTTCTTCCACCAGGTCTTTGATCCGCTCTAAACCGATCATGGCAGCATGGCCTTCGTTGCAATGATAAATATCGGATTCAATGCCCAATTTTTTAAGAACGCGTATTCCGCCAAGACCAAGTAACATTTCTTGTTTAAGACGGTTTTCATTGTCACCGCCATATAAATGATGGGTCACAAAACGGTCTTCATCTGCATTGCCGTCGAAATCGGTATCCAGTAGGAAAAGTTTAACCGAACCGATATTTACCTGCCAAACACGGGCAGTGACTACCCTGCCGGGGAATTCAACCTCAACGCTCACCCACTCGCCATTCTTGTCGAAAGCAGGCTGCACCGGAATTTTCGAAAACTGTTGTGCATCGTAATAGGACAACTGTTCTCCTGCGATCGAAATATTTTGTCTGAAATAACCGTAACGGTATAACAGTCCGACACCAGTGAGATTAACTTTCGAGTCGCTTGCTTCCTTCAGGTAATCTCCGGCAAGGATTCCCAAACCGCCTGAGAATATTTTCAAGCTGTCGTGCAATCCGTATTCCATACTGAAATAAGAAATCGAAGGACCTTGAAGGGTTTTACGGTCATCGAGGTATTTCTGAAGCATGGTCGAAACATGTTTCATTTTCAGGATAAACGAGTCATCTTTTTCGAGTTCCAGAAATCGCTGATAGCTGACCATCTCAAGAAGCAGGATGGGGTTATGTTCGCACTCTTCAAATATCTCTGCATCGATCATCTGAAATAATTCCCGTGCCTCGTTGTTCCAAACCCACCAAAGATTACGGCTAAGCTCTTTTAAGGGAGCTAAATTTTCAGGTATATTTGATTCAACAAATAATTTTTTCCAAATTGGCTGTTCCACAATTGAATGTTTTATAAATCTAACACCATCTTCCATCTTCTTGCCCTCTCGTTTAGTTCCCCTTTCTACTGAGCGTCCCGATTTTGATCGGGACGCTCAGTAGGGATTCACAAAAGAAGTCAAAAAAAACTTTATTCATTTAGGCTGAATGTGAAGCCGATGTTAAATTTGTGGTTATTATAAAAGAACGAATTACACGAATTAAAACGAATTACACGGATTATTTGCTGCTTGTTTTTGATTTTAATGTCTTTGAAGGAACAGTAGAAACATGCTGGCCGTTTTGCTTTGCTTGTTTTGCTTGTTTTGCTTGCAGGGTTTTGATTTCTGCTTCATATTTTTTCAATTTCAGGTCCTTTTCTTCCAGAATTTTATTCAGACCTGCAATTTCAATTTCCGATTTACTTTCAGGAACAAACGAATTCAGCCTAAGTTTAAAGTCGCTTAAAACATTCATGTAATTGATAAAAGCTTCATACGGACTTTCATAAGGGTTGAAATATTTATGCACCTCTCCATCAGAGAAAAATTTGGTGCACATATAGTAGAAATGGTCGCTTGACTGCAAATAATTCCAATCTTTGATCATAGTATTATCCGTTACCCGGCTCATCCGGTCGGCCAGTTCATATAATTTATTAAATGCTTCGTCCTGAAGTTCATTTCCCAGCCAGGCTGAAAGATCTCTTTCTTCATCGGCCCATGAAATGGGCTGAGGAACACTCACTACGGAAACTGGCTGAAATTTTGTTGCAACTTCTGAAGGAAGGGCAAAGGTCATCTTTGAATGTTTGAAAACGGCCTGGGGTAAATGCTCCATGAAACTAAAGATACCCGTATCGGCTGCCTGATGTTCCCCAAAAGCCTCGTAATCGAGAAAAATATTGAGAATCTCATCGTTCCCCAATGCATTCATCCATCCCACATACTTTTCAGCCGTCAACGGATATTCATTCCAACCCCTGTTCGAGAAGCGGAAAGCCAGATCATCGCTCAGCTTAAAGTTACGCATCAGCACTTTCAACCTGGGATTAATGGCATTTACATACAGGAAATTGGGAGATTTCCAACCCAGTATATGCCTTGCTCCTTCGGTCATCATGGCTTTATAGCCCATATCAGCAACCAATGCACCGATCTCGTCAGAATAAATCAATTCCGTATTCCTGAAAACCTGGGGCTTTTGTCCAAAGAATTTTTCAATCAACAGGTCGTGATCCGTTACCTGTTTCTTGAACAGGTCATGGTTTTTCAATGAAACCAATGAATGGGAATAGGTTTCAGATAGAAATTCGACATGTCCGGTATCTGCCAATGCCTTGAAAGAGTCGATTACTTCAGGGGCATAAAGTTCAAACTGTTCGAGTGCCAAACCTGAAATGGAATAGGCAATTTTGAATTTGCCTTTGTGTTTTTTAATCAGTTCAAGCATCAGTTTATTGGCCGGCAGATAACAGCGGTCGGCCACTTTGCGCAGAATAGATTCATTGGCATAATCATCGTAGTAATAATGATCATTCCCAATATCGAAAAAACGATACCGCCGATAACGAAATGGCTGGTGGACCTGAAAATAGAAACAGATGGACTTCATATCAATTGGTTTTTCTTGTTATTCTTTTTCAATTACTTCGAGATAAATATCACGTACTTTTTGGGCGGAATTCTTCCACAGCAGGTTGTCCACTTCCACTTTCCCATGTTCTTTAAACATGTTGTGAAGAGCCGGATAATTGATCAACCCGTATATCGCATCAGCCATGGCATAAATATCCCAGTAGTCTATCTTAATGGCATATTTGAGAATTTCTGAGACCCCCGACTGATAGGAAATAATTACCGGAACATTGGATTGCATGGCTTCCAAGGGCACAATCCCAAATGGTTCGGATACCGATGGCATAACAAATACATCGCTCATGCGGAACATGTCAAACACATCATCGCCTTTCAAAAAGCCTGTAAAATGGAACCGGTCAGTGATTTTCAATTCGGCAGCCCGTTTTACCATGGCATTCATCATATCTCCACTGCCGGCCATCACAAAACGCACATGATTCATCTTCTGCAGAACCATATAGGCGGCCTCTACAAAATATTCGGGCCCTTTTTGCATGGTGATGCGCCCAAGGAAGGTGACAATCTTTTCATCCACTCCTTTCTTGAGCTTTATTTTTTCTTCCTGCGATAAAGGTTCAACGGCATTGTAAACGGTCACCACCTTGGCCGGATCGATATTGTATTTTTCAATCACAATACTCCTGGTCAGGTTACTGACGGTAATAATTTTGTCAGCCGCGTCCATGCCTTCCTTTTCCATGTTATAAACCACCGGATTGACACTTCCTCCACTCCGATCAAAATCCGTAGCATGTACATGGATGACCAATGGCTTTCCTGAAACACGCTTGGCGGCAATGCCCGCCGGATAGGCCAGCCAGTCATGGGCATGAATGACATCAAACTCATGGTCCCCGGCAATTACTTCGGCAACAAGGGCATAGTTATAGATTTCCTGAAGCAGGTTTTGATCATATCTGCCTGAAAAATTAATCTTCCCTTCAGAGTTGGTCTCCACGAATTTTGTCTTTTCTGAAACCACTTTGGTCGACATCTTCCAGAACTCTTCGGGATCAACATAAGGAATCATTCCGGATTCAACTTCGTAATAATCAATTTTTGACTGAAGACTGCTGAATTGAATCTGTTTTCGGGTCACAGGCACTTCATTGGCGCCAAGCAGCTTCATGGTCGACTGATCTTCATCGCCATAAGCCTTGGGAACCACAAATATCACACCCATATCATCAAATCCGGTCAACCCCTTGGTCAATCCGTAACAGGCTGTGCCCAGTCCTCCCGATATGTGAGGGGGAAATTCCCATCCAAACATCAATACCTTCATAGATTCAAATTAAAAAAGTTGACATTATTCTTCATAAAGTGTACTAAAGTGTCTAAAGTGAACTAAAGTACTTAGAGTGAACTAAAATATTTAGAGTGCCTTGAGTGCCTAAAGTACTTTGAACTGCGCGACCTTTAACTTTAGGCACTTTAGTTCACTCTAAATACTTTAGACACTTCTTCCTAACTTTAAGTACTTTAGTTCACTTTAAGTACTTTAGACACTTTTTAATTCTTCACAATTTGCCATCAGCTTGGAGGCACGTATCAGTGCCGCTACACTCCAGGCCTGAGAAATTGCCCCTTTTGCCCGGTGGGGGGGATTCCCATTATACATCTCGGAAATGGTCCCGATACAATGCTCGGTCATTTCTTCTTCAAATCCTTCAATGATCTTTTTTATGAACGGTAATCCACCACGGCTGTGTATTCTGAGGTATCCTTCGACAAAGAAGGAGATGAACCACGGCCAGGCTGTCCCCTGGTGGATGGTCAGTTCCCGCTCCTCAATGTTTCCCTGGCAAACGCCTTGGTAACGGGGATCACGCGGTGACAAAGTCCTCAAACCCCGTGGAGTTAGTAATTCCCGTTTTACCGTACTTAAAATCTCCTTTTGTTTTTCCCGGTCAAGGGGAGAAAACTCCAGTGCGGCAGCAATGACCATATTGGGCCTGATTGACCAGTCTGTCACTTCACCATCCACGCAGTCGGCCAGATATCCCCTGGTGTCTGACCAAAATAATTCAGTAAACGATTTAGCCACCAAAGCCGGAAGATTTTTCCATTCCTTGAGAAATGCCTTGTCCTTTTCAGCTTCTGCCAATTCAAGCGACAAGCATAGTGCATTATACCACAGGGCATTTACTTCCACCGGCATTCCACCTCTCTGAACGACTGGTTTCCCGGCGATATATGAATCCATCCAGGTCAAGGCTACATTTTCAGCCTTGCCGTAAATCAGTCCATTGTCAGCCATGTGGATATTAAAATCAGTTCCTTTTTTATAGGCTGAAAGAATCGACTTCATTGGTGGACCATACTTGTCCCATATTTTTTTGGAGTCTTTGATTTGTCTGTAATATTGTTGCACTGACCAGAAAAACCAAAGCGGTGCATCAATGGAATCATAGAAGGTACCTGGCTTTCCTGGAAATTTTGGAAATAATCCATCTTTTAAGTATTGCACCTGGGTATCCAGTACATTTTCACACGTCTCCCAATCATTCAGGTCGAGAGTCAATCCGGGTAAAGCGACCAGCGTTTGCCTTTCAATGGCTCCGTACCAGGGGAATCCGGCCATGATATTGGTTTGATGGTCTTTTCTTACAAAAAATTGTTGGGATGAATTGGTAAGGCTGCCCAGAAAGGTATCACGGGGGATTCGTTTTTTAACCTCCTTGGTGAATTTCTGTTTAAAGGACTTTGGTGCACTTTCGCTGGTTGAAGCAGAGAAAATGATGGTCTCTCCTTTTTTAATGGGCAGTTCAAAATAACCCGGCACAAAAAGATCTTCCTTATATTCATATCCCCGGTTTTGTTCCTTGGGATATTCAATTCCATATTGCCATTCAGGAGCGGGAATAAATTCCACTTCCTTGGAAAATTGCATGTGTAAAAACGGATAACCGTCATAGAGTCTGATCTTGATCCCGTTTTCAATTTCAGTGTACCGTGTATTGGCATACAAATTGGCTTTGATCAATTCATGCACACTTCGGAAGGCCAAGAACGGCCTGAACCTTAAGATGGTTGGTGAATGGGCATCTTCGAGTGTATATTTGATGAGTAATTGCTGTTCTTTTTCAACCAGCATCCGTTCTTTACTCAATACCACGCCGCCAACCCGGTAGGTGGTCCGGGGAATGACATCTACGCTGAAATCACGGATATACTTATGACCTTTGGGTTCGTAATGATCCCCATCGAATTTATGAATGCCCAGGTTAAATGACGCTCCATGCTGAATCACCGATTCATCGAGCGAGGAAAGAAGCACATGCTTTTCTCCATCGAGTTCTTCCAGGGGACAAACAAGCAGGCCGTGGTATTTTCGCGTATTGCATCCCGAAAGGGTGGTACTGATGTATGAACCTGCACGGTTCGAACGAAGAACCTCCCGCTGAAGTGAATACTCCAGATTAACCAGCTGATTTTTATCAAATTTTAGATAACTCATAATTCTTGACTTTTGGTCTTTAAAATCCTGCTTCCTGAAAAAGGTTTTGTCCCGAGTACTCGGAATGGGAAGAACCAATCCTTACAAATTTAGTGATTTATCTATTTGCTAATTGATCCTTGATTCCTGAATACCAGCTAAATCCTGTTCAAGATGCTTTTTCTCATTTGTAAAATTAAGATAGGGAAAATTAATTGTTAATTTATTAATTTCCGCCAAATTATATAACAGAAATCTTTCATATTCTACTGAGGCAGAATTGACAGGACGGTGCAGAACGGCCTTCCTGACTTTTACGACCTCTTTGGCTATTTCCATACTGTTATTGGAAATCATTACCCGTGCAAACCGGTCGAAAATATAATCGGTTGCAACAGCACTTAAATGCAGCATATCCTCAGCATAGAAGCGGTAATCACGCAGTTCATCCATCACCAGTTCATAGGACGGGAAATACCTTAAATTCTTATGCTCCGTTCCTTTTATCAGTTGGTCGATAGCCAGCAATAAAGTAGCTTTGCTCAGTTGATTTTCCACTGCCCCATCTTTCCAGTGCCTGATGGGACTGACGGTAAAGACCACCTTTAAATTTGGGTTAAATCTCATCAGCTGAGCCAGCAGTTGGCTATATACCGCTGTAATTTCCGATACTTCCAACCGGAAACGTTTAAATTGGGAAGATGGCACCTTGTGGCAGTTGGTTACCACCTGTCCTGTTTCCTTCAATTCGTACACCCATGAAGTGCCGAAGGTGATCATCAAAAAATCAGCTTTCTGCAAGAATTCCCTTGAAAGGGCAATCCTGCTGTTGATCTTCCCCAATGCCGCTTCACGATTAACATCTGAAAACCGGCTGTGATGGTAAAAACTGTTCCAAATTCCCTGATCCTGAAACAGGTCTTTTTCTGTGAATACCCTATTCTGTAGCAATATCTGCAAACTGTTGGCAATCGATATGGGATTGTATAAGATGCCAAATGGATTCAAATCAACATCAAATTTCAGATCCAGTAATTTCTGTCCGATATTCTCCGAAAAGCATGACCCGAAGAACATCATGCGCTTCGAATATTCCATCTTCCATGGAAACTCATCAATCTTTATTTCAGTAAAAAAGGACATCAAGAAGAAATTTACTATTTAACGATTTACTATTTACTATTTAACCATCCAACCTTTTAACCATTTAACCAACTAACCATCCAACCATTTAACCAAGATAAACCCAAGAACCCAAACATTAGTCTCTTCTAAACGGTTACTTTTACCCTAAAGGTTACTAAGGTTGAATTACCGGGTGGTGATTACGGTTACTAAGGTTATGAAGGTTTGAGTAACAGGGGTATGATTCCAGAACCTAAACCTTAGTAACCTTAGTAAACAGGATAAGCCCAAGAATCCAAACCTTAGTAACCTTAGAATATTTATTATTCAACCATTTATATTTAACGATTTACTATTTAACCATTCAACCATTTAACCATTCAACCATTTATCCATTTATCCATCCAACCATTTATCCATCCAACCATTTATCCATCCAACCATTTAACCATCCAACCATCCAACCCCTACCTCACCCTCTTAAACTCCTGTTTCTCAAGCACCAGGGCTGTCCGGGCAGGAAGATACAAGCGCAGATAGTGCTGGCTGGTTAACCCACTTTCAGGTACAGTGAAATAAGTCATCTGTCGGTCGATCCGGTTTTGCCCTCCAAAACGTACATCATCAGTATCCAGAATAATTTTGTATTTGGAAGCCTGCATCGGGATTCCATAATCAGGAAACGATTGGGAAGGATTAAAGTTGAATACAAACAAATACTTTCCCCTGGAATAAACCAGTATCTTGTTCCACTTGTGATCATACATCCAATTGACCTCCGGGTTTTCAACCAACCTGGATTTCTTGGCAAACTGGATCATCTCACGGTCAAATTCACCCAGAAAACTGTATCGTAGGTCTTTGTTATCTACCAGGCTCCACAAACGGCGGGCATGGGCATAAGACCAATTGTTTCCCTCACGCGGAAAGTCGATCCATTCCGGATGACCAAATTCATTGCCCATAAAATTAAGGTAGGCCCCACCGGCACACGAAAGCGTTGCCAGCCTGATCATTTTGTGCAGGGCTATTCCCCTTTCAACGGCCAGGTTGGGTTGATCTTTGCGCATGCTATAATACATTTCCTTATCGATCAATCTGAAGATGATGGTCTTATCCCCTACCAAGGCCTGATCATGCGATTCAGCATAACTCACCACCCTTTCATCCATTCGTTTGGAAGTCAGCTCATGGAAAATGTTGCCTACATCCCATTCTTCATCGGGCACTTCCTTGATGATCTTGATCCAGAAATCAGGAACTCCCATGGCCATACGCAAATCAAAACCTACACCTCCCTGATCGTGCGGGGTGGCTAGGCCGGGTAGCCCGCTCATTTCTTCAGCAACAGATAGTGCATTGGGATTGATATGATGGATCAGACGGTTGGCCATGATAAAATAGCTCAACGCTTCCTGGTCAAGTCCCCCTGAAAAATAGTCGTCGTATGCGGTAAAGGCTTTGCCCAAACCATGATCAAAATACAACATGCTCGTCACCCCATCGAAACGGAACCCATCCAGCTTGAATTCCTCCAGCCAATACCGGATATTGGACAACAAGAAATGAATAACTTCAGGTTTCCCGTAGTTGAAACAGTAAGAATCCCATGCCGGATGCTCGCCCTTGGCCCCTTCATGGAAAAACTGCCAACGGGTCCCGTCATATTTTCCCAATCCTTCCACTTCATTTTTCACGGCATGTGAATGCACCAGGTCAATGATCACCGAAATGCCCATTCCATGCGCTTCATCAATCAGTTGCTTCAGTTCTTCAGGCGTTCCAAACCTGGAAGAAGGGGCAAAAAAGCCCGAGACATGGTATCCAAAACTTCCGTAATAGGGATGTTCCGGGATAGCCATGAGTTGAATGGTATTGTAACCCGCTTTTTGAATGCGCGGTAAAATGTGAATTCTGAATTCATTATAGGTATGCACCCTTTCCTCTTCCCCTGCCATCCCAATGTGGGCTTCATAGATCAGGGGAGCTTCTTCTGTTCGTCGGTAGCTTTCCGATTTCCAATGGTAAGGGATATCAGGAGCCCAAACCTGGGCCGTAAAAAGCTTTGTTTCCTCGTCCTGAACGATCCGGTTGATCCATGCTGGAATACGTTTCCCATTACCGCCCTCCCAATACAGGGAAAAAGCGAACAGGTCGCCGTGTTTCATTTTATCCAATGGAAGGATCAGTTCCCAGTTCCCGTGTCCGACAGGCTTCATGGCATATTCAGCAGTTTCCTTCCAATCATTGAAATCGCCTGTTACAAAGATCTTTGTGGCATTGGGCGCCCAGTCACGCATCACCCATTGATTGTTTTCACGGTGCAGTCCATACCATTTGTGCCCCTGTGCAAATTCGGCCAAATTGACATTCCGAAGGACTTCTTTTTCTTTTTCCTTGGCGGTTTTTAAGCGGGCAACAATGGTTGAAGCAAAGGGTTCAAGCCATGGATCGTTTTTTACAAAATGTGGAAGTTCCATACCAGTTTCAATTTGGTTAAAGAGAATAAAAACCAACGATCATTAGCATTTTTAGATTAACTTTTCTAAAGTTTTAAATCGTATTTAAAATTTCAGAAAAGTTCCTTCACTTTAAACCATGCCTGCCTGGCCAAAATATTTATTTACATAAAATAAAACATACTTTATCCAATGTAGTTTTTTGTATAGAAATGTGATGACATATATAAATGTTATTCGAAGCTTATTCGAAG
>DMFR01000415.1:21395-32933 GCA_003450125.1 Prolixibacteraceae bacterium | reverse complement strand
CTTCGAATAACCAATGAATCATTTTCGAATAATTACCATATTCGGCATCCACTTCCTAATTATTACATGAAGCCCTGAGACAAGTACAATATCACCAACACAATGATGCTTTGGACATCATTAAATGGAAGATACACTACTTATACTATGATAGTTAGAGGAAAGGAAAATAAGGTTACGGGAGGAAAAAACTTCAATGAGAAAGGTAAGATAAACAATAAAGAATTGTCTTTTGAAATTTCAACGTTGACACGACAATAGTAGCATGTCTCGGATCATATGCTTGGGTCGCTTATGTAATTTGCCAGAACATTGATCGAAGCGTCATTGTCATGAATAAAGTAATATATTGTCAATTAGATACTTACTAATTGCCTCATTCCTCGCAATAACGATGCTGTTTGAAAGCATCATTTAGTAGACAGGATATTTTAAATAAGTAAACCTTTCCAAAGTTTTAATTTTTAATATAAACTTTGGAAAGGTTAGCTTGTAAAATTGAATTTACTGGTTCATATCGTTTAAGATTTTCTCCACTTCTGCCTCCGTTTTGTGCAGTTTGTCTTTACAGATATTAATCAGAACCGAAACACGGGTTACCTGCTCGGAGAGTTCATCCACATCCAGTTCTTCGTTTTCAATCTTCTCCAGGATCTCTTCAATTTCTGTAATTGCTTCTTTGTACGTTACTTTTTTCGTTGCCATATCAATTTAGTTCAAAGTTTAAAGTTTCAAGTTCCAGGTTGTGGCCCTGATCATGGTTGACGTTTTTACTTTCTTATTCCTTATTTCTCGTTTCTTATTTCTTCTTTTCTCACTTTCACACCATCTCTCTATCTCCCTTTCTCCATTTCCCGGTCACCTTCTTTTTTCTCCGTAATCCTCTCCACTCTACCGACCATACTTCCGTCACTAAGCCTTGTTTCCAGACAATCACCTTCTTTGACCATCTGGACCGATTTCAGGATCTTTCCGTTCATCAAGGTCAAGGAATAGCCGCGTTTGAGGATGTTTTGCGGATCGACCAGTCGTAGTTTTTCCTCGGCCTGTTTCAATATCCGGTGTTCTGCCCTTAGGGTTTCCCCAGTTCTGAATTTGACCAATTGTTGATATTGTATCAAAAGATTTTTGTTCTTCACCACCTGCCCGCGGAAAGTATAATTGAGCCGGTGGCCTGATTGCTCTATCAAATGTGTTTGACGGGTGATAGATCGGCTGAACCTATTTTTAGTCTCAGAAGCCAATCCCTTTAACCCGGCAAACTGGTTTTTCAAGAAAGCTTCTGCCTGGTTGGAAAGGTGAATGCGTGCAATGTTCAGCCGATTCGATTGATTGACAATCAGCTTGTTGACCAGCAAGCTTAACTGGTCGGCGGCATCGTTCAGCCGGTTATGATTCTCCTCCAGTTGATCATTCACCACATCGGTAAAATGGGTTTCAAGTTCACTCAGCTGCTGCGAGAACTGCAGGGCTCCTGAAATAAGGAACTCTGCAACGGCTGTGGGTGTTTTCATCCGGGTATGTGCCACCATGTCGATCACCGTATCATCTTTGTCATGACCAATACCAGTAATAATGGGAAGGGGAAACTGAGCCACATTGAAGGCCAGGTCATAATGGTCGAAACAGGCCAGATCGATCTGAGCGCCTCCACCGCGAATAATCACCACGGCATCAAACAGGTCTTCGTATTGATAGATCTGCTCCAGGGAAGCGGTGATGCTGCGCGGAGCGTCCATCCCCTGCATGACGGCTGGAAACAGTTTGGTGTAAAACACAAATTGATGCGGATTTTGGTGCAGTTGGTTCAGGAAATCCTGTAACCCGGCTGCCGTTGGCGATGAAATCACCGCGATACGCTGTGGGACCAGCGGCAGTTCAAGGTCTTTATTCATGTCAAAGACACCAGCTTCTTCAAGGCGAAGGATGATTTCCCTACGCTGTCGGGCCATGTCGCCCAAGGTATAAACCGGGTCAATATCGCGGATATTGAGGCTAAAACCATAAACTTCATGGTATTCGACTTTGGCTTGCAGAAGCACTTTCAGCCCTTCGGTGAAAACCTGCCCGGTAGTGGTTTCAAAGTACGGTTTAAGCATCCGGAAAGTGTAGGACCAGATGGTGGCTCTGCAACGGGCAATGACCGTATCAGAGCCTTCTTCGGTCTCCACCAGATCCAGGTAACAATGACCGCTGCGGTTAACAGTCATCTCGCTGATTTCAGCTTTCACCCAAACGGGCATTGCAAACAAATCCTCCAAAGTCCCTTTTACCTTTCGCTGTAATTCGGAAAGTGAAACCTGTAATTCACTCATCGGGCAATTTTTATCAATTTAAATTCTTCCTTTTTACCTCCGGAACGGATAGTCAAAATTAAGAAACCCTTGGGCAAGAACCCTAAATTTTTCAATATGATGATTTCGGAATTGGTAAAAGTTTTCTCCCATAAATTGGTTCCTTGCAAGGAGTAGATACTTACCCGGCAACCTTCCAGCTTTAAGGTATCCAACTTCCTGATGTACAGGATGTCAGAAAATGGGTTTGGCATAACTTCCCATATCAGGCCGGCGGGCATTGTTTTGACACCTGTACTTTTGAGTAAAAGGTCTGCCTTTTGAAAATCGGGAATTCCATAACCCAACAGGGAATCGGGATCATTGTATTGATGGGCGCTTTGCTCGATGGCCCTTTTTATCTGCCTGACATTGGCCCCCGGGTTGGCTTGTAACAAACAGGCCCCCATCCCGGCCAGAACAGGCGAAGAGAAGGAAGTCCCGCTGGAATATCCGGGGATCCCTGTACTATTGATAAGGTAAGTTAATGCACCCTGGGCAACTACATTGGGCTTAATGGCGCCCCCAAAAGCCGGACCAACCGAACTGAACGAAGCCCTGATGCCCAACATGTCAACTGCACCCACAGCAAGCACATTCACCCCGTCAGAGGGTGCAATGATGTGTTGCCAGACATTGCCTCCTTCGTTTCCGGCACTGGTGAAAACCAGTATCCCCTTCTCAAAGGCCATATTGGCGCCCTGGGTTACCCTGGTCTTTTTGCCGTTCATATCTGAATAGGGATGGCTCATTTGGGGGTCATCAAAGATGTTGTATCCCAGTGAAGAGTTGATCTCGTCTACCCCCAGGCTGTCAGCCAGCTCAGCCGCGGCTACCCAGTTGTCCTCTTCAATGGGGTATTCCGTTGAAGCATCTTCAGAACGAAAGAGGTAAAAAGAAGCATCGGGGGCAGTGCCAATCAGTGTTTCGGGAATATTGCCCCCCATGGTTGATAGGACACTCATCCCATGCGAATGTTGAAGGTAGATGTCTGACGTAGGATCAACAAAGTCGCGGGTACCCAAGATACGGTTTGAAGTACGAAGACTGTCAAAAGCAGCAATTTGGTTGACATGCCAGAAACCAGCATCAATGACAGCGATCTGGATGCCTTTTCCGCGATAACCTTTGTTGTGCAAATACTGCCCGTTTAACTGGGTCAATTGGTTATAGGCATTTCCATAATTGACAGCCGGGATGTCGGAATTCAATTCATCTTCGTTAAACTTGATCCTGGTCGATTTGGTGATAAGACTTGGTTTGGTCAACTGGACAGACTGAACAAAAGGAAGTCCTTCAATGGATTTTATCATGACCGAATCAGTTACCCGGACGGTTGCACCGTTGAGCCATTTTGAAGTATGTACCACTTCTGCTCCAAGGGCTTTAAGGTTATCCAGGTAACCGGGCGAAACAGGAAGGTCTGTTTCGTCAATGGGAATCTGCTGCCTGGTACGACGGTCGATTGAACGTTGTGACAAGAAAGCTTCAGGATGAGAAATTTGATAAGGCGTTCCTTTTTTGTCTTTCAGCTGTACCCAATAGGTTCCAGGCACGACTTGTGCCTGTACTGCCATGGTGAGACAGATAAAAAACAATAAAAGTAGCAGCCTGCTTTTCATCGCTATCCATTTAACGTGATTTCATCAAATTCATATACTCCTCAGGGTTTTGCCGATATTTTTCAGGATCCGGAATGTTGTCATCCTTGGTTTTGTATAGATCAGCCTGGGAGACATTGATGCTGTCCTGTACCTGCGGATTGAGTAACTTACCCAACTGAAACTTCAGGGTATAGGCCAGTTTACCGGTCTTGTCAAAGTATTTCCAATCCTTATCGCGTATGTCGTTGGAGTATGAACCTTCCAGTTCAGGAGTTCCATCAGCATACCAGGATTTAAAAGAACCGTTCTGTTTGCCTTGTGAATAATTACATTCCATAAAAAGCTTGCCATCCTGAAAGTAGGAACGGAAAACTCCATTGAGCAGATCATCCTTCCAATTTGATTCTTCCAGCAATTCCCCAGTTTTGTAAAAGCGTTTACTTACCCCGTTCTTTTGTCCGTTGAGATAAGTCTCAGTGGAAACAATTTTAGTATCCAGGAAAAAGGTCCATTCACCGGTTTTCTTTTGGCCCATATATTTGCCCTGTGCGATCTGGTGTCCCGCTTCATCAAAGAGCTTGGCATCGGATAATTCACTTCCCTCAACAAAATTGAGTACTGCTTTTATCTTTCCATTTGGATGGAAACGTTTCATTTCTCCTACAGGCTTGTCGTCTTTAAAAGTGGCCTGGTACAACAACTTGCCGTCAGCATCCTTTCTGGTCCAGAAACCTTGCCTTCTGCCCTGTGTATCTAATTGATTTACTTTATTCTGAGCAATGATGCTTCCAGATAAAAGAAGAAATATAAAAATGATCAATTTACGCATATCGTTTTATTTTTATCAGCTACTAAGTTAGCCATTTATTTGATGTTACTCACGGGGTGACTTTGAGTCACCCCGTGAGTAGTACTTTTAACCGATTTATTTCCTATTTTTGGATTCATAAAAATCAAGATAACTACATCACAAATGATGCCAAAGGACCAAAATCAATCACCCATACTGTACAGAACAACCAATGAACAGGCCGATTTCAGGAAAATGGTCAATGCCCTGGATGTAGATTTATTGATTCGAAACGGTGAGACCCAGAACCTCTATCACCAATACAATAAAATTGATCACATCAATCACGCCGTGGTCATTTATGCCCATAACAAACCGGTTGGGTGTGGCTGCTTCAAACGCTTTGATGATGAAACAGTGGAAATAAAACGAATGTTCGTTCTCCCTGAAATGCGGGGCAAACAATTGGCAGCCCAGTTACTTCAGGAATTGGAGAAATGGGCCATTGAAGAAGGCTTTACCAACGCGGTTCTTGAAACCGGAGTAAGACAGGTGGAAGCCATCCGACTATATACTGTTGCAGGATATTCAAGGACTGAAAATTACGGACAATATATTGGGATGGAGGACAGTATCTGTTATAGGAAAGAATTGAAATAGGATTTAATAAGCTCATGACTTACTGAGCAGTAAAAAAAGCCTTGCCGGATAATCCAACAAGGCTTTTAATAGGTGTTTTCAAAATATGTCAGTGATGGCAATTAATTACAAATGTCCCTTGTAGACAAGCCGAATCACTGTCATTAAAGTTAATTTATTTACCCCTATAAATTGTCAAGGCTACCAAGGCAGGTTATTGAACCTCTTTCATTATTTTGGTATTCACAATTGCTCCGTTGCTGTAAACCGATTTCTTGATATAAATACCGGCTTTGAGGTTATTGTAAGTATATCCAACTTTTATGCCGCTGAGGCTGAAATACTCTTCGCCAACGAGTTTATTGCCGACATTTACTACATTGATAGCAGTTGTCAGTTTTGATGCTATTTTGGCATTGATTTGGTCAACAGTGAGCGCATTGGAATAGATGGAGATATCGTCAAATAGATAGGCCGGATCAACGTCACCCCATCCCCATGCCTGGTTCCCTCCAAGACAGATATATTTTAAATCGGCTCCATTAGTAAACAAGCCGCTGACTGTTTTGCCATCAATACCTGCTGTACAAGTCCACGAATTTTGAACAACACCATCAATGTATACCTTAACTGAAGTTTCCGTAAATGTTGCAGTATAATAATGCCAGGCGGCATCATCCAACCATGATGTAGATACCACATTTAAAGCATTTGTATTGTCGGCATCAATGAAATCAGTCCATCCTGCACAATTCACCTGGGCTACCATACGCGACTGAAGTATCATCATGGGCCAGGTATTGGCGCCACCAATTGGAGCGGCACCATAGGCAGAAAAAATTGGAGTCCAAAAGTTATCAATTGCCGTACCCTTATTTACCCAGAATGCGATTGAAAATTCCTTACTACCAGAATTCTGCAAATTGGCAAAAATATTTGACGGCAATAACAGGTAGTTGGATCTGATGGCCTGACCACCAACTGCATTGTGAAATACATGCCCAAATCCCCCACTATTGGAAGTTTCAATTTTACCGGTACCTACGATAGTGGCATCACCAACTCCATTTGCTGACTCAAAGTTGTTTGAGTAAATAACGGTTTGTGCATTGATTACGAATGATACAAATAGAGCAAATGCTAAAAAGTAAAGTTTTTTCATGTTATTTAATTTAGTTATACATTTAATTGATTTTTTCTTTTGAAATCAAAATTGTATTTCAATGCAAATGATTATATATCACTACATTACCAACAACTTGATTGCAAGAGATTCTCGAAACAACTTTATCCAAAATATCCCGAAGAGAAGTGGACAAATGAATATTTGAAGTGGACAAAAAGAGAAAAGAGAGAGAGGAGTGTCGTGTTACAGCTAATAAGTCAGCTGGAGGAATAAAGTCATCGGGCATGGGGTCCTGGGGCTGGCAGACAGCAATTCATCCTTCATTGTCCCTCTCCTCCTATTCCTATCATCTGTAACTCATCTGTAACCCATCTGTAACCTTTCTGTAACCTTATATTACACAAAGGTATCAGATGGGTTACAGATGGGTATCAGATAGAGGCTTTTAATATCCTATTCCATCAGGTAAAATCTCCATTGGAGGTATCTATTATCATGTCAAATCTAAAATGAAACAAAGAGACATGGAAGACTTTGAGGATAAAATTCCAGAAGGTCACTCGAAGCCAAGCGAAGCAATATATATAGTTAATATACAGCATATTGCTACTCAAAGACCAGTAGCGAATTTAAATGTTTCATTAAGATGACCTTTTGAGATGAACAAATACTATTTTAAGATTTTTCCTTTTAACATGGTGAATGAATGCGGAGGAAATGAATACGTAATCTTATCA
This sequence comes from Prolixibacteraceae bacterium, assembly GCA_003450125.1. Lineage (GTDB taxonomy): Bacteria > Bacteroidota > Bacteroidia > Bacteroidales > Prolixibacteraceae > Aquipluma. The sequence goes on along the minus strand of DMFR01000415.1, from coordinate 25,704 downwards.
GCCATCGTTACTTTGATGGCAGGTTTATTAACCGTTTGAACGGCAGTTTTTCCAAAGTCATTTTCCGATTTAATGTCGGGACCATTTACTTCATATACTTCCACATCGCCAGTAAACTGACCTTCCTGAGAAATCAAATCGGTGGTGATTGACTTGTCTTTATTGCGGTTGACCACGCACAGAATCAATTCGCCGTTGTTGTACGTTGCAGAAACATCTAAATAAGGAACATTGGTCTGTTGGGTCGTTGATTCTCCCAAGCCAATGGGGAACCTATCGGTATTATAGGTTTCGCAATCGACATGAACATCGAGTGCAGTTCCACGTACATTTTTCGCAAATAACTGCAAAGGATAATATATGGTTTGTTTGAACATCCCTTTCTCGTTGGTGAAAATCGGTGCAATGACATTCACCAATTGGGCCATATTGGCCATTTTTACAATGTCGGCATTGCGGACAAAGGCATTCAGGAAACCGGTTATTACCAAAGCATCTTCCAGGTTGTAATGTTCTTCCAAAGCGCGGGTTCCGGCCATGGTTTCTTCTCCACGGGCCCGGTACCAAATGTTATACTCGTCCCATGCAATGTAAATTGGAGGACGGTTACCACGATTGGCCATCTGCATTTCACGATCAATCATTCCTTTTACTACACGGGTGCGTTCTTCTAATACCCTTGGAGTTGATATAAAATCATAATAATTGTTTTCCGTATTACCCACATACATGTGCAGCGCCAGGTAATCAATCACGTCGCGCAATTCGTGTAAAACGGTAGCATTCCATTCATTGGGATCAGCTTCAGGCCGGTAATTCGACGAACCGGCAGCAATCAGTTTGATATCCGGAGAAGTCAGTTTCATTAATTTTGCTGCTTCGCGGGCTTTCTTGCTGTAATCTTCAGCATTCAGGTGGCCCATCTGCCAGAAACCATCCATTTCATTTCCCAAACTCCAGTATTTAATGTTGAAAGGTTCGGCATTTCCGTTCTTTTTCCGAAGTTCAGCATAATACGGACCGCTTTTCACGTTACAATATTCCACCCATTGCTGTGCCTCTTCGATGGTACCGGTTCCCATATTTACCGAGAAATATGGTTCGGTTCCGATCCTTTTGGCATAGTCAACAAATTCGTCAGTACCAAATCTATTCGATTCGAGTCGTGCCCAAGCTAGTTCCATTCTTGGCGGACGCTGGTCTTTTGGCCCGATTCCATCTTTCCAGTGGTAATTCGAAACAAAATTACCGCCAGGATAACGGGTAATTGACACGTTCAGGTCTTTTGCCGCATCGAGTACATCCAAACGGATTCCTTTGTCATCAGACAGAGTCGAACCTTCCTCGTAAATCCCTCCATACACACAGCGGCCTAGATGCTCCACAAAATTTCCGTAAAGATGTTTGTCCACCTCACCAATCTTGCGTTCAATGTCTATTTTAATCCGTGCGTTTTGTGATCCTGCCTGCAGTACTAATCCGATTAAAGCCAGCAGCAATATAGGTTTTAAACCTTTTTTCATCATTGTATTTTTTATTGATTTATTTTAAAACATGTCCATCAATTAAAGCAGACAGTAAGGGATAATGCCCTTCAATAAGCTTAAGGAACAGAACGATGAACATGACTATTTCACCACCGGCCATTGATCCTTATTCCAATCCAACTTTCTGATGTTCAACTTAGGTTTCCCTTCATCCTGTGCATCATACCCATGGAAAACCAGGTAATCGGTTCCATCAAAACTTACCACTGCATTATGCCCAACCCCATACCAGTTGGCATCTCCCTGCAAAAGAAGGGATCCACCGCCAGTTGCCATTGACTTTCCGGATTGATCAATGTATGGTCCGGTAACTTTTTTTGCCCGGCCCACAATCATTTTATAGCTACTGTTTACTCCTTTGCAGCAATAGTCGATGGAAGCGAATAAATAATAAAATTTCCCTTTCCTGAAAATAAATGGAGCCTCAATGGCATTTCCACCGGCATCAACAGGATTGTTATCAACAGATGGTGGATTAGCTGCATTGGGATCTGATTTTCTGGAAGCGATGGTTGGAATCCTGTTAATATCTTCGGCAACACTTTTTGCATCCGATGAGAGTTTTACCAGTTTTATTCCATCCCAGAAGGAGCCAAAAACCAAATACGGTGTACCATCGCTGTCCAAAGCTAAATTCGGATCAATGGCATTCCAGTTTGTTTTCCCCGGAATGGATTGAATAACTTTCCCATGATCGACCCAGTGAAAATCAGGATCGGACGGATTCAAAGTCTTGTTGGTTGCCAAACCGATGCACGAAGTGTTCTTGCCGAAAGCGGATACTGAGTAATACAAATAATACTCATCGTTGAAGTATGCAATATCAGGAGCCCAGATATGTCCTTTAAATCCTGGGATTGCATCAACAGCCCATTGAGGTGCAATGGCAAAAACAGGTTTTTCGTTTTTCCAGTTTTTCATGTCGGTTGACGAGAAAACAGAAATTCCCCATCCCGTACAAAAAATGTAATACGTGTTGTTCTCCCGAATCATTACCGGGTCGTGCACGATAATGGGTTGTGCTTGCACCTGCACTCCAATTGCAAACCCAAGAAGGGCAAATACAAAACTTCTAAGTGCTTTCATGTGTCGTTGCATTTTGTTAATATCATTTTTTCTTTTTGCCCCAATAAGTTGCGTTTAGATTTTTTTCAGTTCCTGCATATACAAATGTTACCCGGCGAGGGGTGGCTTCCCAATCTACTTCGCGTTCAACGCAAACTACAACGTTGCCCATTGTGAGTTGCTTTTTTGTCGCATCGTAACTCCAATTGCCTGTCAGTGCTCCCGACATAGTGCCGTCGGCATTGAGGTTTAGAGTGGAGGCGCCATCTTGTAGGCCATAGCTGTATTTAAGGTTGATGTGCTCCCATGATCCTACAAGCGAGTCTTTGGTTATAGTACCGTAATCAGGTACGGCGGCGTAACGTTCGGGCAATGCTATTGGCCACAGGTTGTCGGGTTCGCCTGAAGAGGCCGGACACCATACAATGCGGCGTACGTGCCCCATCATAATGTAATTATTAACGCTTTCAGGCAATCGTGCTTGCGACATGTAGAACCATTCGTTGGTATTTTCATTTTGGAAGATACAGCAGTGTGATATGCCTACCCATCCGTTGCTCAAATTGAATTTGTATGGATGAGTTACTATCGGGTAGCAGTCACCGCTTCCGTTGGTAAAGTTGCGCCCGGTGATATCGAGGTAAGGACCTTCGATGCTGGCACTTCTAACCACCCGGGTATTATAGGGTACGCCGAGGCCATCATAGGCCATGAACAAATAGTAGTAACCATCTTTGTATATTATTTCGGGAGCTTCGCTGCCTTGCCAGCGCGACGAGGCTGTGCGTGTGCCAATTCTCACACCATACCGGGCTGTTAGCTCACTTGTACTGTTTGCGTAAGGCTCACTGAGAGTGTTGAGAGGCTTACCTGTTGTTGGATCGACTTGCAACAATGCGAAGCCGCTGTGCCACGAGCCATGTATGAGGTAGTGTTTCCCCTCCGGTGTTACAATATACGTTGGGTCGATGGCGTTGTAGTAGAAATAGGCGTTCCAATCCGATAAACTGGAGCGACTGTAGTTTTTGCCACGATCTGATGATGAACAAGTAACGAAACCCTTGTCGGTCCAGACAGCTCCCGCGGGGTCGGTCGATTCGCACATACCGATAAATGAACGTTCTGTCCAGCTTCCATCAAAGTTGGCTGAGGTGTTGGCTTTGCCAGTTTTGATGTAGTTATCGATAACTATGCTGTAATACATACGCAAGATCTCATGTCCTCCAACGTTGACCCGGCGTACTACAGGTGCCCAGTAGCCGTATGATATGTTGGCTTTGGCAATGGCCGCAAGCCCCATGCGCGAACGAATAGCGTTGAGCGAGTCGGCTACCCAGGAGGGTGCTTCATAAAATGGTCCGCCTACCCATTCCCAATTAACCAAATCTTTTGAACGTTTGCCTTGAAAATGTCCATGTCCTACGGCCTCATTACCATACGAGGCATCGGTGCCGTACATATAGTAATATCCATTGTAGTACGCAACCGATGGGTCGTGAACGTTGGCCAAATTCCACTTGTTTCGGTTTGCCCACGATGCTATCGATGAATAGTCGTCCGCGTATGTTGGAATGGTGAAATTTGTAACGGTGTTGGTCTCATCCTCTTTAGTATCAACACTATCTTTTTTGCACCCTACAAATGATAGAGCTATTATGCTGCTAGATAAAATCAGTATATACTTTAGTCTCATATCT
>DMFR01000415.1:7494-21302 GCA_003450125.1 Prolixibacteraceae bacterium | reverse complement strand
GTTTTATATTTAAGAGACTTCCTTATCAACACTAAAAAATATGCCCATAAGGAAGTCTGTCATTTTAGAGAATGATTCCTACTTTACAATAGGATGAACAGTCCATTTAGCTGTGAAAGCAGGTCCATTATCTTCATTCTTGTTTGCCGAGTTACCTACAAGGTTAGGATTGGCATTAAGAGTTCCCTGGAATATAGGGAAATATTCATGTCCCTTAAAGTAGTATTTGAACGATGAATCGTCAGCGGTTTCAGCGGTAAGCTCATCTGTTGAGGCTTTGCCATCACGCTTATAATAACCATGTTCAACTAACTGATTCAGACGATCTGCATCGTAAAAGAATCCCCAACGGATTAAGTCGATGCCTCGTCCGTTTTCGCATCCGAATTCTTTGGGACGTTCAACGTTTGCTATTTGTTCGAATAGGGCATCTTTGGACGGGAAGTCGGAAACTTTCAATTCTTTAAGGGCAACGCGTCGTCGTACGATGTTCATGTAATCAATGGCTGTTTGGGTGGGGCCATTGATTTCATTTTCGCATTCTGCCGCCCGCAGTAAAACATCGCTATAACGCATAAGGCGTAGGTTGACTCCACAATGCAATCCGTTATTAATAGAACTGTAGATGTTGTTTCTTGCATTGGTGAACTTAGCTATTGATATACCTCCTTGAGCAGTGTTCGATACTGGAGTTGCAGTTATGCCTTTTTGATAAATAGTATTACTACGAGGATCTCCATTAGGATATGCGGCAGTTTTCAGGCCCGTATAGCTGCTATATTCACTTTGATATGTAACCAATGTCCAATATAAACGAGGATCGAGACGGCCATCTGTACTGTTCTCTTTTCTGAATAGGTTATACAACCAAGGTGCACCAGCCAGGTCGCCCCAGCTACCCAATTCCTGAGAAGCGTAGTTGCTTTCTACAGCTTGTCCCTGAGTTGCTTGCGAGCTTATATTTACTGGAGTCCACTCTTCGTCGGTGCCACCTGTGCCATAGTCCATAAATTGAACTTCGAAGAGGCTCTCTTTATTATTTTCGTATGCCGAACCTTCTCTGAAGTTGTCACCATAGTCGGCTGTAAGTTCATAATGTCCGTACTTGCCGGCGATGATATCTTTCAGAACAATATTAGCCTCAGCATATTTATGACGGAACATCAATGCACGAGCCAAATATCCGGCAGCAGAGCCGCTTGTAGCACGACCTTTAGCCCATTCGCCACCTTCATCGCGCGATGGCAACATTTGCATAGCTTTTGTAAGGTCAGTCTCTATTTGGTCAAACACCTCGTCTTGAGTATTGTTGGCTGCATACATGGTGTTGATGTCTGAATAAGAGGCATAGTCTGTAATCAATGGAACAGTCTGGTAATATGTAGCCAAATTATAATATGCCAAAGATCTGAGGAAGAGAGCCTGTCCGGCTATCTGATTATGAGAAGCTTCCGACATTTTAACACCATCGACTTTCGACAGTACAAAGTTTGTGCGGTTTACTACATGGTAGTTATCGCGCCATGGCCACTCGTCACCTATTCCGATTGTACCCGGAGAATTGAGGTTGTCGTACTCCAAATACCACTGTTGAGATGAGTTCCAAACTTCGTCGCCACGTACAGCATCCAAAGTGTAGCCAACCCGGGCAAATGTACCTTCGAGGCGTATACGGTTATAGCAAGCGATGACAGCCTCCTGAAGATCTGACTCTGAATTGCCAAAATCGAAGGTTGTCTGATTGTTCGGGTTCTTAACATCGAGTTCTTTATTGCAGGCTGTCATGCCTCCAATAAGCGCCAACATTGTTATAATTATATTTATACTTTTCATATTGATACCCTATTTTTTAGATTATATTTTTAGAACGAGAAGTTAGCTCCAAACATGATAGTTTGTGGTGTTGGATACGAAGCATAGTTGAAACCTGGAGTGAATGTACCTCCGGAGAAGTCTACGTTGTAACCTTTGTATTTAGAAAATGTGGTCACATTTTGAGCCGATGCGTATATACGAACGCCGTTAAAATAGCCAGTAAACCATTTGTCTGGGAAGTTATAGCCCAATTCGATATTGGCAATTTTCAGATAGGATGCATTTTGAATGAAACGTTGGCTGAACATATCGTTGGTGATTGAACCTGTCGATTTGTAGGCGACACGAGGCACACCGGTGTTTGTGTTCTCCGGTGTCCAAGCATTCAATAGATCAACGCTCTTGTTGAGTGCACCGTATGAGCTGTGCAATGTGACGTCAACAAAGTCTACAGCTTTGAAATTCGCAGCTCCAAATGTCGATATGCTCAAGTCAAAACCTTTCCATTCAACACGAGCATTCAAGCCGTAATTAATCTTTGGCATACCGCTACCCAAGAATTTTTGATCTTCGGCGGTAATTTCGCCGTCGTTGTTGAGGTCGGCGTATATAACGTCACCCGGTTGTGCTCCGTTCTGATTGATGTGTTGGCCTTTTGAGTTGACACGGTTATCTATATCTGCTTGCTTCTGGAAGATACCTTCAGAAACGTAACCATAGAATGAACCAACTTCACGACCTACCTCTGTGCGGCTGTAGCCATCTGTACGAGGTTCGTTTGAAACGCCCAACTTTGTTACCTCGTTTTTGAGGGTAGATAAGTTTGTAGAAATGTCATACTTAAAAGCGTGTTGATGATTGTGATATGCAAGCATGAACTCAAGACCTGAGTTTACCATTGTTGCTGCGTTCATCGTTACTGTTCCGTTGGTAGCACCTGCATTGGACGGTACTGCTACACTATAAAGAAGGTCTTCTGATGTAGACTTATACCCGTCGAAAGTAAATTCCAACCGATTGTCGAACATACCGAGGTCGAGACCTAGGTCAGCAGTTTTCTTCTTTTCCCATCTGATGGCTGTGTTTACATAGTTTGATATTGCTGAGCCGGTAACCTTATTATTTCCAAAGCTATAGGTGTAGTTACCTCTCGACATAACATCCATGTATTGGTAATCGCCTATGTTCTCATTACCAAGTACACCATAGCTACCGCGAATCTTGAGTAGGTTGATAGTCGATTTGGCTACAGGGAAGAAGTTTTCACGTTCGATACGCCAACCTCCTGATACCGATGGAAACCAATCCGAATGGTCACCAGAAAGGCGGCTTGAACCATCACGACGTGCTGTTGCCGAAATAAGGTATTTCTCATCGAAATCGTAGTTGATACGACCGATATAGGATGCCAATACGTGTTCGGTTTCAAAGCTTGAAGCTGATGTCTCCGTTGCGTTGTTTACTTGCAGATAGTATGGTTCAGGCAAGTTAACACCTGTACCTGTGAGTGTATGAGAGAGTTCGCGCTCGAATGTTTGACCAACTACCGTATTAATGTGATGGCGTCCCAATTTACCATCGTAGGTTATTGTGTTTTCTACAAGTGCATCGCTATAGCTACGATAGCCCTCTGACAGGTTCTCATTGCTCTTTGACAAGTAGTTTGTTGTACTCTGTATGAATGCAGGCACGAATGTAAAGTCCTTTGCATTGGTCTTGCTGTAAGACAAGTTAATGTTGTAATCTAGCTTGTGATTGCTGCTCTTGAGGCCAAGCATGTTTATGAGGTCAACATCTGCAGAACCTGAAGAAACAATGCGATCAACAGTTGTATTCCTCTTCAGTAAACTATTGGTGAGCAGAACGTTTGTTACACGCAAGTCTCCATGAATGTCGTCATAGTATGTACCATAACCGTAGGAGTCGTAGCTGTATTCTGATGCAGCGGAAATTTTGTCGTCAAGAACCCAAGTCGATTTATCGTAAGCCTTGATGGTTGGAGGTAAAAGTAGAGCCGAAGCCATTACAGGAAATTGTGCACCATATAGACCCTGGACGTATTCGTTAGCGTTACTGAGAGCCATATTGTCCTGAATGCTGTGGCTATACACTATGTTAGTTTTGAATTTGATAAACTTGACATCCATAGTATTGTTGACACGGGCAGTGTAACGGTCGAAGTTAGGACCTGCACCTACCATTGTTCCTTTCTGGCTATAGTAATCGAGACCTATGTTGTAAGTATTGTTAGCGCCACCTCCTGACATGTTGATGTTGTGATTCTGACGAATACCTGTTTTGAACGCCTCATCGAACCAATTTGTGTTAACTTTGCTTGGATCTATATATTTTACGTTTGTAGGATCGTATCCGGCAGGGACATCCATACCACTGTTATTGTATGCCATAGTGACGTATTTACCATATTGGTAAGAATCCATCACATCGTACACACCTTTCTGCACTTGGTCGACACCAAAGTAGCCGCTGTAGTCTATCTTCATGGCTTGGTTCTTTTTACCTTGCTTTGTAGTGATGATAACCACACCGTTTGCAGCACGCGAACCATAGATTGCGGCAGCAGAAGCATCCTTAAGTACCTGAAGGGTTTCGATATCGTTTGGCGAGAAGTCACGTATTGTTGTTCCCATTGGTACTCCATCGACAACGTAGAGTGGTGCGGTGCTACCGAACGAACCGATACCACGAATACGTACTGTAGGGTCGGCTCCCGGTTGTCCGTCGGATGTAATTTGAACACCGGCTACTTTTCCTTCGAGCATTGTTGAGATATTTGATTTTGATACTTTCTTCATCTCTTCGGTGTTGACAATGGCAACTGACCCTGTGAGGTCAACCTTGCGTTGTGTACCGTAACCTACTACTACTACTTGGTCGAGCTCTTTTGTAACCGAAATCAATGTGATGTTTCCAAGTTCAGTTTTTCCTCCAACGGTTACTTCAATACTTTTGTATCCTATAAAAGATACTATCAGCGTAGCATCTGAAGGAACAGAAAGAGAGAAGTTACCATCAACGTTGGTAATGATACCATTGGATGTGCCTTTTTGTTTTATGGTTGCGCCTGGAACCGATTCTCCGTTTTCGTCAACGATTTTACCTTTTACAGTTATGTTGCCTGTTTGAGTCATTGACGTCTGGTCGACTTTGCCGTTGCCTTTTGCGTATGTTGCGGGTGCGAGCGCCAGCAATCCCAACAGGATTAAATATGAATATTTCATAGTATAAATATTTTTTATCTTAGTGATTATTCAACAATTACGAGATAAGACTCCTCTGTTACGAGTGCGCAATTCAAATCAGAACTGTCTACCACTACACCCGCATACTTTTGGAAATGCGTTTCGCCGTTGGCATACGTAACATTGTAAAGTATATCAGCAGTATTGTTACCATTGTTTGTAACTGTGATAACAACCTTAGAGCCACTTATGCTTGATTGGAATATATCCCAATTCCAGTCAGATGTGAGGGTGGCTGTGCCATAGCCGGTGCCCCATCCGAAGCCGTCCATGCGAACTACACCGTTTTCAGTCTTGTCAGCTTTGCGAAGAATTGTACAGGGGCTGTGCCAGTTTGCAAGATTGTCGGAGTAGCAGTACATTGTAAATGTCTTACTCGAACCTGATGCGACTTTATAGTCATCAGAAAATACCGTCCACCAACCGCTAGAGAAGTTATTAGCACCTACTTGACTTACACCCTTTACAAGAGTTAGTGGGCAATTTGTAGTTACGGTTTTTGTTGCACCAACATAAGAAATGACAGCTGACTGAGAACCTGAGGCAGCTGGAATCTTGCCAAACTGAAGAGTTTCGTTTGGTAAGATACCTGTTGTACCGTCGGAATATGTAGCTGTTACGACAATACCTGCAGTGTTGAACAAGATAGGGTCGCTGCTGTAGAAATAGTATTTGGTAATGTCTGGCAAAGTAGTAACCTTCAGGCTTACAACAGGGTTAGTTACTTCTATTGTGTAGTAAGTTGATACCGCTTTGCAGAATGTGCCTTGCTTAGTTTTGTTATAAGCTACAATAACTGTCTTGACTCCGAGTGTAGTCATATCAGGAATAACGGTGAATGATATATCTGTAGAATCAACTTGCGCGGAAGATCCATCAGCGTAAGTAACAGTAGCTTTTGCATTAACCCAGAAGTTTTCGTTGCCTAATTCTACAAAAGAAGGAGCTCCTACAATAGCGATTGAAACCGGATTAACGTCCTTTATAACAGTGACTTTAGAAGGTATAAGGTATGCTTTTTTCATCTCGAAATGGCTGCCATCGCAAACTAAGAAAGCCACGATATCAGCAGTGGCAGAAACCGGTTGTTGATATGTTTCGACGAGCTTTGTACCATTTGTTCCAACGGCAGTGGCTGTTACATATACATTGCCGGTAGCAGAGTGGTCAATGTCGATAGAAACACGAGCACCTTGCATGGTAGTGCGGAAGTCGTTCCAAATATCGCCATCTCCATCGGTATCTGGATAGTTTTGGGTGATCATGTTGATATCGAAAGCATAACCATCATTTACCATTTTGCCACCCCAGCCGTAAGCATCAGAGCGGAGAACAAAGTATTCTTTATAGTCGGCGGCAGCACGATCTGCTAGATTGGTGACGGCAAGATTCCAGTTGTTCCAGTTGCCAATGCCGGAAGAGTGGTTAATAAACTCCATATGCAATAGCTTGTTTGTAGGAATAGTGAAGTAATCAGAGAATGCAGTCCACCAAGCGGCACTGTTATCTTCAGCTCCGACTATCGCTGTAGCGATGGTGAGGTTAGTAGTATCACCTGTATTTGGTTTCGCCCCTGCAATTGAGTCGATCCTGTTCTGCAGGTCAGAGGGCGCATTAATTGAATAAATATCCAACTTCTCGCACCCAACTAAGCCAAATGCTGCCAACACAGCTACGTACAAAGCGCTCCTCATCAGTTTAGTTATTTTCATAAATTTAAATTTAATTGAGTTCATTCTTTTTTATAATTATATCCGGGTCGTTAGTCTTTTAACCAACACTCTGATTTGATAATGTATAGGTTCCAGTCGTACTGGTAATAGTTCCACTAGTGGTTCCTTTTACAGAAACTGAAACTCCGGGAAGAGAGCCACCGGAAACGTCAACTACCTTTCCATGAATTGTAACTTGATGGGCAAATGACATTCCTGCAATAATTACCAGAAATATACATACCCATAGAAGATGAAGCAATTTTTTCATATGTTTTAGATTTTGTTAGAATAATTACGGAACCAAAATTAGAGGGGCGAACCCCAAAAAAGGTGGATTAAGAAATAATTCAGGTGGACAAATTGAGATAAATCGTAATAAGCGAGCAATACCAGTCAATTGGCGTGGTCTTTAGCGCTTACATCCTTCGCTTGCATTCAACCTTGATGGTGCATATTCTTCAAATAATCGCTTGGCGAAACCCCATAAACTTTTCTAAAAATGCGACTGAAATACTTAGGATCATTAAAGCCAACCTGAAAAGCAATTTCAGTCATGTTGACTTTCGAATCCGAACCAATCATTGAAGCGGCCTTTTTCAATTTATAGAGGTTGATAAAATCGGTGATCGAATGATTGGTCAGTGCCTTCAACTTTTTGAAAAGCAAACTTTGGCTGACAGCCATTTCACGGGCAAACAAATCTGCTGTAAAATTCTCCGATTGCAGATTTTTTTCAATAATATAATAGGCCTTTGAAAGGAACTGTTCATCTACTGCGTTATTTGTTAATTCCTCCGGACTTGGATTGCCTTCACGACTAAAAAGCAGGCGCAATTTGCGGCGCGATTCAATCAAATTGACAATTTTCAGTTGAAGTACCTTCAGGTTAAAGGGTTTGGGNNGGAATATAGTCATCTGCTCCGGTTTCCAGACCTTCAATCCAATGTTCAATCATTGCTTTGGCGGTAAGCAATATCACTGGAATATGGCTGGTATGAATTTCCTTCTTCAGTCGGCTGCAGAGCTCAAGCCCATCCATCACAGGCATCATCACATCACTGATAATCAAATCTGGTGTGAATTTTTTGGCCATTTCCAATCCTTCCTTACCGTTTGCAGCACCAAGCAAACGAAAATCATTTTTCATCGATTGAATCAGGAAAGCTCGTAAATCATAATTATCCTCAACAATTAGGATCAGCGGTTTCGATTTATCTGCCTTTAATTCTGTTGCTTCAAGCGAGGAACCAACAAGCATCAATTCTTCAGTAATCACGTCAACTTTCGATTGCAGGTTTACGGATTGGACACTTCCAGTAAGATCGAGTTCTTCATGTGCAAAATTGTCGGCTTGGTATGGCAAAAACACTCTAAAAATACTTCCTCTTCCCAATTCGCTCTCCACCGAGATTTCGCCATGCATGGCCTGAACAAGTTCTTGTGTCAATGCCAATCCTACACCCGAACCTTTTTGCATATTACTTAGGGTACTGTCAACCTGATAAAACTGGTCGAATACAAATGGCAGATGTTCGGCAGAAATTCCTTTTCCTGAGTCTATTACCTCTATTCCAATGAATGGAAAGGCCAGTCCCACCCGGTTGACATCCGGTTGACTAAAGGTAACTTTCATCGAGATTCGGCCTCCTTCTGAGGTAAACTTAAACGCGTTTGAGAGCAGATTATAAAATATATTTTCAATTTTCTCTGGATCGAACCATGTTGACTGGACCGGGTTTTCTGATAAAAACTGATACTGAATATTGCTGTGTGCTGCCAAATCGAGGAATGAATCAAAAACCTCCTTCAGGAAAGCCACCAATTCGCCCTGCACAACGCGAAGTTCCATTTTACCTGTTTCAATTTTCCTGAAATACATCAACTGGTTGATCAAATGCAATAACCTCTGGGCATTTCGGTTGATCAATTTTAGTGTTTGACTGGTTACCTTGTCATCTTCCATAGTCTTCATCAGCGATTCGAGCGGATCAAGAATCAGGGTTAGTGGCGTTCGGAATTCGTGTGAAATATTGGTAAAAAAACGTAGCCGCAGTTGGTTGATCAAACTCACTTTTTTATTCAATTCGATCATTTCGTCGCGTTGAGTAACAATCAAATGGTTTTGTTGTTCCAGTTCAATCTTTTGTCCTTCAATGAATTCCCGGCGTTCTGCTAACACATTGTTCGATTGCAGTAAAATACTTGATTGCTCCTGAAGTTTTTCCTTCTGTTCTTCAATCTGGATGGTACGTTCACGCACCTGAATTTCCAATTTCCGTTTTTGTTCATGCAAATATCGTGTCCGGTACCGAATATAGCCCATTACCGAAAGAGTTAATGCCAGAATTGCCAGTAACCTGAACCATGAAGTTTGCCAGTAGGGAGGATCAATTATAATAGCCAATACAGTGGGCTCGACCGACCACAAACCATCGCTGTTGGCCGCCTTTACTAAAAATCTATACTTTCCTCCCGATAAATTTGTATACGTTGCAAAACGACGTGCCGCAGTAACGGTGACCCAATTTTGATCAACACCCTCCATCTTGTAGGCGTAAATTACTTTATCAGGCAAAAAATAATCAAGTGCTGAAAATTCAATAGAAAAAATGTTGTCCTTGTATGAAAGCTCGATGGTCTGTGTTTCGGAAACCGATCTGGCTAACACGATATTCCCATGCAATTTCTCTCCTATTTTCACTGACTGATTGAAAACCTGAAAGTCTGTAAAAACCACTTTCGGAAGGCGTGGATAATAATTGATTTCCCCAGGACTAAAATAATTCAGGCCATTCACGCCGCCAAAATACAAGTTTCCACGATGGTCAGAACTTGACGAATTCCAATAAAACTGATCATTGAGCAACCCATCTTTGGTGTAAAAATTCTGAAAGGAAACTTTTTCAGGATTAAATTTCGACAAGCCATTGTCGGTACTGATCCAGATGTTCCCGCTGTGGTCTTCTTCCATTGCATAAACCACGTCGTCACACAACCCATTGGTTTTTGTATAGGTAATAAACTGGATTTTCCCATCGGAAGCATGTACCGCTTTGCAAAACCCATTTCCGTATGTCCCAACCCAAATATTTCCCAGGTGATCTTCCAAAAGCGAAATGACATAATTACCCGGAAGGGATAGAGAATCACCTGGACTATTGGCAAAAAATCCATAATCTTCAGAAGTTAGTTTTTGGGAAGTTGGAACCACCAACTTTGCCGGAATACGGAATAGCCCTTTACGAGAGCCGATCCAGTAATAGTCTTTCCGGTCTTTCAATATGCAACCAACCGCCGGTGTCTCAACGCCTTTATCGAATTTCTCCTGAAAGTGAAAAAACGATCCTTTTTTTGGATCGAATAAATCGATGCCTCCTAATGTGCACACTACAAAAAATCCACGGTCATCTGGAATAAGTCCAGAAACAAAATTACTCACTAAGCTTCGTGGATTGTCCGATTGGTTCTTATAGTTTTGAAATGTCTTGCTTTTCTCTGATACTAAACGTCCAAGTCCATCGCCCCAGGAAGACACCCAAAGCTGCTTGTCCGTGTCGAGGCAAATCGAACTAATATAATTACTGCAAATGCCATCTGGCTGTTGAGCCGATTGGATAAAATGTTCGATTATGCCAGTATTTTGATCTACTCGGTTAAGTCCGCCACCTGCCGTTCCAACCCACAAAATATTCCCGTCGTTTAGTATTGAATTAATGGTATTATTGCTCAAACTGTTCTGGTCATCCGGTTGATTGTGAAGCGAATAAAAAGGCTTCTGGTAGGTACTGTATTTGTTTACCCCTCCTTTTTCTGTACCAATCCAGACATCTCCGTCATGGTTGGTAAATAACGAGTTTACAAACTCATTGTTCAGGGTTCCATTTTCATCTAAACGCCTGTCAATTCCTGAAATGGTGGCTGTTCCCGGATCGAAAAAATTTAATCCACCCAAAGTTCCTATTAATAGGATTCCCGAAGCTTCTTCTGCAATGGACATAACAGTTGCATTCGATATGCTGTTTCTATTGTTGGGCTGGTGGGTATAGGAGGTCAACTGACTGGTCGATTGCCTATACCAGAAAAAACCGATGTCGGTGCCAAACCACCAATCACCATTGCCCGATTCATAAATACAAAGGATGTTTGCAGAATTTAATGGGCCCAAAACAGCACCTGGAAATTCAAGAGGGTGCAATTCTCCATTAATCACTTCGTAAGGACCAACACCTGTGCCAACCAGTATCCTCCCGCTTTTTAATATACATACTGCCTTAACATCAGCGTTGAGAATTGCTTTTGAATTAATTTCAATGCACTTGAATTGTCGTTCATCACCCGGTTTTGGTGAAACATAAAATATTTTGCCTTTTTCGGCAGCAACCCATATTCCACCATTTTTATCACAAGCGAGACTCGTTACCGCAATTTTTCCCAATTTGGCCTGCAAACTATCAGGCATAAAAAATTGTTCAGTTTCCAGATTGTAAATAGCGACCCCGTGGGCGGTTCCAACCCAAAGGTTTTTGGACTTATCTTCACATATAGCATGGACAAAATTGTCGGGAATATTTTTTTGAGAATCACTCTTCTGGAATACCTTAAAAGAATAGCCGTCGTACCGGCAAAGTCCGTTCCATGTTCCAAACCACATGAATCGCTGGCTATCAAGAAAAATACAATCAATTGTATTTTGAGGTAACCCATCGCCGGTAGTCAGGTATTGGAAACGCAAATTAGAAGGATTGATTGATTGACAATTTGAGCCAAAACCAATTTCCAAAAGTAGATAAAGTATGAGGACTATACGCTTTCCCATCTCTTTTACAAGTTCGTTCAAATATAACAATCTAAACGATCAAATGACAAAGATCGTATTTTATTGAGCGGGTGACTTGAAGTCACCCGCTGAGTACCAAAAAAGCCCTGCCGGAAATTCCAACAGGGCTTTTAATATGTGTTATGAAAATACGTCAGTCATGGCATATATTTCCAATGCTCCGATCTTCTGACTTCCGACTTCCGTCTATCTTCTTACTTCACTTCTTCGAAGTCGACATCAGTTACCTGGCCGTCTTGTTTGCCGCCCCCAGCGTTGGCATGTTCTTCGTTGTGAGGTTGTTCTTGTCCGCCATTCGACTGAGCCTGTGCATTGTACATTTCCTGCGAGGCTGCCTGGAATACGGTATTCAGTTCAGTTGTGGCAGCATCAATGCCTGCCAGATCCTGAGCCTGGTGAGCAGTTTTCAGTTGAGCAAGAGCGGCTTCAATGGGGCCTCTTTTGTCAGCTGGCAATTTGTCACCAAATTCTTTCAACTGCTTTTCAGTCTGGAAAATCAAACTGTCAGCCTGGTTGAGCTTGTCCACTTTTTCACGGGCTGCTTTATCCGATGCTTCGTTGGCTTTGGCTTCTTCACGCATACGTTGAATTTCGCTATCGCTTAAGCCTGATGAAGCTTCAATACGAATTGACTGGCTTTTACCTGTCGCCTTATCTTTAGCAGCAACGTGCAGGATACCGTTGGCATCAATATCGAAGGTTACTTCAATTTGTGGAACACCACGCATTGCTGGTGGAAGTCCATCAAGGTGGAAACGACCAATGGTCTTGTTCCCGCTTGCCATAGGGCGTTCGCCCTGTAAAACATGGATTTCAACTGATGGCTGATTGTCAGAAGCGGTCGTAAATGTTTCAGATTTCTTGGTTGGAATGGTCGTATTTGATTCGATCAAACGAGTCATAACAGCACCCATAGTTTCGATACCCAATGAAAGTGGGGTTACATCAAGCAACAACACGTCTTTCACTTCACCTGTCAATACTCCACCCTGAATGGCAGCTCCAATGGCTACAACTTCGTCAGGATTAACACCTTTTGAAGGAGCTTTTCCGAATAACTGCTGTACCTTTTCCTGAACAGCTGGGATACGGGTTGAACCACCAACAAGGATAACCTCGTCAATATCGCTTGCCTGTAATCCTGCATTCTTCAGGGCCTTGCGACAAGGCTCCATGGTAGCATTGATCAATTTGTCACACAGTTGTTCAAATTTTGCACGGGTAAGGGTTTTTACCAAATGTTTTGGAATTCCATTCACCGGCATAATATATGGGAGGTTGATTTCAGTCGAGGTTCCGCTGGATAATTCAATCTTGGCTTTTTCAGCAGCCTCTTTCAAACGCTGCAAGGCCATTGGGTCCTGGCGCAGGTCGATGCCTTCGTCATTTTTAAATTCAGAGGCCAGCCAGTTGATGATCTCCTGGTCAAAGTCATCTCCACCAAGGTGAGTGTCACCATCGGTCGATTTTACTTCAAATACACCTTCACCCAATTCCAGGATCGAGATATCAAATGTACCTCCACCAAGGTCAAATACAGCGATTTTCATTTCGCGGTGCATCTTGTCCAACCCATAAGCCAACGCGGCAGCTGTAGGTTCGTTGATAATACGGCGTACATTTAAACCTGCAATTTCGCCTGCTTCTTTGGTCGCCTGACGTTGTGAATCGCTGAAATAAGCAGGAACCGTGATCACGGCATCGGTCACTTCCTGACCCAGATAGTCTTCAGCGGTCTTCTTCATCTTCTGAAGAATCATGGCTGAAATTTCCTGTGGTGAATATTTACGGTCTTCAATGACCACGCGGGGGGTATTGTTGTCGCCCTGAACGACCTTATACGCTACCCGTTGTATTTCTTTGGTTAAGTTTGAATAGGGCTCACCCATCAAACGTTTGATCGAATAAACAGTCTTTGCAGGATTGGTAATCGCCTGACGTTTTGCCGGATCGCCTACTTTGCGTTCGCCGTTTTCAATAAAACCCACGATTGACGGTGTGGTACGCTTGCCTTCGCTGTTTGGGATAACAACTGGCTCGTTACCTTCCATAACTGATACACACGAGTTGGTGGTACCTAAGTCAATTCCAATAATTTTTCCCATTTTGATGATATTTTTTAATCAGATTTATTTCAATGATAAATTCACACTTCCTTGGATTATCAATCATTATGCC
>DMFR01000415.1:0-7337 GCA_003450125.1 Prolixibacteraceae bacterium | reverse complement strand
CCAGAAAACTGAAAATTGAGCAATATTGACACCCCAAGGGTTAAACGATCATTGATAATGGCATTTTTGAGTGACAAAACGACAGCGCAAAGTTCTTGGGTCGGACATTCCACCAGTTGACTGGTCTGCCACAAAAAATAGAATTTGAATTCCCGTGTAAATTTAGTAATTTCCCACTCTCTTTAAACAAACCAACCATGAAACACAAACCTACCCAGGCAGTTCCCCGCGAACGCCTTTTGTCACTCGATGCCTTACGGGGTTTCGATATGTTATGGATTACCGGCGGCGGTTATCTGGTCACTGTTCTGGCTCAACATTCTGATGCCGGCTGGCTTCACACCCTTGCCGAGCAAATGGAACATGTCCCCTGGCAGGGATTTCATTTCGAAGACCTTATTTTCCCCCTGTTCATGTTTATCAGCGGTGTGGCCATTCCTTTTGCCATCGGTTCTAGATTGGAAAAGAAAGTTCCAAAGGATGTGCTGGCCAAAAAAGCCTTCAAACGTGCCATGATTTTGCTCTTGCTGGGCTGGATCTATAACGGGGTATTCAGCAATGGTTTCGAACATCCACGTTTTGCCAGTGTTCTCGGGCAAATTGGGATCGCTTACTTTTTCGCTTCATTGATCAATATTTACTGCAAATCTTTTAAGAACCGGCTCTATTGGCTGGGAGGCATATTGGCAGGAATTGGAATTATTCAACTGCTGGTCCCTGTTCCAGGTATCGGAGCCGGAGTGCTCACTCCAGAAGGATGCATCAATGGTTACATTGACCGTATGTTGTTGCCCGGACGATTGTATGGCGGGCCGTTTGATCCCGAAGGCCTGCTGTGTATTGTCTCTGCCATTACCGTTACCCTGATGGGTTCAGTGGCCGGACATTTTCTACGCGATAAAACAACTACAGACCGTCAGAAACTCAAGACCCTCTCGCTCACAGGTGTTTCAGACATTGCACTGGCTTTGTTACTAAGCACCTTCTACCCGATCATCAAAGCTTGCTGGACCACCCCTTTCAATTTACTGACTGCCGGTATCGGTTTTCTAGCCATCACCCTGTTCTACTATATCATTGATGTAAAGGGCTGGAAAAAATGGTCCTTCTTCTTCCGGGTAATTGGTATGAACTCCATTTTCATCTACCTGCTTTACGATTTGGTGGATACCGGAAAAGTAAGCAAATACCTCTTTGGCTGGACGGTTCTCTGGGGCGACTTTGGCCAGATCATCAGCATTATCGGAAGCATCATGCTGGTTTGGTCCTTGCTGTATTACATGTACAAAAAGAATATATTCCTAAGGGTATAAAAACAAGGAAGCCGGCTCATTGAACCGGCTTCCTTGTTTTAGAAATCTTTAGAAGATAGCGTAACGAAGGCCAAGATCGTAGCTAGTTCTAATTTCATTGATCGTTCGATAGGCTTTGTCTATGTAATTGACATTAAAGTTGGCGGTGATTTGAAGTTGAGGTGAAATATAATAATTTCCTTTTAATTGAAGGTAAACCATATTCATCCATTGGTCCGAAACATTAGGTTCATAACCAGTTGAATTCTGGACCATCAGTTTTTGTCCCGAATACCCCAATATTCCTGAAAATGAAGTTCTGGAATCGGGAAAGTATCCATAGCCGAAATTTGCACCACCGGATAAAGAATTTTTAGGGTAATTGTTGTAGTATTCGCCGGACTTTTCAATGATCGTTTCATTTGAAACCGAAGCGTTGAAGTAACGCTCCCAATACAAATTGATTGGTTTGGCGCATTTAAAGGAAATATTGGAAATGATACTGGTTTTCGATGAAATATTGGCAGTGTCGCCATCCGCTTTGGAATACTGTCTTGTATATTGAGGCTTTGCAGAGACTTTCAATTCTTTGCCCGATTCCCGATCCTGGAAATTTCCGTAACTCCAGTAATCGTTCAAAGTAGTAAAGTAAGAGATATCACTATTCTTGACCAATCCCTGGTTGTGCATCAAAGAATCCAGGGCTTGCAATTCCGCAATTTTCCTCAGCCGGGCATCAAAGAAGCGTTTGTTTTTCAATTTAGATGCCAGGTAGGCAAATTCATAAATATCTTTTTGTTGCAAATCGCGGTCAAGTGATTTTTGTCCATTCAATTTTTCCAAGATATAAGAGGCCTGCCATAAATCACTCACTTTTTCTATTCTCCCTATTCCCAATCCAAGGCCGATTGAAAGATCCAGCCGATCAGTTCGATTTTGATAATCGCTCCCATTGGTATAAGTAGTCTTGTAGTTATCTAAATAATATTGCAAATCCGTCAGTCCTTCAATGAAAAACTTGTTTTCTTTCAAATAATATCTTCTAAATCCGGTTAAATACCAATTCATGTGAGGGTTAAATCGTTTTGTTTTCTGTCCATCAGCATTAGACTTTGAAAAATCATATTGTCCTGAAAAAGTAGAATATAGGAAATCAACTTGCTTTCTGGTTAAGTAGTCATATTGATAGGTAAGTGAAGCGCCCGAATTGAAGGATGCATCCGAATAATCTATTCTCTCCGTGCCTCCCATCATGGAACTGGAAGGCACATCTCTGGAGTCTTTATCCATTACACCACTCGAGTTGAAATTCAATTCCAGCTCATGCCGCTTGTAATCGGGAAATTTGTACTTCGATAAATCAAAATTCTTGTCCTGGGAGAAGCCTGCAAAGGCGGTTCCTAGGACACAAAGCATTGTCAATGTTGTTCTCATGTTTCTGGTTTTTTATTGATACTAATATGTTTGCTGTGAAGCATAAAACAGGTTAACAAAGACAGTGCCCAAATTGGCATAATTATGAATATTTAACAATATTTCATCCCTTTTTAACACTCTAAGTATCTTGACAATCAATTGGTGAAAAGAAATGGGATAATTCAATCTATAATTGCTTACTTTTGCAGTCCAATCGAAACAAAAAGAATATGTCAGTCCACAAAGAAATAAAGCGCGTTACCACTCATGTGCTTTCAGAAATGAAACTGAAAGGCGAAAAAATTGCCATGCTCACTTCCTACGATTACTCCATGGCCAAGCTGGTTGATGAAGCCGGAATAGACATCATCCTGGTGGGCGATTCTGCCTCCAATGTGATGGCAGGCAACGAAACAACCTTGCCCATTACCCTTGACCAGATGATCTATCATGGCAAGTCAGTGGTCAGAGCTGTCAACCGTGCCTTGGTGGTAGTTGATATGCCTTTTGGAAGTTACCAGGGCAATCCATTTGAAGCCCTCAACTCGGCCATCAAAATCATGAAGGTAACCCATGCCGATGCTGTGAAAGTGGAAGGTGGAAAGGAAATCATCGAATCGGTTGAACGTATCCTCTCTGCCGGGATTCCTGTCATGGGACATCTTGGCCTGATGCCCCAGTCGATCAATAAATACGGAACATACGTTGTTCGTGCCAAGGAAGAAGTAGAAGCCCAGAAGCTTATTGATGATGCCAAACTATTGGAAAAAGCCGGATGTTTTGCCATCGTCCTTGAAAAAATACCTGCCGAATTGGGAACCAAGGTAGCCAAGGCCCTGAAGATACCTGTCATTGGTATTGGCGCCGGTGGGGGCTGTGATGGACAGGTATTGGTGATCCATGATATGCTGGGATTGACACAGTCATTTTCACCCCGCTTCCTGAGAAGATATCTCAACCTGGCAGATGAAATCAAAGGCGCTGTGAATTCCTACGTGCAGGATGTCAAATCAAGCGACTTCCCCAACGAGCGCGAACAGTATTAGGAGTTTAGAGTATTTAAAGTGAACTAAAGTACTTAGAGTGAACTAAAGTATTTAAAGTGAACCAGCGTATTTAAAGTATTTAAAGTTATTGGCCAAAAGCTCCTGGCACCATGCCCCCAGCTCCAAGCCCCACATACACATTTCTAAAGATTAAAATGGAAGTAATATACGAAGACAATCATATCATTGCCATCAACAAAGCGTGTGGCGAGATCGTTCAGGGTGACAAAACCGGTGATGAAACCTTGATTGACAAGGTAAAGGAATACATCAAGGTAAAATACAAGAAACCGGGAGATGTTTACCTCGGGTCGCCTCACCGGCTTGACCGGCCAACAAGTGGAATCATCCTTTTTGCCCGCACCAGCAAGGCCCTTACCCGTCTGAATGAAATGTTCCAGGATAAGGATGCCATGAAAAAAACCTATTGGGCTGTGGTAGACGCCCTTCCCGAACTGGAGGAAGGAACTTTGCACCACTGGCTGTTGAAGGATGAAGAAAAGAACAAGTCGCATGCCCACAACAAGGAACGCAAAGGCTCCAAAGAAGCCATTCTGCACTACCGTCACGTGGCAACACTCAACCATTACCACATGCTGGAAATTGACCTCAAAACAGGTCGTCACCACCAGATCCGTGCACAGCTAAACCGCATCGGCCTTCACATCAAGGGCGACCTGAAATACGGTGCTGCCCGCAGCAACGAAAATGCAGGAATCCATCTTCATGCCCGCAAAATTGAATTCATCCATCCGGTGACCAAAGTGGCCATCAAGATCATTGCTGCTCCGCCAAAGAAAGATCCCATCTGGGACGATTTGGCCAAAATTGATTACTTGAAAGATTAGCTGGCAAAACTGCAATCTGCCTGACAGTTGCATTTATATAAAAAGGTCAAAAATCATCCTTGTCAAAAGGTGGTTTTTGACCTTTTTTTGTCAATGCAACAGTTGAGGTATCTAATTTTAGGAAAAGTATCAAGGGCGCAAAATTATCCTGGTGCAAAAATTATTCATTTCATTTTTCCTGTTCCTTGCACAGGGTTTTATCCCTCTTGAATTCCTATTATAGTCCTATCACCATCCTATCAAAGTCGTACCAGGTTTGGTATTAATTCGAAGCTTATTCGAAGCTTATTCGAATCTTATTCGAAGCTTATTGCTAGTTTTACGTATAAGCTTTGTATAAGCTTTGAATAAGCTTCGAATAAGCTTTGAATTTGGTATGAATTTAAAAAGACATTGGTAAGACACAAATAAGAATAAGAACAGAATCAAACCTATCGGGAAAGTTGAGAGTGTAAATTACTTTGTGTAAACACCTGAGAATGATATTTCATCTATTTTACACCTGTTTTCAAAAATAGTTACAAACTGGTAAATGATCAAGCCCCAGTTTTTGATAGGCTGTGTCCATTTCTTCTCCTGGTTGGTCATGGCCAGGAAAACGGCTTTCAGGGCAGCCTCATCATCAGTAAACTGCACTTTTGCTTTGGTATATTTTCGTATTGTGCGGTTCAGGTTCTCGATGGTATTGGTGGTATATATAATCTTTCTGATCTCCAGAGGAAACTGAAAGAACTGGCTGAGGTTTTCCCAGTTGTTGTGCCATGATTGTATAGCATGCCAGTATTTTTCACCCCATTTTACATCCATGTCCGCCAGGGCTTTTTCACCCATTGCTATATTGGTGGCCGTGTATATTTGCCTGAGGTCGGCACAAAATGCCTTGCGGTCTTTCCATACCACGTACTTGCAGCTGTTCCTTACCTGGTGGACAATACAGAGTTGGGTGACCGCCTGTGGGAACACCCCCCGGATGGCCTGGGTAAAACCGGTAAGGTTGTCCGTGCAGGCAATCAGGATATCCTGCACCCCGCGGGCCTTCAGATCGGTCAGCACGGTGAGCCAGAAGGCTGCCGATTCACTTTCGGCCATCCACATGCCCAAGAGTTCTTTATGCCCGTCATTTTTGAGCCCGATCACGATATAGATGCACTTATTTGTGTATTTCCCGTTTTGCCTGACCCGGATCACGATGCCATCCATCCAGAGGATAAAATATACCATATCCAGGGGACGGTTCTGCCACTCCCTGATATGCTCCACAAGGCGGTTGGTGATGTTTGAAACAGTGCCTTCGCTTACATCCACGCCATAAATTTCCTTTACCTGACTGCTGATATCCGAGCAGGTCATACCGTGGCTGTACATGCCGATGATGGCCTCTTCCAGCTTGTCGCTCATGCGCTGTCCCTTGGGTATTAACCGGGGTTCAAACTCCCCGTTGCTGTCCCTGGGGATGCTGAGCACCATATCCCCCAGGCTGTCTGTCTTGACCGTCTTGCGGTACGTCCCATTGCGGCTGTTCCCGCTGCCATAACCCTCCTTACTGTATTTTTCATAGCCCAGGAACTCATCCCGTTCGGCCTCCAACATCTCTTCTACGCCCTGTTTATAAAGGTCGCTGAAAAAGGACTGAAACTCTTCTTTGCTCTTGAACTGCTTGAAAAAATCTTTTGGAATTTCATTTGTTGCACTCATAACATTGGCTTTTAAGTGATTACAAAGTTACAGTTACCCTGCTCACATTCTGCTCCGGCTACGCCTGCGCTTCATGTGAGCAGGGTAACTGTAACAAATACTTGTTTTTGAGTGTTTACACAATCTTTTTTATACTCCCCACCCCGCGCCTCATGGCTGAGGCCTTCATTTCTCCAGCAAACTTATTCGCTGTTATACGACAATCAGGTATTATTGGTTTGTTGGAAATTATCAGTAAGTATTTGTACCATTGCCAGCAGGTTAACCTATTGGATGTAATTAATTGCCTGACCTACAATTACATCGAATTTAATTTTTAAGGTATATAGAAACGATTAAAAAATCGCTACACCTGTTTTGACTGGCTCACATGGGATGATAAAATAGAATGCGGAACCTCTGCCTGGTTCAGACTCCACCCATATCTTTCCACCCAATAACTCCACCAGATTTTTGGTGATGGCTAATCCTAGGCCATTTCCACCATATTTACGTGTCTTTTCAGATTCAACCTGCCGAAAGCGTTCAAATATTTTATTGTGATATTCCGAAGAAATACCAATGCCGGTATCCCTGACGAAAAACTCTAACAGATTATCCCAGCAATGGTAGCCGATTTCAATCTGACCTTTCTCTGTGAACTTTAAGGCGTTATTGATCAGATTGTTGAATATTTGGTGAAGACGGTCTGCATCCGTAAAAAGGAGGGTTTCTATAGGGGTGTCAGGGAGGGATAGTTTTAATTTGAGTTTTTTTGTTACGGCCTGGAATAAAAACCGCTCCTTAACGGTTATAATAAGTTTACGGGCATCCACCTGACTTTTATGCATGGTGATTTCACCCGATTCTATCTTCGATATGTCCATAATATCGCTGATAATGGTTAACAGATTATTCCCGTTGGTGACAATCAAATGGATAAATTCATCCTTCTGTTCTTGTCCAAAATGCGGATCAGCCAATAATTCAGAAAAACCGATAATGCTGTTCAATGGAGTACGAACTTCGTGGGACATGTTGGCCAGAAAAGCTGATTTTAA
>DMFR01000453.1 GCA_003450125.1 Prolixibacteraceae bacterium | reverse complement strand
GATTTCAATTTCTTTTTTCTGGCACACAATATGAAATGGGGGATTAAAATTTTAAACTTATCATTATGACAACGCTTAAAAAGATTACATCAGTATTTATCATTGCTTTTGTTTCAGCGGCATTGGCCATCTTTTTGAACAACCGATTTGGAGTTGTTCCCAACCATCAATTCATGATCAGTGAAAAGACACCCGTACATCTTACTAAAAACATTTCCAACGATGGACAACAGGGACAATTACCTGATTTAACGGAGGCGGCTGAAAAAAGCGTTCATGCAGTCGTTCATATCGAGGTAAAGATGCATCAACAGATGGATAATATGCCCGATAACCCCTTCTTTAAGTTCTTCTTCGGTCCCGATGGGCCTCAGGGTAATACACCCTATAAGTACAAACAACAGCCGCAGTTTGCCATAGGATCAGGCTCAGGGGTGATCATCAATCCTGACGGCTATATTGTCACCAACAACCATGTGGTGGATGATGCAGTCAATGTGGATGTTATTTTGAATGATAACCGCAGATTCACAGCCAAGGTAATAGGCCGTGATCCGAACACAGACATCGCTCTGGTTAAGATAGATGCAACTAATCTTCCTTACCTTAACTGGGGTAAGTCTGATGGTCTCAAATTAGGCCAATGGGTGCTGGCCGTTGGCAATCCGTTTAACCTTAACTCCACTGTTACGGCTGGAATTATCAGTGCAAAATCAAGAGCTATTGGCATTATGAGTGGTCAGATGCCCTTGGAATCCTTTATTCAGACTGATGCAGCTGTGAATCCGGGTAACAGTGGTGGTGCATTGGTGGATGCTAAAGGAGATTTAGTAGGAATTAATACTGCTATAGCATCCCAAACTGGTTCCTATTCTGGCTATTCCTTTGCAATCCCTGCCACGATAGCTCAAAAGGTGGTCATCGACTTAAGGAAATATGGAGAGGTACAACGTGCTGTTCTTGGAGTTGTGATGCAGTCAGTGAATGACAGTATTGCCAAAGCTAAAAAACTTGAACATGTTGAAGGTGCCTACGTCAAAAGTACAACAGATGATGGTGCTGCTCGTAAGGCAGGAATCAAAGAGGGTGATATCATTGTTTCTATCAACGGGAATGATATAAAAACGGGTTCTCAATTACAGGAATTAATTGGGGAATTTAGTCCTGGAGATGAGGTTACTGTTGGATATATCAGGAATGGCGATTTAAAGGATGCTAAAGTTGTTTTGCGCAATATGAAAGGGAATACTTCCATCGTAAAAGAACCTTTGTCGGTACTGGGTGCTGAATTCGCTCCTTTGACTGATCAGGATAAAGAAAAGCTGCAAATTGAAGAAGGAGTAAAGGTTACCAAATTGGATGATGGAAAACTGAAGGATGCTGGAATGAAACCTGGATTTATCATTACCGATATCAATAAAGTGGCAGTGAATAGCCCAAATGACATCGAAAGTGTCTTGATGCATACCAAAAGTAAAGAACCGATGCTCATTGAAGGTAAATATCCTGATGGCAATTATTCTTACTATGTGATAAAGCCAGAAAGTTAAACTGGACGCTCAAATGGAATTGATTTTAACACTTTATCAGATATTTCAACATCAATCAAAAAGGAAGGGAGTTGTTACTCCTTTCCTTTTTTTTAAGAACTATAATCTGCAAGTTTCAGGTTGCAGGACAAATTAATTCATAGAGGTTTTTTATATTTGTGAAAAATCATAGAGCTATGACAACAATAATAATCAACGACAAGTCAACAGGTGCAAAAAAGATGATTGAGTTTTTGAAAACTCAAAGCTATGTAACCATCGTTGAGGAACGTATCCCCAGTGCATCATTAATGAAATCGATCAATGAAGCTAAAACTAGAAAAGTTACCCGTACAAAAAACACATCCGATTTACTTGAAAAGCTAAAATCGTAGCATCCATGTGATGAATTACAAGTAGTTTTTTAACTTCGTACCAAATATTTGTGTCATGAAGAAATCCAGAGAAGAACTTCTAAGTACAATTAAACAAACACTTACAACAATTGCTCCTGATGCCAGGGTTATACTTTTTGGTTCGCAGGCAAGGGGAACTGCCCTTCCTGATTCGGACTGGGATATATTGGTAATTCTGGATAAAGTTAAAATTGAAACCTCTGATTTTGATAACATCTCCTTTGCCTTGTATGAACTAGGGTGGAAAGAAGGTGAACATTTTTCACCTAAACTGTATACAAAAGAGGAATGGATGAAGCGAAGTTTTACCCCTTTTTACAAAAACGTTGAAAAAGAAGGAATCCTTTTATAATATTAATCAATGCGTAAATACTGAATCTTTGAATTAGTTAATAGAAGGTGGAATTGAGTTATTCAGATTTGATCAATTGATTGGAGATTCACAAAGAGTTTTTTAACTTAGTGGCAAAATTAGATGCTATGGAAACCATTGTTATCAATGTAGAAAACAAATCAAAAGCAAAACATATTCTCAATGCTGTAAAACTTCTCAATGGGGTGACTAACGCATCAATTGCCAGTGATGAAGACTTAGAGAATATTTCTATCTTAAAAGCTTGTCAAGCTGCTCGTGAAACCCCAAGAGTATCAAAAGAGGAAGTATTAAATGCACTAAAATGAAAGTTGAATTTATAAGCTCTTTTCTTAATCGAAGCGACCTTTAACTTTAAACTTTAAGTACTTTAAGTACTTTAAATACTTCCCCCTATTCCACATACAGCACCAGCCCCTTCAAATATTCCCCTTCAGGATGATAGATATCCACCGGATGATCAGCTGGCTGAACAAGCTGGTTCAGTATCCTTACTTTACGACCTGAGATAGCTGCTGCAGAGAATACTGCTTCACGGAATTTATCTTTGGTCACTACCTGAGAACAGCTGAAAGTAAAGACAATGCCACCAGGTGCAATCTGCTGAAAAGCTTTCAGGTTAAGTCTCTTGTATCCTTTAAGCGCTTGTGGCAAAGCTCCCCTATGTTTGGCAAAGGCAGGCGGATCAAGGATAATCAGATCATATTTCCCCTGATTCTTATCCAGGTAATCAAAACAATCGGCCACATAGGCTTCATGACGTGTATCTTCCGGGAAGTTCAACTTCACGTTTTCATTGGTCAGATCAATTGCCTTGGCTGATGAATCTACTGAATGTACTACATTGGCTCCGCCCCTCATGGCATAAAAGGAGAATCCCCCTGAATAGCAAAACATGTTGAGCACTTTGCGGTCCTTTGAATATTCCTGAACAAGGCGTCTGTTTTCACGCTGATCGACAAAGAAGCCGGTCTTCTGGCCTTCTACCCAATCGACATTAAACCTATTCCCATTTTCCAGAACCTCAAACTTTGTTGAAACACCCAACAGGTATTCATCTTTGGCCTCCAGATCGGCTTTAAAAGGCACAGTCTTTTCACTCTTGTCATATACTGCATCCAGGCGATCTCCCAGTACATCTTTCAACGCTTTGGCTATCGTTTCCCTAATTACATACATACCTGCTGAATGGGCCTGCATGACGGCTGTGCCATTGTAAAAATCTACAATAAGGCCTGGCAGCCCATCCCCTTCTCCATGCACCAAACGATAAACATTGGTTTGGGCATTGTCAGCCAATCCCAGTTTCTGCCTTACCTCAAAAGCCCTGGCTAGTTTCCCTCTCCAGAAATTAAAATCCGGTTCTACCTTTTCGAATGAAAAGATGCGCACTGCAATAGAGCCGATCTGGCAATGTCCCATGGCTAAAAAATCGCTTTTACTGGAAACTACTTCTACCACATCACCTTCTTCCACCCTGCCAACAATTTCATGAATAGCTCCTGAAAAGATCCAGGGATGAAAGCGCTGTAGCGACTGTTCTTTTCCGGATTTAAGTATCACCCGGCTGTATGTATTGGTCATGATAATTTCTGATTGAGAGATTCGTATATGCGGTGAGAAATCCATGCATCGGTAGCCGCATAGATTTGTTGTGCTTCTGAAAGTTCCAATGCCTCCCAGTTGGTCACCCGTTGTGCTTTTGAAATGCGATAGCCCAACACGATGGCTGAAAGCTTTTTAAGGCTGAAATCCTGGATTCCATAATCTTTCACATGTTCCTGCAGTTCAATAAAACCACCAGGCTTGAAGTTATTGAGCTTTTGCAATCCTTTGATGTCATCTCTGATGGCAACCCCAATTTTTTCAATTTCAGGGTTTTCAAGTATGCTTTTGAGACCATTGGGTAGCCCTATTTTATTCAGTCTGAATAAAAAAGCCCGGTCTTTGGTGGCCAATTGTAACAGTGCCACTTCATAAACAACCCCCTTTTTAAAGGCAGGCTTGGTTTCAGTATCAAATCCCAGCATTTTTTGTTGAGCCAGGTATTCAATGGAGATCAAATAATCTTCTTTTGTCTCCACAAGCATGATTTCACCTTCAAACTGAATCAGTGGCATATCTGCCAATTCATCTTTATCTATACTTTCTTTGTACATCCTTATTATTCTCCCTGATTTGAAAACCGGTCATTCAGCCAATCCGGCTTCCGGGTTTTATTTTTCGATTCAGTTTTATCTTTTTTTGCAAGGTGCTGATCCTCCTCATTATTTTCAGCATATATCAAATTGTGCACTGCCCGTAAGCAATTCACAAGGGTTTGTCCCCACAGGGAAGCAAAATTATTCTTGCATTCCCAAACGGCCTGCTCCATGACCTCATCGTTTAGCATCCGAAATGACATTACCAGGTCTTTCATTTCCTGGTAAATATCGGCTACATTTTCAGATATATTGGAAGTAAGCGCAGATTCGCTGAACTGCATACCAGAAATAAAAACTTCCTGGTAATCATCATTTCCGCCCGTATGCTGAAGGACTTTTTCCTGGATCATGTTGTAGTCGATCTCGGTTACAAATTTCTCCATATCATCTTCAGCCTCGAACTCAAACTCAGGCAACAAACTGGCTTTCAAATATAAAAGTGGAAGTATTTTTTGCAAACGGCCCAGGAAGATAGGAGTCTCCAGATCATCTGATCGTTCCAAAAAGCTGCAAAATTCATTGGCTACGGTAATAAATTCAATTACATTTTTTGAATAAGCAATACTATTCAATCCTTCTTCTCTCATGAAAAGCGTTCTAAAATATGACACAAAAGTACAAAGAATTTCTGTGAAGTATAAATGATCCGGTCGATGGTTGTATTTATTGGTTCATTTCCATCTAATAAATTCCATTTCTCCGTATATTTTCATGGTATTGAACCCTTTTCCCTCCTCCTATCCTTTATACTGCGAAAGGTTCAGTTGCCACCAAGGCTATATCAAGGCTATATTAACCCTATATCAAGGCTATATCAAAGCTATGTTTAAAAATAAAAACATAGCTTTGATATAGCCTTGATATAGGGTTGATATAGCCTTGATATAGCCTTGGTCTCTTCAATTGATCATACAGCGGTAGCTTCACAAAGGTAAAATCGCCTTTGAGGACAGACATGTACTAAAAATAAAATGATGAGACATTGGTGTCAAAAGTATTTGACACAAAAGAGAAGGATGATTTTAAACAGTTGAAAAATAAACACATAGGCACATAGTTTATCCCGAGGCCTTGAAATAAACTATGTGTCCTATGTGTCTATGTGTTTAAAATTATCAACAGAAATTAGTCATCTTCATCTTTCCCCACGTAGCGTTTAGGATATTTGGCTTTGCCTTTCATGGCGTACCATAGAATTTGGTTGAAAAGGTCGTCATTGCCCGAATCAATGCCATCGAATTGGGGCTCCATACTCTTTTGTGCAAAATGCAGTGCAGTGCCTTTTAAAGCTGTCAGGATTGGGTTCATCTCATCCAAAGGAATCAGGTTCTCGAGGGAATGATAGGGGGTCATATCGGCCTGGCCGTTGAAACAGTCAAACATGGGCTTCGCAGTTGCATCCATAATATTCATGGGCGGAAGTCCCAGGATCTGCTCAATGGTCCTTACAATAGAAGGCTGGTTGTAATTGGTATGAACCACTTCCCCTGTTTTGGAATAGGGACTGATCACCATTCCAACTGTGCGGTAAGCAGATACATGGTCCCATCCATCCTGGGAGTCGTCTTCAGTCACAAAAATCACGGTATTGTTCCAAAACCTGCTCTTGGATAAAGCTTCTACAATACGTCCAAGGGCAAGATCATTGTCAGCCACCATGGCGCGTGGAGTTGGAAGGCCTGGTCTTGTTCCTCCGGTATGGTCGTTCGGGAGGGCCATCACCATCAGTTCGGGCAGCTGGTCACCCTCCATCTGCTCATAACCCTTCAGCTCATCGATGAAAGTTTGTGCCCTGAGTATATCCGGGATTTTGTGGTCATCGTAGGAAGGGTAATTTTCACTCAATAGCTTTTCAACTGGCTTAATGGTTGTTTTATTTTTGAAGACGAACTTCTCATGATTCAGGAAACCTTTATAGATCGAACTCCAGGTATGTTGACTGTCATATACAGGAGTGGATGCCTCACCATAGATCCTGACATTTTTTCCGTATTTCAATGCATTGTCCCAGATAAAACCGGTTGGTGCATATACCAAAGCATCTTCCTGGACATGAGGGTAGCTTCTAATCCATGCCCGCACATCCTTTTCAACGTAATCGGTGACGATCGAAGCATCGGTCCATTGATGTCCTTCAGCAGAACATTTGCCTGAGGCATAAAAATTATCCAACAGCAGGTATTGATCACAAAGCTGGTGAGAATTGGGAGTGATTTGTTGCCCGAAAATGGCAAGGTCAGCATTCCCATCTCCCTTTTTCATATCCCCCAATACCTGGTCATAAGTCCTGTTTTCTTTGATGATGTACAATACATGTTTAAAAAGGGAAGGCTCACCAATCCTTTCGGGCACAGGAACAGGTTCAACATGTTTTCTGGGCAATTTTGAAGTTAGGGCAAGCCTAAAAAACTGGCTTGCCGCTTCCACCTTTTGGGTATATACTTTTAACTGATCTTCAGAAGGAACAGGGATGACAGAGACCGAGGCCATCATCCGGTGGGCGTTATAGGAAGGCTTAGTTGAATTCTTGATCGGAGAAGATATCTTTGCCCCTTCAGCTTCAATATTGGCCACATACAGCTGATTGTCCAAAGAAACTGCAATTGCTCCAGGATAGGCTCCTGTGGGAATAAACCCATTAACCTGTGTATTCTTTTTATCAGACATGAAGCTCGATTGCTTGCCTAGTGCAATGACAGCAAGGGCATTGTCCATTCCATTTGCAACATATAAAGTTTGATCGTCTTTCGAGAGGACTAAACCATTGGGAGAATCTCCCCAATACGAGTTGAGATCAGGGCTTAAGCGAACTGAGATTATTTCGGATATATGATCGTCGGCGGTTGAGATAGAAGATACCTCATCACTGTTGGCATTGGCTACAAAAATAAATTTCTCATCATGGCTGGCAATCAAATCATTGGGATGCAGTCCAACCTTAATTTCCTGGATTAAAGAACCTGATACAGGATCTAAAACAGAAACAGTGCCTTCGCGGGTAGCCCCTGTCCTCTGATCAACTTTAGCAGCTCCCCATGGAACACCGGCTACATTAAGATCACTTTTGTCAGGAGAGGAACCTGCCCAATTGGTAACATATATTTTTCCATTGGCCTTTGCAATCCCGAAAGGAGCAACACCAACAGTGGCAGTCCATATTTTCTCTTTGGTGGTAAGATTCATCTTTACAACCGTATTATTGCCATTCAATACGACATATAAATATTGCTTTTCACCTTCTTTTTGTATCAGAACTTCATTGGGGATGGCTGACCTTGCAGGTGCAACGGCCTCGAAAGTAAAAGAATCGGCAAACAACAGGCTCTTGCCATCCCAGTTTGCTTCAAGAACAAACGAATTTGGGGCATTGCCAACAGCTCCCCAGAAAAGGTGGTACAGGTTTCCTTCCTGAATCCATTGAATACCGGAGAAGGTATTCATCACATTTTGATTTTGAATACAACCACTCAAGGGTAGATTGGCAACGATTTTTTTAGACACAGTTGAAATGATGACTACTTCATACCGGCCTTCTACGGCTACCCATTTTTCATCGGGCGAAAGGGCTACATCCAGGGCATGGTTCTCCAGGTATGGATTCCCAAAATAGATCTGAATGCCAGCCGGATCGATCCAACGGTTATAAGGCAATAGAAGAGGGGTATTGTCAGTGGGTGAAAGGGTTTGATCTTCGTAACTGCTCCAATATTTATCCTGTATTTTGATTTTTTCTTTGGTCTGTGCCTGGAGCAAACCACAATAAGTATATAACAACAAAAAGCTGATTATATGTATCTTAAGATGCATATCTATATTTTTAGGTTTTACTTTAGAATTTCTATGACAAAGCAACATCATTTTATGAATATAAGCCCTCTTAAAAA
>DMFR01000117.1 GCA_003450125.1 Prolixibacteraceae bacterium | reverse complement strand
ACATTATTTAGTTTCTATTACTTAGACCGCCTGACAGTTGGTTTATCGGCAGAATTCAGCCATTGGTCGTTTTTGTTGTGTATCAATGCCCTGAAATGTTTCTTTTTGTACAAACGAATTAATCCCGCTGGCCATGATTCAAAAATATACGGAAGATTATGCTGCTTCCTGGAAACAAAGCAAACCCAACTTTCCTTTTACATCCAATAAATTCACGCTCATTGAAAAAGAAGCACGCGAAAATATCCTTGATCAGTATATCGGATCGGTGAAAACGTTGAGAAAAGGAAGGCTAAATCAGAAGAGATTGACGAAAAAAGAAGAGAACTCGTTCATCGCAGGAACCCGAAACTTTCTGCGCGATGGACTCGACTTCACTGATCATCAATTGGAGGTGATGTTCTCGGATGAGTTAAGGGAAGTCACCCGGCAATTTGTAAGGCAAGCCAGAGATTTCGATTCCGCATTGACCTTCCATGATATTTTTCAGGCATTGCGCAATGCGTGGATCATGAATGGATTACAAATTGTCCTTGGCTTACCGGTTAAATTAACACCTTCCATTTTTGCATACAGCTTGTTGTATCCCTATACCGACAACCTAATTGACAACCCTGAAGTCTCTACCATTGACAAGTTGATTTTCAGCAATAACTTTTACAGTCGACTAGATGGACAGGCTTCCGAGCCAAACAACACTACAGAACAGATCATTTTTAGCCTTGTAGCCATGATTGAAGCTGAATTTCCGCGATCAGCCTATCCTGAAGTCTATCAAAGTTTAATGGCCATCCATAAAGCCCAAACCCGCAGCATACAATTGATCCAATCAGACAATTCACTTTCTGAGGATGAAACTCTTGAAATTTGTATCGCTAAGGGTGGCGCCTCTGTCTTGGCCGATGGATACCTGGTAGCTGGCAAACTCAGTAAAGACCAGGAATATTTCCTTTTCGGCTACGGGGCTTATTTGCAGTTGCTGGATGATGTCCAGGATGCAGGAGAAGACCGAGCTGCCGGATTGCAAACTATCTTTTCTAAAAGCGATGATTTCCTGGAAGCGAAACTCAACAGTACCTATTGGTTTGGCGAACAGGTGATGCAAAACCTATCCCTATTCGGCGGACAGCACCTTGAAGTATTTAAGTCGCTCATGAGAAAGAGCATGGACCTTTTCATCATTGAGGCCATTGCCCAAAATCCCGATTTCTATACCAAAGAATATGGTTCAAGAATGGAAGCCTATTCACCCTATAGCTTTTCATACATTCAAAAACAGAAAGAACAATTTGCACCCTATAACGGATTCCTACTTACCGCCATCCAGGAGATTGCCTTCAATGAATATGTTCCAGCCGGAAGAGTAAGGGAAATCGCTTTTGAGGAATGAGTAGGGGAAAAGTGTTCAGTCTCGGTATTCAGATGCTTTACAATTGATAGGTAAGCAACTTTATAAGTTGAAACTTAAGCCACACCGAAAAATCAAAAGAATAAAAATTGCCACAAAGCCCTTTCGATTCAAAGGGACACAAGGCAAGGTTGTTCAATTCTAATTAAGGGCTAAAAAGAAAGGCACACTTCCTCATTTTTCTGAATTCATTTGTATTTTCATCACAAGATCTGCGACACTTCATTCTTTGTTCAAAACTGAATAGGCCCTTGTGGTTTATCTCTCTTTTTCTGCACTTGAAAAGCCATTATTTACTCGCAGTCTCATCGATGAGGTTATTCCACTGTAAACCTGGTCATTGTGGCCAACGATTCAACCATCATTCCATTTTACATTCCTGACTGAATTGAGCTGGTATCTCCTGCTACCTGAGAGTGGATTGGGTACATCTATAAGTACTGTTTAAGTACTGTATCTGTACTAAATTGGCAATTTTAGTACAGATACAGTACTCAAACAGTACTTATAGATGTACCCAATCCACTCCCAGGTAGCAGGCAGGAGTCTTCAAACTGACAGCCACCTCTGCCGGATTAGCATCTTGTTTTCTTGATATCACAACGAATTAAAGGTTTTAGAGAAAAAGTATTGGGGAGAGGCAGTTCCGTAAAAATGCCCAAAGACCATTTGCTCACTTTCTCCATTCGTGTAATTCGTAATAATTTGTATAATTCGTATTTTCTAAAGAAAAGTGTTTGAAAGACAATTATAATTTTGTTCTTTTGAAAGCGTAAACTAAAATCTCAAACTCAAATCAATAAAATCATTCAAATGAAGAAGTTAGCTGTTTTATTCATTGGACTGTTGGTCACTTTCGCTACAATGGCTCAGGTCAATGTCCTTCAAATTGATGTTGCCGGAGGAAAAACCCGGATCAACAAGAACATTTACGGCCAGTTTGCCGAACATCTCGGACGTTGTATTTACGATGGTATCTGGGTTGGAAAAGATTCACCCATTCCCAATGTGAACGGGTATCGCAAGGATTTGCTTGAAGCCCTTCAGGCCCTGAAAGTGCCCGTCCTTCGCTGGCCTGGTGGCTGTTTCGCCGATACCTACCATTGGAAAAATGGAATTGGCCCTGTGGCCGACCGTCCAAAGATCAAAAATGCATTCTGGGGAGGAACCATCGAGGACAATAGCTTCGGAACCAACGAATTCCTGAACCTTTGCGAATTGCTGGGCTGTGATCCCTATATCTCTGCCAATGTTGGTAGTGGAACAGTGGGTGAAATGGTAGATTGGATTCAATATATGACTTCAGACGACAATGTCCCCATGGTCAATCTCCGCAAACAGAATGGCCGTGAGAAACCCTGGAACGTGAAGTTCATCGGTATTGGCAACGAAAGCTGGGGCTGTGGCGGCAACATGACTCCTGAACATTATACCGATCTGATGAGACAGTATTCAGGCTATGCAGGTTTATATGGAGGCAATAACTTACACCGCATCGGTTGTGGGTCCAACGGAAGCGATTTCAATTGGACCAAAGTACTGATGGATAAAGGTCGCAACAACATGGATGGTCTTTCTCTTCATTATTATACCATTGCAGGCGAAGGCTGGAGCAAAAAAGGTTCTGCCACTACCTTTGGTGAAGATCAATATTTCACCGGATTGAAAAAAGCCCTGTACATGGATGAATTGGTGTCCAAACATTCTGCCATCATGGACGAGTATGACAAAGACAAGCGCGTTGACCTTTTGGTAGACGAATGGGGAATCTGGACAGATGTTGAACCCGGGGCCAATCCAGGTCACCTGTTTCAACAAAACTCCATGCGCGATGCATTGATTGCTTCCTCTACCCTTGACATTTTGAACAAACATTGCGACCGCGTTAAAATGGCCAACATTGCCCAGATTGTCAATGTATTGCAGGCCATGATTTTAACACAAGGCAACAAAATGGTCTTAACCCCTACCTACCATGTATTTAAGATGTACAATGTCCATCAGGATGCCACCCTGCTCCCATCCAACCTGATCTGCGAACAATACCAATTGGGCAATGACCAGATTCCAGCCATCAGCAGCTCTTCATCAGTGGATAAAAATGGCAAGATCCATGTGACACTCAGCAACCTGAACCCTACCAAGGAGATCAAACTGGAGATCAATCTTTCAGGCAAAGGTATTGCCAAAATCAATTCGGGAACTATTCTAACAGCTGCGGCTTTCAATGCTGTCAATACATTCGACAAGCCTGAGACCGTTTCTCCTGTTGCCTTTAAAAATGCAAAGAAGATTTCAGACAACAAATTGGAGGTGAGTATTCCTTCCAAGTCGGTAGTTGTCCTGGAATTGGAATAGAAGAAGTGCCTAAAGTGAGCTAAAGTTCGGAGTGACTAAAGTGGACTGGCGCACGAATTAAAAATGGCCGGATTGTAGGATACAGTCCGGCCATTTTGTATTAACATTTATCAGCTTACAGAGAAAAATATTTCCAAAGCGATATTCTTTTCCGTTTGCCTTTAGGCAACGGGAGGATTCAATTCCCCTTCCCCTGTATACTTTTTCGATCCCTTGTACAATTCATATTTGCGGAAACTACATTCCAGTGAACCGTTCAGGATGGATATTTTTCGTGAAGGACGCAAGCCAATGGATTTCAAACATTGGGGAGTACTGATCATCCAGACCACAGCATCCGAATAATGATGTTTCAGCCTCTCCCCTATCATGGCGTAGAAATTGGTATCTTCAGGGGTCATGCGTTCCCCGTAAGGTGGATTGAACAACAGGAATGGCTTCTCTGATGCAGGTTCCAGTACTTTAAAATCGGATATCTTGAAGTCGATCAAGGGCAATACACCTGCAGCCTCTGCATTTTTATAGGCAATATCAATGTTGTATCGTGATATATCCGAAGCCGAGACCTTTACCGGATTGATATCCCTTGGCTTCACTTCTTGCTCCATTTTCTCGAACAATTCAGGATTGAAGTTCTTCCAGTTGCGGAATGAAAAGTCCTTACGCACAGTTCCCGGATACAATCCATTGGCCAGCATGGCCGCCTCAATGGCAATAGTACCTGAACCACACATGGGATCAATGAAGTCGCTCTTGCGGTCCCAATCCGAAAGACGGATTAAGCCTGCTGCAAGGACTTCACTCATCGGAGCTTCATTCTGATCGAGCCTATAGCCACGTTTGTGCAAGGACTCACCACTGCTGTCAAGCGATATGGTACAATATTCATTGCTGATGTGCAGGTTGATCCTGATATCCGGGTTCTTTGAATCCACCGAAGGCCTTTCCCCAAACTTGTATCTGAAACGGTCCACAATGGCATCCTTCAACTTGAGGGATGCATACATCGAATTGTTGAAAAGATCAGTAAAGACGGTACTTTGAATGGCAAAAGTCTGGTTCATGTCAAACAGTTCTTCCCATTTGAAGTTTTTACCCCGCTGGTACAAATCGTCTGCCGAGTATATCTTGTAGGCATCTATGGGGAGCAGAATCCGCAAAGCGGTACGCAGACAATAGTTGGCTTTGTAGAGCAACTTTAAATCGCCGCTGAAATAGACACAACGACGGCCTATCTGCACCTCATCGGCACCAATTTCAATCAACTCCCGGGCAAGTACTTCTTCAAGTCCCGCAAGTGTAGTAGCGGTGTATTTTTCTTTTTTCAAGATATGGTATTTTTAGAACGAATTTAAAATGTCAAAGGCGGTTAAGTGTTATATTGTTTCTTTAACTCGCTTTCAATAGGCTAATTATCTATGCCAAATTGTAAATAGTAAATACTTTAAATAGTAAATACTTTAATATCCTATGGATGGTAAAAAGTCAACCACATCCAACATCAGCACTTTCTTTTCTTCTGTGGTAGTATGCAGGGCCTTATCCAATTTTTCAATCTCAACATCGATTTTAACCTGATCAATGGTAGTAACCATGTTGGTGATCACCGTATAGGCTTCAAATGCCACCAGGAAATCTTTTTCAATGAGCAAATCAACAAACAAGGGCAAATAAGGGGTATAATCCAATCCGTTTTCCCAGCAACAGGAAACCAATTGTTGCAATTCAGGCGCATAACGTTCATTTTGAATCGCTGCAATGATCAATGGAATAGTTTGAACATCTTTCAGATTGGCAAACAGAGAATGGATCTTAACTTTAATTTCCTTATCTTTACTGATATGCAACATCTCCAGTAAGACGGGGATATCGGAGGGCTCTCCTGAAACGCGCAATTCTTCGAGTGTCTCAATTACCTTTTCCTGATCTGCTGAAAGTAATCCCTTCAATAGGTTCTCATGATCGTTTTTTGTGTGCTCACTGGTCATTTAAATATACTTTATAATGTTTGGCAAAATTAATAAATTGAAGTTAAGATTAAGCTGTTTATAATTTTAAACACGAAGTCACAAAGAACAATTCACCACAGATTACTCAGAT
>DMFR01000345.1 GCA_003450125.1 Prolixibacteraceae bacterium | reverse complement strand
GGATCTAACAATCCTAAATTAATAATTAATCAAAATTGTGTTTTAGATAATTGCAAGAAAAATATTAGTATATTTATAGGCTTAAAGTACGTATTGAATTACGTTAACCAAGTAAGATACAACTCATTCACAACTAACCGATATGAAACAAACTTTGACCTTCCTACTGGCCCTATTTATCTTTTCCGGTTTGTTCGGGCAAACTGACTGCAGGGTAACAATCATCTATTCGCTCAATAAGAGCATCCCGTCCAGTTACACCTTTAAAACTGATCCTCAGCCGGAAGGTGCAAAATACCAATGGACATTCGGAGATAATACAACTTCTGATTCACCTTCACCAACACACACCTTTAAAATTGCTGATTCTTATACCGTTCATGTCAAAGTGACCGGTCTGCAGGGAAACGTTTGCTATGGTGAATTACAAGAAAAATTTGAAGGCGGAACCATTACCACTCCTCCTGCAGTCATACTTTCGGGCAAGGGAAAAGTAAAAGACCTGTCTGCCACCGGAGGTTGTGGATTGGTAATTGTTCTGGAAAATGGAACTACGTTGGTTCCCATTGAAATGGTACCGAACTTTCTATTAAAAGATGGACAATACCTCGAATTGGCATACGAACTTTTAAAGGACAGACCATCGGGTTGTTCCGCAGGAGTATCTGCCAAAATCGACAGAATAAGTGAAATCATTGTGACTGCTGGATGCAAGATTCCTGTAACTTTTGCTATAAACAGCACAACTCCGGGCTATATGTTTAAAACTGACCCACAGCCTGAAGGTTCAAAATACGCCTGGTCCTTTGGTGATGGGGGAACATCTGATTTAGCTTCGACAACCCATACCTACCAAAAAACAGGTGAATATTTAATTAACCTGAAAGTGACAGACATTGCCGGAAAAGTTTGTTCCGGCGAACTGAAACAAACTTTTACCGTTGAAACGAACCTCCCGCTTTCCGGAAGAGGAAAAGTAATGAAGCTGGCGACTACAGGTTGTGAACTGGTAATTGCCATTGAAAATGGCTTATTCTTGATTCCTGCCACATTGACAACTGACTTCCAATTAAAAGAAGGACAATACGTTGAATTCACCTACGAAAAACTGGCAGAAAAAATCACTGCCTGTACGGCAGGTCCAGATGTAAAAATACTGACCATCAAGGAAATCATTACTGTTCCCCAATGTAAGGCTTATTTTACAGCAACCAACAAATTATGGTCTGATCCTGCCATGATGAAAAAAATGGTATTTTCCAATTTATCAACAGGAGACATCAAGGAATGCCAGTGGAATTTTGGCGATAATACCACCAGTACTGAAGCAAAGCCAACCCATGAATATGCAGCATTTGGCGAATACAAAGTATGTCTGAACATTACCACTGTGTCGGGCTGTAAAAGTGATTATTGTGCATCAGTCAAAGTGGAAGGATTACCTGTAGTCACCAATTGTTCATTTGACCTGGTTGTGAAACCTAAACCAGAAACGCTCAATACATTTTTATTTAATGCCAACAGTACCTCTGAAATAAAAACCTGGAAATGGAGTTTCGGTGACGGCCAGACAAGTGATTTAAAAAACCCTGAACATGCCTACGAAAAGACGGGTACTTATGAAGTGTCTTGTACTGTAACAACCCAGGACGGCTGTACCGTAAAACGGACCATCAAGCATACTGTTTTGGTCACACCACTGAAAACCTGCACAGGCGCAATTAACCTGACATTGTATGACCCAACGGATAATCTGTGCAACGGCAAAGCCATCGTTAAATTACTGGACGAAACAGGACTTGAAATCACCAATGTCAAATACCTTTGGTCCGACGGACAAACTACAGGTACGGTAGAAAACCTTTGTTCAGATAAAACTTATTCTGTTCAGGTAATCATCGAAAATGTCTGTCAAAAAAGTACGTCCTTTACTCTGCTGTCAAAACCGATTTGGCGTGCATCGACTGTCGATGGGCAGAACAAATTCACGGTAGTATCACCCAAAGAAGGAGTCAGCTATGAATGGGATTTTGGTGATGGAAAGACTTTAACCGGTACCGAAGTAAACTATAACTTTGTGAAAGACGGAACCTATCAAGTGAAGTTAAACGCTGTGGCAGGGGGTGATTTTTCGGAATATACGCAAGAGGTAGTTGTGATGAACAGCATTACAGGAACGACCATCATTAACGGGTCAGAATTAAAGATCTATCCGAATCCAGTCAAAGAGCTGCTGAGAATTAACTTCGGGAACCCGGTTCAGGGGAGTCTGTTCATCGACATTCTGAATATCGCCGGACAAAAGGTCTATTCACAAGTGCTGAAGGCTGATGGGTTTAACCAAGCGGCCGTAAATATTCAACATCTGAGGTCAGGTATCTATTTTCTAAGAATTACCAATGGCCAGTATTTGATTGCTGACCGGAAATTCATTAAAGGGAACTAAAATTAATTATTTAAGGGATAAAAGAAAAGCTCAACCAGATCTAAGTAATAGAAACTAAATAA
>DMFR01000173.1:33672-36535 GCA_003450125.1 Prolixibacteraceae bacterium | reverse complement strand
TGTCAAAGAACGTGATCTATATAAATGATCCTTTCTCTCCAAAAAAAGAAGAGATAGGATTGGACTTTACCTGTTGGAAAATCCTTCCTTGCCCTTTTTTCTGAATTAAAGGTAGGTACACATTCTGCAATCTCCATCCAATCGACTTTATTTAACCCTATTTGACCTTATTTGACCTGAGACTGTCCAAAAAGTAAAATTTTAACACAGAGATCCAAAGGAATTCACCACAGATTACTCAAATGAACACAGATTAAAAAAACAAGAATAATCTGTGTTCATTTGAGTAATCTGTGGTGAATTGTTGCTATATGATAACAACGGGTTTTATAGATATTTTCAAATCTATAACCAAAGGCAATATCTTGGTATGGCTTTATGAATAAAGGAGTTTCTTCGTTTATCAGAAGTTATTTGACCAAATCGCCATATACGGTTCCCCTGCCATGAGTCCCAACATAAACACGTCCGTATTTTTTTGGATCACCGGTAATGTGCAATAACAAACCCCATTGGTGCTGATCGTCATTGATCCTAACCCAGTTTTGACCCATAGTATCGGAACGATAAATCCCCCGGACTCCATTGACATTGCCTATGAGGTATAAGGCCGAATAATCAGCTCCTGGTGCACCTTTGCCAAATCCAAATCCATGAATCTCATCCAACTTATCGACTTTCGAAAAGGTTTGACCCGAATCTGTCGAATGATAAAGTCCGTCGAATGCAGCTATCCAAAGATCACCTTCATGACCCGGTGCCGAATAAATCCAGTCTTGGCCGCCTCGCGAATCCCCACGGTTTCCGCCTCTTTGAGGAAGTCCTCCGGGTAAATTCAACACCTGTTCATTAAAGTCTGCCCCTCCGTTTGTACTGATGAATAGCTTTCCGTCGAACAGGTTCATTGCATAAAATTTGTCCGCATTTACACGATCAGCAATTACCCGCGTATTGGCTGGAATTCCCTTACATTCCTTCCAGGTCATGCCTTTATCGGTGGTATAAGAAACGGGTATTAATTGCGGGGGTGTTCTAGTAGGGCCATAACCACCCCGAACAGGATCTGGTGCCCATATCCATGTTTCACCATCAGAAGAAACGGCAATCCGTCCAAGGCTGCTTTGGGGATGAGGTAAGGTTTCGGTAGGTTGCCAGGTTTTGCCCCCATCGGTTGAATAGCCAATGTTTTTTCCCTCCTTATTACTTGAGGCCCTACCGACACGAACCATGATTTCAGGTTTATTCTCCGCACAAGCCACACTGTTGGTGTTTCCAAAGCGCGGGTTGTCGAAGCTTCCTGATGCTGGCTTATCCAGATCCCAATAGACAAAACCGCCGTAATCGCCAATTGCTGTAATCAATGGTGCCCCTTGGGGCGGACTAAGCAATTCGAGTGTAACAGTTTCTTCGATGCCGGTACCCATTACGCTCCATGTCGTGGGTTTGCCTTTGTCCATGTCCGTCAGGTTGAAGGTTTCATGTCCTCCATAACCGGTTGTAAACATCGCATGGTCTGGATTGTTGGGATCGATTTCTAGATCAAATAACCAATGAATTCCGGTTTTCTGTATATAGGGTGCAAGTGAATAGTCATAAGTTCCACCGCCTGAGAATACTTTATTCCATGTTTTCCCACCATCAAG
The DNA here is from genome assembly GCA_003450125.1 of Prolixibacteraceae bacterium. Lineage (GTDB taxonomy): Bacteria > Bacteroidota > Bacteroidia > Bacteroidales > Prolixibacteraceae > Aquipluma. The sequence continues at coordinate 34,892 of DMFR01000173.1, read as the reverse complement.
AGAACGGAAAATATCTTCACCTTTATCAATTCCATATCGGTTGAATGAGCTTACAATGAGTACATTCGACTTGCGAGCCTGGACTGAAACTGCTGCATAACCAAAGGCCCTGGTTTTGGGATCTGGCTGGTCTGGTGTAATTTCGGTCCATTCATCAGTCTTCGTATTGAGTTTCCATACTGCTCCATTGGTCATTCTTGAAGGGCCGGGTGAATTTCCATAAGTAACAAACAGGTTGCCGTCAGAAGCAAGTACGGCATGGGTAGGACGGTATTGTTTGGGCTGTCCGGGAACAGCCTGCCATGTTTTCCCCCCATCAGTACTTCGGTACAGATTTTCATGGTTCATCAATGATACGCCTACATAGATTATTGAACTGCCTTTATGGGCTGATCCGCTCTTGGGGTCAAAGATTGAAAAAATCACTCCACTGCCCTGGTTCATCCTTCGCCACCGGGTGATGCTGTCTTGATCGTGCATATTGGAAGGAGGATTCTCTGTTACATCGGGAAAGCTTTCTACTTTATTCCAGGTTACTGCACGATCAGAGCTTTTCCAAAGTCCAACCTGACGTGTGCCCACATATAAAATATTGCCATTATTGGGGTCAACTGCCATTCGTTCGCCATTGCCCCGACCATCTTCATTGCCACCCATTTTGAAAGGTACATCGGTTCGCTGGAAGGTCTTGCCCCTATCATCAGAGCGTAGTATCGCCCCATTTCCTGCACGAGGGTTGGTATACGTTCCGCAGGACAGGAATACCCAATCCGGATCAGAGGGGTCGAGTGCAATGCTTTCAACGCCCATCAGGTTGACATCTTTGATGGAAAGCCAGTCCAATAAGGGTTCCCAGCGCAATGTTTTAGGGTTTCTACGATAAGCGCCTCCCATGTCAGTTCGGCAATAGCATACCCCTTTAGCCTTAGGATGAAAGACAATCCCGTCAACAAATCCGCCACCGACCATCTGGACGCTCTTCCATTGGTAAGGTTTTTGAGCAAAGGCATTTTGGTTTGTAGCGGAAAATAGAAGAATGCTGGCAATGAAAACAATTGTCAGTAAAGAGTTTAGCTTTCGGTTCATGTGTTTTTTATAGTATAGTTGGTTGAAATAGTTGGTTTTTCAATGCAAAGAAATCCATAGTTTAGACTTGGAATATAGCCGGGGGTTTAATCCAGCAATTTTAATTCATGACAAATAATAGAACGCGGATTTAA
>DMFR01000173.1:28958-33623 GCA_003450125.1 Prolixibacteraceae bacterium | reverse complement strand
CGTATCCGGATCTTTAAGACGGGTTATTGAAAGCAGCCAATCATCCAGAAACTCTTTGTAGCTTTTTAAATCCTTTTCAATTTATTGAAAACAAATCCGCTTTTAATCCGCTAGATCATGTTAAATCCGCGTTCTATTCTTCTTTCTTTTATATTTCCGGTACCAATTTGTTAATCATTTGTTTTAATTGCAGTTGAGCAGTGATTTTATACTTCCAAATAGATTTTAGGTCACACGATTTTATTCATAAAAAAGGAGGAGCTTCCAACTCCTCCCTTTAGGTATGTCTTTATAGCCAATTGATGGTTATTTATAGCCACGGGAAACTGATATAGCCATTACTGTTTCATGACCATATCCACTACCTGCCATAATTCCGACCGGACAAGGTCTCTTGTATCTTCTGTCTTCTTTCCCAGCGCATCCATATCTTTACCAGGGTGTGCTTTTTTAAAGGCCGCGTTATAATCAGCCATGCCAATTTTACTGAAATCTGGATAATAGTTTGCCGTTACATATTGGTAATCAGCTCCTGCTCCTCCGGGGAAAACCTGACTCCATAATGACCAGCCAGCCCTGGTGCCTGCTTTTACAAACTCCTTATGGATAGGCGCCCAAATGGTTTTCTCTGCATCCAGGTAGGCAGCATCCTTGCCTGGTTTTACCTTCATGTAATCGACCTCAATGTATTTGACATCACCAGGAGCGCCTTCCGGGACTACTTCATCTTGTCTGTAGATTAAATTGCTTTTTACCAGGTCTCTCGCTTCTCCTGTTTCATTCATGAGCTTATCAATGTCTTTTCCGGGGAGAATCTTTTGGGCATCAATGCCAGCCCATGGATCTTCCAGGTTGGCAGGCTTGTCAAAAAAAGTAACTGTTGCATAGTTATAGGGGTCGCTGGTACCTGTATACAATATCTTATACAGGATCCACCCGGTTATTTTTCCCTGCTTGATACGTTCCTGGTGCATGGGTTTCCATACATTTTTCTCCAGATCAACGTATTTTGCCTCCTGTGAAGGTTTTACTTTCATAAAATCAACGATGGCAAAAACGGTAGGTTCATTCTGTGCATTACCAGGCATTGGTATGCAGGCGAAAACAAATGCCAATACCAGCGTGATAAGCATTGTTTTCATTAAACAGTTTTGCTTCTTGTCCATAATCTGATATTTTTAAGGGTTTATAGTTCAATCTAATATACCACTTATTTAGAACAAATAAAAATAATAGGTAATCTATTTTATGTATTTAAAAACATCGGATAGCCGAGTAAATATTTTTTGAAATAAGGTTAAATTCCAAATTGCACCTGATTCTGCTAATAGGGGAGATTTAATGAATAAATTCGGTTTTGAAAATGAATTGGAATTAAGTAATTTTGTAGATGACTAAAATAAATTTGAAGGATGGCACATCATACTTATAATATTATTGTAAAACAAGGTTTCGATGGTTATCTCATCTCCTCTGTTATTGAATTACCCGGCTGTCATACGCAAGCCACTACTTACGATGAACTTTTAAAAAGAACAAAGGAGGCCATTGAACTCTACCTGGAGGAATAAAAAAAGGGCAACTACCAAAGATTTACCCCCGGCAATTACCCCTTGACAAAATAATTAAAACCTCTATCTTTTGCTTAATACTTCCTTTTTGTAGTTTTGAATTTCTGAGATATAATCCGTTCCAACTGCAACGCCTTCCTGCATACAATAAAAATCCCAGACAGCGCTGAAGGGCTTGGTCTTTAACTCTTCAAGCATAGCCAAACGTTCAAAATTCTGACCTGCTTCTTCCAGTTCAACCAGTGTTTTGGTAGGTTCTAACAGGGCAATCATAAATGCTTTCTGGGCTGCTCTGGTACCAATTACATAGGCTCCAATTCGGTTAATCGAAGCATCGAAGAAATCAAGTCCTATGTTTACCCGGCTCAGGAAGTTATTTCTGATCACTTCCGAAGCAATCAACTGCAAATCGTCATTCAGGGTAACCACATGGTCTGAATCCCAACGCACCGGGCGGGTGACATGAAGCAACAGTTCGTCCAGAAACTGTAGACAGGCCGATATTTTATCTCCCACCTGTTCGGTTGGATGGAAATGTCCATTGTCCAGGCAGATCAACTTGTTGTTTTTGATGGCATAGCCCAGGTAAAAATCATGTGAACCAACAGTCATTGATTCAGCTCCGATACCAAACAGTTTGCTTTCAATGGCATCTTTCATCTGGGTTTTGGGATAGTCAACCGCCATGGCTTCATCCAGTGATTTTTTCAGTAAAGTGCGGTGCCCGTTTCGGTCAATGGGCGTATCCTTTGATCCGTCCGGAATCCATGTATTGTGCACGCAGGGCGACCCCAACTGTTGTCCGATTTCTGCTGAGATGGCTCTGCAGCGCTTTACATGCTCCACCCAGAACTGACGGTTCACTTCCTTTTTGCTTGAAAGGGTAAACCCATCTTCAGCCTTGGGATGCGAGAAACAGGTGGCGTTGAAATCCATGCCTATTCCTTGGGTTTTGCACCAGTCGATCCAGCTTTGGTAATGTTTCACTTCAATCTGGTCACGGTCTACTCGCTGGCCTTTAAAATCACCATAGATGGCATGAAGGTTCAGTCTTTGCCTGCCCGGAAGAAGTGACAGCACTTTCTCCAGGTCTGCCCGCATTTCTTGTATTGAAGTTGCCTTGCCCGGATAATTCCCTGTTGCCTGTATACCTCCCCCTGAAAGGGTAGCATCGGGCGTTTCAAAACCACCCACATCATCCGTTTGCCAGCAGTGAAGGGAAATGACTACATCGTTCATTTTCTGCAAGACCAAATCGGTATCTATTCCCAGTTCGGCATATTCTTCTTTGGCCAGAGCATAGGCCTTTTCAATTCGTATCTTATTCATGTTTATTTCATCTTATATCTGAACTGATAATTTCCTGAACCTACATTGACTGAAACTCCCTTATCCGTTTGTTTCAGACCTTCTTTCATGGAGGCTGTCAACACTTGTGCGTTTACAGTTAGCTGATCTGCTTTTGCGGATGGCAAAGTAACAGTTGCTGTGGTGTTGGCAGGAACAGTTACCTCGTAAATGACCTCATTTCCTTCTATCTTCCAGGCCGATTTTACTTTCCCGTAAAGAGAAGTAAATTCAGCATTGGCAGTATTCAATCCACCTCCAAAATGGGGAGCCAACAGGATATGCTTATATCCCGGTGCCTCAGGATCTATATCCATCCCGGCTACATATCGATAAAGCCATTCGCCGATAGCACCGTAGGCATAATGGTTAAAACTGTTCATGCCCACATCCTGGAACGAGCCGTCTGGCTTCTGTCCATCCCAGCGTTCCCAGATGGTGGTTGCTCCCTGGGTGACAGGATATAGCCATGATGGATAGTCTTTCCGGTTCAACAGCATAAAGGCCAGGCTGTCATATCCATGAGCCGACAAAGTCTTGCAGAGCAAAGGCGTTCCTACAAAACCAGTAGTCAGATGACCCATTTTCTTTACATCTGCTGCCAAATAGTCCGCTGCCTTTGGGATTAAATCTTCAGGAAGCAGATCGAAAGCCAGTGCAAGTGAATAGGCAGTCTGGGTATTGGAAACCAAGCGTCCGGCAGGAGTTACAAACTCATGTTGGAAAGCTATCTTGATGTTTTTGGACAATTGTGTATATGTCTTTGCATCATCAGTTTTCCCGATGATGCCTGCAATTTTTGCCAGTAGTCCACTGGAATAGGAATAATAGGCCGTGGCAATCAAATCCTTCTCAGTTGTTGCCCCCGGATAATCAGAATTGGTGGTGGCAAAAGCCAGCCAGTCTCCAAAATGGTAATCACCAGTCCAGAGATTGTCTTCTCCCGCGCGGCTTTTCATATATTCCACCCAGGCTTTCATGCTGGGATACTGAACTTCCAGGATACGCTTGTCGCCATAGGTGAGGTATGTCGTCCATGGAACAATGATGGACACATCAGCCCAGGCAGTTGATCCACCACCGCCATTCAACACATCAGGAATGACATGAGGAACCAATCCGTTGGGTAGTTGATCGGCTGCCACATCACCCAGCCATTTGGTATAAAAGGGAGCCACGTTAAAGTTGAAAGCTGCTGTCATGCTGAATACCTCTGCATCACCTGTCCAGCCCAAGCGCTCGTCACGTTGCGGGCAATCGGTGGGTACATCCACGAAATTGCCTTTCTGACCCCATTGGATATTGTGCTGAAGCTGATTGATCATCGGATCTGAACAAGTGAACGAACCTGTGGGGGTCATGTCCGAGTGAATCACTATACCTGTCACCTGGTCTATGGAAGCTGGTGTTGAATTGCCCTCAATTTTCACAAATCGGAACCCATGGAAGGTAAAGTGAGGTTCGAAGACTTCCTCTGCTGAACCATTTAGGATAAAATGGTCGGTACACTTGGCACTGCGAAGGTTGTCGGTATAAAAGTTGCCTGCCTTATCCAGTACCTCGGCATATTTTATAGTGATCTGATCGCCCTTTTTGCCCTGAACTTTCAATCGCACCCATCCTACCATGTTCTGTCCCATGTCAAAAACTGTTTCCCCACTAGGGGTAGTTACCATTTTCAGGGGCTTGATTTCCTGTATGGCTTTTACCACCACTCCTTGTGGGGCAATCAGTATTTTCTTTGACA
>DMFR01000173.1:22855-28855 GCA_003450125.1 Prolixibacteraceae bacterium | reverse complement strand
GTATTTTCTTTGACTGTTCAACCACTGCTACTTTTCCCCACTGACTATCGTCAAAACCGGCAGCAGCCCAACCCGGCATGTCTTTACGGGCATCATAGGTTTCTCCGTTGTAAATATCTGATTCGGTAATCGGGCCGTTCGATGCTTTCCAGCTTGTATCTGTGCCAATGGTTTCAGTGGTTCCATCACTATAGGTAACCTGAAGTTGGGCCAAAAGCGCCAGCCTGTTTCCATAGTAAGCATGTTGCCCTTGAAAGCCAATGTTTCCACGATACCAGCCATCGCCCAGGATAGCGCCCATGACGTTCTTTGACTGAACCATTGGGGTGACATCGTATGTCTGATACTGGATGCGGTTCTTGTAGCTGGTCCACCCGGGAGTAAACAGGTCGGTGCTCACTTTCTTCCCGTTCAGAAACAATTGGTAGAGACCCAGTGAAGTGACATATACCCTTGCTGACTGGATTTTTTTAGCAGTTGTAAACTCTTTCCTTAGATATTGACAAGGCTTGGATCCTTTGATGTCTTTTTCAGAATCCATTGAAATCCAAGAGGCTTTCCATGAATCAGGTTCCAGAATTCCCATTTCCCAGGATGCCGGAGCGCTCCATTCAGAGGCTTTGTTCTTGTTGTCCCAAACCCGCACCTGCCAGTAAACCCGCTGCATCGACTTCAAGGCAGGTCCTTCGTAAGGCACATTGACGGATTGGGAAGAAGTTACTTTTCCTGAATTCCAAATCATCTTACCCTTTCCAGCTTGGTTGGTAACCTTGATTTCATAGGCAGTTTGAAGTACATTGTCTTCAGATGAAAGAATCTGCCAGCTCAACCTTGGCTTTTGGATATCAATACCCAAAGGATTGGTATGGTATTCGCAGATCAATTCTTTGACCGCTGTTTTAGAGGCGGCAATTGCATTTATAGAGCTGACCGCCATTATAATGACAAATAGTTTTACAAATCGAATGGTGTGTTTCATTGATATAAAATTTAGATATAAAAATTGTTTAAAGTTTCAGCTTCCAGACAATCCCGTAGGGATTGAATGTTATTCACCCCCAATGAAATTGGGGGTTGACAGCAAATCGTAACCAGGAACCCTGAAAGGGTTCAACTACAATAACATATACATATTGAACCCACGTTGGGGTTCAGGGTTTTCGTTGTTCCATCCCCCAATTTCATTGGGGGTCATCAATATTTAATCCCTTCGGGATTCCAGTCCCATGCTCCCAGTCATAGGTAGCGCAACGAAGCTACCTGTCCTTTCTCCTTTCTCCATGCCCCATGCTCCCATCTACATTGAATTTCCGATTCCCACTAGTGCCACTGCTCCCAAAATGACAGCAATACCGGTGATGATGGTGCCTTTGGTTTTGCGTGACACACCCGTCCACTCTTTGCGGTAAATGCCCCACATGTTGGCCGTCAGGATAATGGTTGACATGTGCAGGATCCATGAACTGGCTCCGTTTCCAAGCTTGCTGGCACCCATTCCATAAAAGAAGAATTGCATAAACCAGGCCGTTCCTGCCAAGGCCGAAAACAGGATATTGTTGAAAATCGGGGTTGACCGGTTGGAGAAATCGCTGTACGATTTATTCTTGATACTCAGGATGGTCGTCCAGATTAAATTGGTGGATAAACCGCCCCATAGAATCACGATATAAGCCACATTATTTTGAAATAACGGATTGTATCCCTGTGCAACGGCTGCATCTGCCATGGGTTTTCCAGCCTCAATGCCGAAGTTCATAAACGAACTCAGGATCCCTGAAATCACCGCGATGATCAGTCCCTTGACAAGGCTGAATTCTGAAACGCTGGCTTTCTGCTGTTCTTCCGACAATTCCCCTTCTTTCATCATCCCGGCCTTTCCGCATATAGCAATACCGATCAGACAAACCAATACGCCCAGCAGTACCAAACGTCCTCCAGGACTGGCCAGCATATCGGTAAATGAAACCTTGCCTATCGTAGGATTTATGCTATAATAGATAGAAGGAACAATGGCCCCAAAGGCGGCGCAAAATCCCAGTACAACAGAATTCCCCAATGACATTCCCAGGTAACGTACCCCAAGTCCATAGGTCAATCCACCAATTCCCCATAGCAATCCCATCAGGAAGGTGATGGAAAGGATCTGGCTTGAACTTGCTGTAATGATATCCATAAAGCCCGGAACGGTCAGGTAAGCTGCCAGGGGCGGAACGATGAGCCATGAAAATAATCCTCCCACGATCCAGAAACTTTCCCATGCCCATCCCTTTACTTTGTTGAAAGGCATGTAAAAACTTCCTGAAGCAAATCCCCCGATGGAGTGAAAAATAACGCCTAATAATGCATTCATAGTTTAATTTGGATTAGTTTTATCTTTTATGACTTTAATGGTTAGTTTTGTAAAGGTAAAGATACTTAGCCGGTAAAGAATATCAATGTGTAAAATGATGCTTGATTTGCACAAAATGACACTTTTAAAAAGTGCCTAAAATGCCTAAAGTGAACTAGAGTGCCTAAAGTTAAAGATCGGGTAGTTCACCTCAGGCACTCTAGTCACTTTAGTTCACTTAAATTATGCAGAACGAATCCTTTGTAAAGTATATCAACGCTGGGCCTCTGGATAGGGAATGGGGCTTGTTCCTGAACGTGGTTGGGTATGCGCAGATACCTCCTTCACTCATTTACCCGCCCAAGGTTCATCCCAGCGGCTATTTTTTTACCTGGAACAAGGGACGCGTCCTCCAGGAATACCAGATCAATTACATCACGGAAGGCTCCGGAATACTTGAAACCAATACTGACCAGTTTCCGGTGGTTCCCGGGTCCATGCTCCTGCTTCGTCCGGGCATGTGGCACCGCTACAGGCCTGATTCCAATACCGGGTGGAACGAACATTACCTTGGATTCAGCGGTGAGTTTTGTACCCATTTGTTCCATGAAGGCTTTTTTGCTTCGGGCAAGCCGGTGTTGTATGTGGGTTTCCAGGAAAAGATTCTCAAGCTGTTTTTTGAAATTATACAGTTGGTCAAAGACGAAAAAACAGGGCATCAACAGGTAAGTGCTGCAAAAACCATCCTGATGCTCAGCGAAATCCTTTCTGTGGTACGCAACCAGGAATTTGCCGGCAAAAGCATTGAACGAACCATCCGCAAGGCTTGTCTGTATTTCAGGGAAAATTTGGATACCAATGTCAATATTGAAGAATTGGCCGCAGAACTGAATGTTGGCTATTCCTATTTCAGACAGATGTTCCGCAAGTATACCGGCATTTCGCCCACCCAATACCATTTATCACTTCGCATACAAAAGGCCAAAGACCTGCTGGTATCTACCAACCAGAGCTTTAAGGAAATTGCCCTTGACCTGGGTTTTGAATCCTACTTCTATTTCTCGCGCATCTTTAAGGATAAAACCGGCCAGAGCCCGATGGAATTCAGGAAGGAGCATCATCAGTAAAGGGAATCACCAGCCTTTTTTCTTTCAATAGCAATCCCATCGGTCAACCAGCTTCTTTTTTCATTTCAATTTTAAAACATCAGGTGTTCAATCTATGTTTAGGAATATAGGTTCAGAGCCTTCCGAAGTAGTCTAAAGCCAATTTCCAAATCTATTGGCCCCTGGTTCACTTTGGTTTCTATTTTACTCCTGTTATACCTCTGTTTTACCTCTGTTTTATTAAATTCGAATATAATTCGTATCTAATTCGAATATAGTACGTATTTATACGAACTATATTCGAATTATATACGTATTATATTCGAATTAAATTCGAATTTAATAAAACAGAGGTAAAACAAAGGTATAACAGGGGTATGACAAAAGTAGAAGCAGGGGTGTGTTCGGAACTTATAATAGCCTTTATAAAACTATATTTTTGATCACTTTCTGTATTCGGTTTTAAACATGGCTATTGCTTGATTGAAGGGAGTATTCAATCGGCAGTAAATATAATAAAGGTGAGGGTTACAATTCGAAGTTAAAGCCTCGGTTGAGCAAATCTTCGTATTTGCGGGGATCGAAACGGTAGTACCAGGCACCCTTGCGAGAGGATTCCTTTTCCTTTTCCTCAAGCTTTTCAAGCAGGTCCATGGAAAGGAGCTTGCGGCGGAAATTGCGCTTGTCGAAGGTCTTGTTGTAAATGGCTTCGTATAAACCCTGGAGTTGGGGGATGGTGAATTTGTCGGGAAGCAGTTCGAAGCCAATGGGTTGGGTGCGGGCCCTGATCTGCAGTTTCTTCAAGGCACGGTTGACCATGGCGGCATGATCGAAAATCAGCGGGGGCATTGATGAAATGGGAACCCAGGTAGCCCCATGGGTTTTGACCAGTTCAAGATCCGAAGCGTTGATTCTGATAAGGGCAAAATAAGCAATGGATATGATGCGTGCTCCCGGGTCGCGGTCCAGTTCACCGAAGGTGTACAACTGTTCCATGTAGACATCGGAAAGGCCCGTTAGTTGGTTCAATATGCGTTTGGCGGCCTTATCAACGGATTCGTTGTTGGCCAAAAAGCCACCCATGAGCGACCATTCGCCTTTGGCGGGCTGGAAATTTCTTTTCAGCAACAGCACCTTTAGTTCACGTCCTTCCTCATCATAACCAAAAATGATAGAGTCGACAGCTACGTGGAATTTTTCGTGTTCGCGATAGTAGGTGGGCATGGTTTAAAGTTATTCGGGTAAAGGCCAGTCGTTGGTTGCCTTGTTCCGAATATAAGTTTCGATATGGCGGTCTTTCTTGGCTTCGTAAATATCTGAAATAGTGAGGATAATGGCCGTTTCTTCCACGTCGCCAAATTGATCGTTGATCACCGTACCGAAGGTTTTCATTGAAGGCGACAGGTTCATATAGGAATTGATCAGGGGAGGGATGTTCTCTCCAAATTCCCGTACTTTCTGGGAAAGGATTTTATAGTCTTCCTTGTAAGACCCTCCATCGAATACCAGTTCCATTTCTTCCATGTTGATACCCAGATCCAACGGATGGAAAGGGGTTACCAGGTCTTCCTGATCTTTGAAATATTTCATGAAGAAATACAGGATCAAGTTGCGGGCTTTGGTATGAAAATGGGTGTACATGGTCACCTTTCCAAAGAAATACTTTATTTCAGGATGGTCAACGATTAGGGCTCCAAGTCCGTCCCACAGGTTGTCAAGGGCGAACAAAGCCTTGGCGCCTGCTTTACTTGACTGGTAGTGAGGCTGCACAAACGAGCGGCCCAGTTCAAGGGTATAGGGGAGGTATTCCTTGATAAATTTAGCGGAGAATTTGAAAAGGTGAGTCGTTGCCAAATGCACATTTCCATTTTCATCAACGGGAAGGTTGTTGCATAGGATATAGCGGTAGCCACCAATAATTTCCAAGGCCTGTGGGTCCCAAACGATGAGTTGTTTATAAGGATCGTTGCAGATGTCGTATTCGTCAATGTCCACTTCCTCACCCATTCCTCCACCGGCGTTGCGGAAGGTAATTTCCCTTACCCGTCCGATTTCACGCATCACATTGGGTGAATCCTGATGGGTGATGATATATATTTCGTTTTCGCCTTTGTTCGTTTTGCGCAATAGCTTCTCCGGTGTCAGCTCAGCCACCAATCTTTCCTTTGACACAGGTGCAATAATGTCCTTCATACCAATAGCTCTGAATTTATTGAGGCACAAAACTAGAAAAAAACTTTCTTAATTGTTTTTTTCCATCCATTAATCTTAGTTAGAAGCCTCATTTGGTAACCTGTAGACCATGTCCCTGACTTCAGAGGCCCACTGATCTAAGGTTTTGCTGTTGTCGAAATGCTTGTACGATATGGGTTTTCCAAAGGTGACGGTAAATTTTTGGTTTTTATGACTAAAGGTTTCATCGGCCAGGTAAAACATTTCAAGATTCCATTTCAATCGAAGGAAAGTACGGAAGTTGGCCAGCCTGTAAAAGAAGTTGGAATTGTGGCCCGAGACATGTACTGGGATCACATCCCGTTGGTATTCAATGGCCTTGGCAATAAAATG
>DMFR01000173.1:20590-22556 GCA_003450125.1 Prolixibacteraceae bacterium | reverse complement strand
TTGGGGTGGCCGCCATGTTTGTTCAGGGGAACAAAGACTGGGCGAAGCTGGGGTATGCTCATCAACACATCGTTGACCAGAGTGACTGCATCTCCCAACATGCGCTGGAGGTTACCCATGATAAGCAGGGCATCAAAACCGCCCAGGGGATGGTTGGAGGCAAAGATATAACGGCCTGAGGCAGGAACATTCTCTACCCCGACAAGGGTCTGATGCACGTTGAAAGCTTTGACCATGCTGTTGGCAAATTCAATGCCCTCTTCCGTGCCATGGTTGGCCAGCAGTTCATTGATCTCCCCGATGTGCATGATGCGGGTGATATACCGGTAGACAAAGCCGGGCAGCTTTTTGGCCAGCCTTGGGTTCTTTTTCAGGAAGACTTCCCTGATATTGATCGGTTTAACCGCTTCTTTCTTTAGAGCATCCATCGCGAGGGGTTTTAACAGAGGCCAAAATTAAAGAATTTATTAACAAACTCTTTATTCTACTTCCGAAGTGGCATTAGGATGATTACTTTTGTTTTTAGAAAAAGTTTTATTAACGGCTTTTTCAAATTGTGAATAAAAGATAAGATGCAGTATAATAACATATTGTAGCAAAAATATTTCATTACTCACAAATTACAAACAGTTTATTAACAATTATTCTTCTATCTTTGCGTGCCTTAAAGGGACTGAAAGTGGAAGAGAGTGACTGAAGGTGATTGAATTTTACTACTTTTACAATTGCATTAAAAGGTACTATTAAAAATGGATTTCTCAGCAGGAAAAGAAGCAACATTTGATGAAAAGGGCCGCGTGGTATTGCCAGCGGACTTCAAAAATGAAATGGGCGGCATTATTCCCGGTGGTCAGTTGGCCATTGAAATCGATCCGTATGAAAAGTGCCTGAATATTTATCCGATGTCAGAATGGGAAATCAAGATTGCGAAAATCAAGGCAAAACTGAACCGGGACAATAGGGAACACAGCCGGGTACTGGATATGTTTTACCGCAATTTTAAAATTATTCCTGTACCGGAAAGTTGTCGGATGAATATTCCGAACGACTTTATGGAAAAAGCAGGAATCACGAAGGACGTCATTTTTACGGGGCAGGCAGAACGTATCCGGCTTTGGGATGCGGCTGAATACAACCGGTACGTTGGGTCATTGGATAATTATGCGGATAAGTATGCTCAATTGTTTGGCAGTGAATAGTTATAAAAGTGGAAAGAGAATATCACACACCGGTTTTGCTGGATGAAAGCGTCAACGGACTGGAGATTAAAGCAAAAGGGGATTATGTTGACGTTACTTTCGGTGGCGGTGGTCATTCGCGGGAGATATTCAGCCGTTTAACAACAGGCCGCCTATTTGCCTTCGATCAGGATGAAGATGCCGCTGCCAATATCATTCACAATGAACGGTTTTATTTTATCCGGCACAACTTCAAATACATCCGAAACTTCTTAAAGTATTACAAGGTTGAAAAAGTAGATGGAATCCTGGCAGACCTGGGTGTTTCATCGCACGATTTTGATGTGGCAGAACGTGGGTTTTCCTTTCGCTTTGACGGGGACCTGGATATGCGCATGAACCGTGATGCGACACAAACAGCGGCAGATATCATCAACACCTATACGGAAGACCAGTTAAGAAAGGTCTTCAGAGAATATGGCGAGATTGACAATGCAGGACGCCTGGCCCGTGAAGTGGTGGCGGCCCGTAATGTCAAACCGGTCAGAACAATTGAACAGTTCCGGGCGGCTATTCTACCCTGTACTCCGCGCCTTCAGGAAAGTAAATATTTGGCCAAGGTATTTCAGGCCCTGCGCATCGAAACCAACAAGGAGATGGATGTGCTGCATGAATTCCTTGTACAGAGCATTGAATTACTGAAGCCCGGTGGCCGTTTGGTAGTCATTACCTACCATTCACTGGAGGACAGGATGGTAAAGAATTTTATGCGCTCGGGAGATTCATCA
>DMFR01000173.1:11531-20446 GCA_003450125.1 Prolixibacteraceae bacterium | reverse complement strand
CGGGAGATTCATCAGGAAAGCAGGAACAGGATTTCTTCGGAAACGTGGATTCGCCCCTGGTAGCCATCAACCGTAGGGTAATTGTTCCTTCAGAAGAAGAGCTGGAGCGCAACCCAAGAGCCCGCAGCGCCAAATTGAGAATTGCAGAGAAAAAAGTATGACAGAGAAAAAGATAAAAAAAGCAAAGCGGATTTCGAAGGCAGACCTGAAAAGTGTACTGGGAGGTACCATTTTGGCCAGCGAAACGGTTACCAAACAGTTGCCATTCGTATTTTTTATCGTTTTCCTGGGCATTGGATTAATCACCAACCGGTACTGGACCGAGAAGACCATCCGCAAGATGGAACTGGTGAGAGATTCACTGAAAGAATTCAAAGCTGAATCGGTCATACACGAAACGCAGCTCATGTATATTAACAGGCCATCGGAGGTGACTAAAAAAGTGATCGAGCGCAAAATAGATCTGATTGAGCCCGTTGAGCCGGCAAAGAAAATATTTGTAAAAAAAATTGAAACTAAATAATGGAAATCAGGAAAGCTATAACATTGCGATTCGGCATCATCTATTTTGTGATTGCCTTATTCGGACTTGTTATCATCAGCCGGATTCTCATCATTCAGAACGTGGATACAGAGAAATGGCAGATGATTGCCAAGGATCTGAGAAACAATACCACTGAGATTTGGGCCAAGCGGGGCAACATTTGTGCCGACGATGGAAGTATTCTCTCTACCTCGGTTCCTTATTATGAGATAAGGATGGATATGCAGTCGCCGCGTGTTCAGCAGATGTTTGCCAAGGAATCGGGCGCAATGGTTGACGAATTGTCAGCTTTTTTTGGTTTCTCTAAAGCAGACTTCAGCAGCCGTTTAAGGACCGCTTTTGAAAGGAAGAACCGTTGGTTTCTGATCAATCCAAAACAAATAGACCACAATCAATTTCAGGAATTTAAGAAATTAAGGACCATGTCGCGCAGCTATTTTGGCTCTGCACTGGTTATCGTTACCGAAAACAGACGTATTTTGCCCCATGGTGATCTGGCCAGTCGCACGATAGGGGTATTGAACAAGGGTGTCTTTGGCGGGACTCATGGCTACGTGGGCTATACAGGGGTAGAAGGATTGGAAGAAAATTACCTGGCCGGACAAAATGGACTGGCCTTAAAACGCAATTTCTCGGGAAGCTGGATCAACACTCCGTTAGTAGAACCTCGGGAAGGAAAAGATGTGGTCACCACGATCAATGTGAATCTTCAGGACTATGCACAGTCTTCACTGGGCAAACAGATGGAAATCAGTCAGGCAGAATGGGGAACAGCCATCGTGATGGAAGTAAAGACGGGAAACATAAAAGCAGTTGCCAACATGGGCCTTAAAAAGGACGGAACCTATGGAGAGATTTACAATTATGCATTCGGCCATGCCGGTTGCAGCGAGCCAGGTTCAACCTTCAAACTGATGTCCATGATTGTGGCCATGGAAGAAGGTTATGTCGATACCGCAGATATGTTTGATACTGGAAGAGGCGCTTGGGAATATAAAGGGCAAAAGATGCTAGACAGCGATTTTGATCATGGCGGCCATGGGTACATCAGTATGAAAAGGATCTTTCAGGTATCCTCTAATATCGGGGTGGCAAAAATCATTACCAAGTTTTACGAGGGGAAAGAAAAGGACTTTATCAACCATATCTACAGCTTTGGATTGAATAAACCCCTGGGACTTGGATTCCTTGGAGAAGCAGAACCCTATATCAAATATCCAACCGATGCCAGCTGGTGGGGCCCTTCGCTTGCCTGGATTGCACATGGATACGAAATCAAAATATCTCCCATTCAAACCCTTACATTTTACAATGCTGTGGCCAACAACGGGGTAATGGTAAAACCTAAATTTATCGAAGAGATCCGGGAAGATGGTATACCGGTGCGTAAGTACAAGACAGAAATCATCAATCCTTCAATTTGTTCCAAGACTACTTTATCAAAAGCCAAGGGGATGCTCGAAGGGGTTTGCCTTTATGGAACGGGAAAAGCGCTGAAGAATCGTTATTACACCATTGCAGGGAAGACGGGTACAGCCGTAATTGCCAACGAAAACAAAGGTTATTTGAGTGGTGGCGCCAAAAAATACCAGGCCTCTTTTGTAGGTTATTTTCCTGCCGACAAACCTCAATACACCTGTATCGTGGTTATCGTTGGGCCAAAGGGCAAATTCTACGGAGGTTCAGTAGCGGGTCCTGTTTTCAGGGGTATTGCTGATAAAGTATATGCCTCGTATCTTGAACCGGTTGCTGATTCCATTCCACCACATGCTGAGGTGCCGGTAGTTAAGCCAGGGTTAAAAGACGATGTGCTTCTTTTTACCAAGGAGCTGGGATTCAAAACACAATCACAAAACCTCACAGCTGAACGGGTGGCCGTTGCCAATGACAGTATGACTGTATTTGTCACGGGAGTAAATGATGCCCCAGGCACTGTTCCGGATGTGGTAGGGATGGGTGCCAGCGATGCTGTATATCTTCTGGAAAAGGAAGGCCTCACTACACGGATCAATGGGTTTGGACGTGTATTCCGCCAGTCATTGATGCCCGGACTGCATTTTACAAAAGGGGAAACGATTTCTCTTGAACTTGGATTTGATGCACTGGAAATCATGAAAAAGGATAGTCTTATCCCAGGTGATTCCATTCAGCCTCCTACATTGCCTGTTCAGACTGAAAACAAGCAGCCTGAGCCTAAAATGGTTGTTGCAAAACCAAAGGTTACGGCACCCTCAAAGGGAGTTAAAAATTCAACAGACACGCCAAAAGCATCTCCTGAGGCTATTGCAAAATGGAAGGCAAAGGTTGCTTTGAAAAAAGCACAGGAAAAAAAGAATGGAACTAAGGGCACTCCCGTAAAGCCAAAAGCATCTCCTGAAGCAATTGCAAAGTGGAAGGCAAAGGTTGCTTTGAAAAAAGCACAGGAGGCAAAGAATGTAACAAAGAAAAATGCAAATCAACTTAAAAAACCGATGTAATGAAGTTATTGAAAGACATACTTTACGGGATTGAGTTGCTTGAATCAAGAGGAGATTTGTCTCTTCCGATCCGTAACATCCAGTTCGATTCGCGGAAAGTGGAAACGGGTGATTTGTTTGTGGCAGTAAAAGGATCCCATGTTGACGGGCATCAGTTTATTGCCAAAGCCATAGAAATGGGCGCTGTTGCAGTGGTTTGTGAAGATGTACCGCAAGATTTCCCCAATGGAATCGCTTTGGCTCGTATTGCTGATTCTCAGATTACATTTGGTAAAATAGCTGCTGCTTTTTACGGCAATCCGTCGGCCAACCTTAAAGTGGTTGGAGTAACCGGGACCAATGGAAAGACCACCATTGCAACACTTTTGTACAATACTTTTACATTATTGGGATATAAAGTCGGGTTAATTTCGACGATTAAATATTATGTGGGGAAGGATGAATTTCCCGCCACCCATACCACTCCTGATGCTTTACAGATTCAGGAACTGATGGCACGAATGGTGAAAGCCGGATGTGAATATTGTTTTATGGAAGTCAGTTCTCATGCCATTGATCAGGACCGGATCAGCGGAATTCAATTCGATGGTGGAATTTTCACCAACCTTAGCCATGACCATCTGGATTATCACAAAACCTTTGCCGAATACCTGAAAGCCAAGAAGAAATTCTTCGATCAGCTTCCCGATGACAGCTTTGCCCTTACCAATGCCGATGATAAAAACGGCATGGTGATGCTTCAGAATACCAAAGCACTCAAACAGACCTATTCATTGAGGGCGTTGGCCAATTTTCACTGTAAGGTGCTGGAGAAGCATTTTGACGGGATGTTACTCGGTATCGACGGACAGGAGGTATGGACCCATTTTACCGGGATGTTCAATGCAAGCAACCTTTTGGCAGTTATGGGTACATCATTGCTTCTTGGAGTTAACCAGGAGGATATGCTGAGAATTTTAAGCGAATTGCGTCCTGTATCGGGAAGGTTCGAGATCATTCGTTCCCCTGAAGGAAAATATGCAGTAGTCGATTATGCGCATACCCCTGATGCCATCCAGAATGTTTTGTCCGGAATTACTGATATACGAACTGGAAATGAACAGGTGATTACTGTACTAGGCGCAGGCGGGGACCGTGATAAGACAAAACGTCCGGAGATGGCCCAGGAAGCTGTTCGCCAAAGTGACAAGGTCATCCTGACTTCAGACAATCCGAGATCGGAAGAGCCTGAGCAGATCTTAGCCGATATGGAGGCTGGAATTGAAGTTCATCAGCGATCGAAAGTATTGTCAATTGTCAACCGGAAGGAAGCCATCAAAACGGCTTGTATGTTGGCCAAACCTGGAGACATCATTCTGGTAGCAGGCAAGGGGCACGAAGATTACCAGGAAATAAAGGGAGTGAAATACCATTTTGACGATAAGGAAGTGATCAACGAGATATTTGGGAACAACTAAATTAGGAAGCTATGTTTTATCATTTGTATCAGCTTTTAAAGGATTGGGACATCCCCGGATTGGGAATGTTTCAGTACATTTCATTCCGGTCTGGGGCAGCAATCATTGTTTCTTTGCTGATTACCGTCGGGTATGGGAAAAAGCTGATCGGCTTTTTGCAACGAAAGCAGATTGGTGAGGAGGTTCGCGATCTGGGTCTTGAGGGTCAGATGAAGAAAAAAGGAACACCTACCATGGGCGGGCTTATCATTCTGGCTTCGATTATTATTCCAACAATCTTATTTGCCCGTCTGGACAATATCTATATTCTGCTGATGCTCATCACTACCATCTGGTTGGGTTTAATCGGTTTTCTGGATGACTATATTAAAGTATTCCGCAAAGATAAAGAAGGATTGGCTGGTAAATTCAAAATTTTAGGACAGGTTTCGCTGGGAATTATTGTAGCGGGAACCCTTTATTTTTCGGATGCTGTGGTAGTGCGTGAAAGAATGGTGGATGCCAACGGAATGTTTATCAAAGAAATGGTGATAGATAGCATCACTGGCCGGGGCCGGATGCAACATATGACCACTGAAGTAAAATCAACCAAGACCACCATTCCATTCTTTAAAAATCATGAATTTGATTACGGCATGCTTGTAGCCTTTATGGGTGATCGTGCCACCATCTGGAAATGGTTGGCTTATGCCCTGGCCATTATACTTATCATCACCGCAGTTTCAAATGCTGCCAACCTTACAGATGGAATAGACGGGCTGGCGACAGGTACATCGGCCATCAGCGGGGCTACTTTCGGGATTCTGGCTTATGTAAGCGGTAACGTCATTTATGCCGAATACCTCAACATCATGTACATTCCCAACCTGGGAGAATTGACCATTTTCATTTCCGCATTTATTGGTGCAACAGTTGGTTTTCTCTGGTACAATTCCTACCCGGCACAAGTATTTATGGGCGATACCGGAAGTTTGGCCCTGGGCGGCATACTGGCTGTTTTTGCGGTGATCATCAGGAAGGAATTCCTGATCCCTATACTGTGCGGAATCTTTTTAGTCGAAAACTTATCGGTGGTTATTCAGGTAGCCTATTTCAAATATACAAAAAAGAAATATGGTGAAGGACGCAGGGTTTTTCTGATGAGTCCAATTCATCATCACTTTCAGAAAATGGGGATTCCGGAGGCAAAGATTGTCACCCGTTTCTGGATTGTAGGCATTATTCTGGCGGTACTGACCATAGTAACATTGAAAATGCGTTAAGAAAAATGAGTAGAAGGGCAGTCATATTGGGAGCCGCAGAAAGCGGAGTTGGTGCAGCCATCCTGGCGCGTCAGCAAGGCTTTGACGTGTTTGTATCCGACTTGGGTGTAATAAAGGAAAAATACAAAAAGGAGCTGACAGACCGACAATTCGATTTTGAGGAAGGTCAGCATACGGAAGAGAAAATTATTAATGCAGATCTAGTCATTAAAAGCCCAGGCATACCGGAAAAGGCTCCCCTGATTAAGAAACTGAAAGAAAAAGGGGTTCCGGTAATTTCTGAAATTGAATTTGGAGGAAGATATACTTCAGCAAAAAAGATATGTATCTCTGGAAGTAACGGGAAAACGACTACGACTTTGTTGACTTATCACATGCTTCAAAAGGCGGGGTATCATGTAGGATTGGCCGGGAATGTAGGGCAAAGTTTTGCAGGACAGGTGGCTGAAAAGGATTTTGATTATTATGTGATTGAGCTGAGCAGCTTTCAACTGGATGGAATGGTTGATTTTAAAGCTGATATCGCTATTCTCCTCAATATCACCCCTGACCATTTGGATCGGTACGACTATAAAATGGAAAACTATGTCGATTCGAAGTTTCGCATAGCACAAAATCAGACAGCACAGGATGTATTCATCTGGTGCAGCGACGATCCGGTACTGAAGATAGAAATGAGTAAAAGAAAAATGGCTGCCAAATGTGTCCCTTTTGGCCTGGGGCTGCCTCCTGCAGAAGGTGCGGGGGTAATAGACAACAACATGATTATTAACTGGAAACAAAATATATTTACTATGTCGATCTTAGATATTGCATTACAAGGAAATCACAACACTTACAACTCGATGGCTGCGGGTATTTCAGGAATGGCTGTTAATATCAGGAATGAAACCATCCGTGAGAGCATGGCCGACTTTAAAGGCGTTGAACATCGGCTGGAACGGTTTTTGAAAGTTCATGGCATTGAATTCATCAATGATTCAAAAGCCACCAACATCAATTCGACCTGGTATGCCCTGGAAAGCATGAGCCAGCCAACGGTATGGATTGTCGGGGGCATTGACAAGGGGAACGATTATGGTCAGTTGTCCGAATTGGTGAAGAAAAAAGTGAAGGCCATTGTTTGCCTTGGAATCGACAACTCCAAGATTCTGGAAGCCTTTAAGAATGTTGGAATTGACATGGTTGAAACCCAGTCTATGGAAGACGCTGTACGTTCGGCTTATTTCCTGGCTAAAAATGGCGATACTGTACTGTTGTCGCCGGCCTGTGCCAGTTTTGATTTGTTTGAAAACTATGAAGATCGTGGTTATCAGTTTAAAAATGCAGTAAAGGAATTGTAAAATGGCAACTCAGCTGGCTAAAATATTCAAGGGCGACCGGACACTATGGGTGGTGCTGATTTTTTTGTCGCTTGTCTCGCTTGTAATTGTTTATAGCGCGACAGGAAAGCTGGCCTATCGCGAAGCAAATGGGAATACGGTCTATTACCTGATCCGTCAGATTGTTTTTATTCTGGCAGGTTTCGGGATCATGCTTCTACTTGTAAATATTGTTCCTGTGGTTGTGTATTTCAAGTTATCGCCCATTATGATAGGCGTTACCATATTTGCACTCCTGGTAGCCATTATCCAGTTTAAATTTGCAGGTAATGCAGACCAGGAGACTTCACGTTCTCTGGATGTGGGATTCTTTAGTTTCCAACCATCAGAGCTGGCTAAAATATCCCTTATCCTGTTTGCATCCCGAATGTTGTCTAAATCGCAGAAAACCGATGAGGAAATGAAAAAGGCTTTTTGGTGGGTGACAGGTGTTTCGGGTGTGGTTTGCTTTCTGATATTCATGAGCAATATTTCAACAGCAGCGCTGATCTTTTTAAGCGTTATGGTTTTGATGTTAATTGCCCGGGTACCTATAAAGTTGTTTTCACTGCTTGCCGCAGCAGGTATCATATTGGCTGTTCTATTGTTTTTTACCGCTGATTTAATGCCTGCCAGCTTTGGACGTGTACATACCTTTAAGGAACGAATTGTCGATTTTACCAAAGGTGATGCCAATGCGATGGTGGGAACCACACAAGCCGATTATGCGAAACTGGCTGTATTTGAAGGTGGAATGTTTGGCAAAGGTCCTGGAAACAGCGAGGTAAGTAATTACATGGAAGCAGGGTATAATGATTTTATTTATGCCATTTTTATAGAAGAATATGGTTTTGTCGGAGGTCTGTTCCTGGCTATGTTATACCTCATTCTGCTGTTTAGGGGGGTAATTATTGTTCGGAGGTGTGATCGGACCTTTCCTGCATTTATGGTCGCAGGATTGATTGTATTGATGGTATTTCAGGCTTTTATTAATATGGCTGTTTCCGTGGGAGCAGCTCCTGTAACAGGTCAGCCATTGCCATGGGTGAGTATGGGCGGGTCGTCCATGTTGTTTACTGCCGCATCTTTCGGGATTATTTTAGCAGTGAGTGCAAACAATCAAAAAGACAAAGCTGCACCTGAACAACTGGTTATTGTGGATGTACCCAACGAAGATCAGCCTTTGTGATATGAAGAAGTTAAAAGTCATAGTGAGTGGAGGAGGAACGGGGGGACATATTTTCCCGGCTATTTCTATTGCCAATGAACTGAAGGAAAGGTTGCCTGAAGCAGAAATCCTTTTCGTAGGTGCTCTTGGCAAGATGGAAATGGAACGTGTTCCTGCGGCTGGCTACCGGATTATCGGTCTGCCGGTAGTGGGTTTCCCGCGTAAGCCTTCCTTTAAAATGCTTGGCTTTTTTATGAAATTATTTCAGAGTATGCGTCTGGCCAATAAAGTTATTGCTGATTTTAAACCTGATGTGGCTATTGGAGTGGGTGGATTTGCAAGTGGCCCAGTTTTAAAGGCTGCCGTTCGGAAGGGAGTGCCTACAGTATTGCAGGAACAAAATTCATATGCCGGGATCACCAATAAACTGTTGTCTTCGAAAGTGAAAAAGATATGTGTAGCTTATCCAAATATGGAGAGGTATTTCCCGAAGGAGAAAATTGTGCTCACTGGGAATCCTGTGCGCAAACACCTGATTGAGGCCCTGGTCAATAAAAACGAGGCGTATGAATATTTCAAACTGGATAAAGAAAAGCCGGTAGTCTTGATTATTGGAGGAAGCTTAGGTGCCCGTGCCATTAACGAG
>DMFR01000173.1:9193-11402 GCA_003450125.1 Prolixibacteraceae bacterium | reverse complement strand
AGAGTGTGATGGCTAATCTTGATCTTATCCGCCAATCGGGGGTGCAGATCATCTGGCAGACAGGAAGTTATTATTACAAGGAAATGGTGGAACGCCTAGGAACCGATGGTCCTGAAAATCTATATCCCTTGGAATTTATTTCTCATATGGATTGGGCATATGCGGTGGCCGATGTGGTGATTTCACGTGCAGGGGCCGGAACTATTTCTGAACTCTGTTTACTTGCCAAACCATGTATTTTGGTTCCTTCACCCAATGTGGCTGAAGATCACCAAACTAAGAATGCCATGGCACTGGTTGAAAACCATGCCGCTATTTTAATTAAAGATACAGACTCGAAAGGGAAGCTGTTTCAACAGACTTTCAATTTGCTTTCTGATGAAACACGCTTAAAAAGCCTTTCTGAAAATATAAAGAAATTAGCACGGCCAAATGCCGCAAGAGATATTGTTGATGTAATTTTGGGAGTAGTAAAAACGTAAAATGCAGAAACTGGCCGACATAAAACAAGCATATTTCCTCGGAATCGGAGGTATTGGGATGAGCGCTCTGGCACGTTATTTTGCGAGTCAGGGCATCGCTGTTTCCGGGTACGACCGTACATCAACAGAATTGACCCTTCAGCTTGAAAAGGAAGGGATTGCAGTGCATTACCAGGATAATCCTCAGTTGCTGCCCTCTGGACTGAATGTTGAAGACTCCCTCATTGTATATACACCGGCTGTTCCAGCCAATCATCAGGAATTGAATTTCTTGATTGACCTTGGTTTCATTATCCACAAACGGGCTGAAGTCCTTGGAATTATCTGCAACAGCCAACGCACCATTGCTGTTGCCGGGACTCATGGAAAAACGTCTGTATCTACCATGACAGCCCATATTCTGAAGTCATCTGTAACAGGCTGTTCTGCTTTTTTGGGTGGGATTTCAAAGAATTACCAGACCAATCTGTTGATTGACCATACAGGCAGCCCTTGGATTGTGGCAGAAGCCGATGAATTTGACCGCTCGTTTTTACAACTTAAACCCGAACTGGCGGTAATTACCTCGATGGATGCCGATCACCTTGATATATACGGTTCTCATGAAAAGGTGATTGAAAGCTTTCGATTGTTTGCAGGCAAGGTGAAAGAAGGAGGTTCGCTGGTGCTGAAAAAAGGT
Source organism: Prolixibacteraceae bacterium (assembly GCA_003450125.1). Taxonomy (GTDB): domain Bacteria; phylum Bacteroidota; class Bacteroidia; order Bacteroidales; family Prolixibacteraceae; genus Aquipluma. The sequence goes on along the minus strand of DMFR01000173.1, from coordinate 10,241 downwards.
CTTTCAGTTAGCGAGGACCTTCAAAACATACGTATATTTAATTATTCAATTACTGAAGAGGCAGATTTCTGTGCTGAAAATGTAACATTGAAAGAAGGCTTCTACCAGTTTGATCTGAAGACTCCTGAATTGAGAATTGAAAAACTGGTACTCAATTACCCGGGATTGTTGAATGTGGAGAATGCCGTTGCTGCTTCGGCTCTGGCAATTCTGGCGGGCGTTTCCCCAGATGAAATCCGCAGTGCCTTGGCAAGCTATTCAGGAGTAAAGAGACGTTTTGATATTCAATTAAATAATGGAACATTTGTGCTCATTGATGATTATGCACATCATCCTGAAGAAATGAGGGCAACAATTCAATCTGTAAGGGATATCTACAAAGGTCGGACATTAACCGGCATCTTTCAGCCGCATCTTTATAGCCGGACGAAAGATTTTGCTTCCTCGTTCGCCAAAAGTCTGGATTTACTGGATGAGGTTGTGCTGTTGGATATCTATCCGGCACGTGAACTTCCAATGGAGGGGGTTACATCTGAATTGATTTTTAATCAGGTAACGAATCCAAACAAGAGATTGTGCAATAAAAAAGAGTTAGCCGCACAGGCAAGGTCATTTAAGCCGGGAATCGTATTGATGATGGGTGCCGGAGATATCGATACATTGGTTCAACCGGTAAAAGAGCAATTATTGAAGAATGAAAATAGTTAAAAAGATATTGGTCATATTAGGATGGTTGTGCCTGGTCGGTGTGGTCGGATTTACAATTTATTACGCCTATGCCCAGCGGGAAGAGGTGAGGTGCAAGTCAATTGTTGTCTTTATCAGTCCTAATTCTCCGCGTTTTTATGACGAGGAAGAAATAGCCGATATGATCGAAAAGTCAGGAGAACCGATTGTTGGGCACCGATTGTCGGATATTAATATTGACTTACTAGAAACAAAACTCAGCACCTTTACCACGTTGAAAGATGTAGAAATCTACCGGAAGATTGAAGCTCATGGTTTGTCCTTCAGTGGGAAGCTGATCATCAATGTTGGTGAACGGACC
>DMFR01000173.1:0-9121 GCA_003450125.1 Prolixibacteraceae bacterium | reverse complement strand
ATGTTGGTGAACGGACCCCTGTTCTGCGAATAAAAACCGCTATTGAAGATTATTATCTGGATATGCAAGGAACAAAGATTCCCATTTCATCCAAATATATTGAACGGATTATGATTGCCTCTGGTACGTTCCCGGATGAAACAGTAAAGACGAATTTGCTCAAAATGGCTGATTTTGTGAACAAGGATGAATTCTGGAGAGCGATTATTGAACAAGTCTTAATCCAGCCAAACGGAGAATTGCTCATAATTCCGCAGGTGGGCGACTACCTGATTGAATTTGGCAAGCCGGAAGATTATGAGTTTAAATTAAGGAATTTAAAAGCAGTTTACCAACAAGGATTTAAGAATTTAGGTTGGAACAAATATAAAGCCATCAGTGTAAAATATCAGAACCAGGTTGTTTGTACAAAAAAATAAATTATGGACAAGAACGAAGTAATTTTTGCAGCAGTTGATATCGGTTCAACAAAAGTGGTAGCCCTTGCCGGAAAGAAAGTTGAAGACAATAAAATCCAGATTATTGGCCTCGGTCATAGTGCTTCACGCGGCATCAAACGGGGGGTAGTCCTGAATGTTGATGAGGCCTATGCAGCCGTAAATGATGCTGTTAGCCAGGCTGAAAGGGATTGCGGTCAAACCATTGAAAACATTTTTGTCAATATTTCCGGGCAACATCTTACCACTTTAACTGCTCGGGTACAGAGAACCATTGGCCGCGACCGTTCTGTTACTGAATCCGATATTCTGCAAATGACCGAACAGGCCCGCCAGATCAATATTCCGGAGGATATGTCCATTTACCACGTTAATTCTGAATTTTATACCATTGATAGTGAAACTGGGATCACCAGCCCGGTAGGCACCATAGGGGAAAAGATTGAAGGCACTTTCAAGGTGCACATTGCCCCTGAGGCCTATTTGAGGAACATTACCACTTGTTTCAAGAAAGGGTTGATTAATGTCCAAAAACCTATTCTTGACCCTATTGCCTCCTCTGAAGTCGTACTGACCGAGGATGAAAAGGAAGCCGGTGTTGCATTGGTCGATATTGGCGGGGGAACCACCAAAATTTCTATCTTCTGCGACGGAGTGCTTTGTTATACTTCCATGGTTCCCTTTGGGGGCAATGTACTTACCCACGATATTAAGGAAGGTTGCTCTATTACCGTCAAGCAGGCTGAATCCCTGAAAGTACAGTTTGGTCAGGCTATTGCCGATTTTGCTCCTGAAGATAAGGTGGTTACCATTCCAATTCAGGGTTGGGAACCACGGCAGATCTCCTTTAAAGCTTTGGCAAATATTATTCAGGCCAGAATGGAGGAGATTGTAGATGGATTCGCCTTCCAAATCAAGAAATCAGGATATGCGGATAAACTGGGTGCCGGAATTGTCATTACAGGAGGAACTTCTTTGCTGCCCAATTTAAGCCAATTAATTAAGTATCGGACAGGTTTTGATGTTCGCAAAGGAAAGCCAAACTTGAATAACTTTATAGCTCGGAAAGAAGTAGATGATCCACGTTACTCAACCGTACTGGGTCTGATGAAGATGGCTGCCGAAGAAGAAGGCCAGGTAGGCAAGAAGAGAAAAAAATTAAAGATAAAATCAAACGAGCCTGGGATTGTTGAAAAGATGCAAAAGAGAATTGTTCAGGGGGTAATTGGTTTTTTCGAAGAAAACCAGGCTGATACAGAAATGAATCAGGACTTGTGAAAAACTAAACCCTGGGATTACGGAAATGACTTATCAACTAATATAATCATGTCTGCCTTATGATCGATGAAATACTTAATTTCGGAATAGAGCATGCAAATTCTTCAATCATCAAAGTCATTGGTGTTGGGGGAGGTGGATGTAATGCCGTCAAACACATGTTTGAGGAAGGTATTGTGGGTGTTGACTTCATTATTTGCAATACCGATGCACAGGCGATGCAAAACAATCCGGTACCCATTCGCATTCAGCTGGGTGTAACCCTGACCGAAGGCCGGGGTGCAGGTAACCTGCCTGATCAGGGAGAACAGGCTGCCATTGAAAATCTGGATGACATCCGCAATGTATTGGAAGGTACCACCAAAATGGTGTTTATCACCGCTGGAATGGGAGGTGGTACCGGAACAGGGGCTGCCCCTGTTATTGCACAACTTGCACGCGAATTGGGTATTCTCACCATTGCTGTAGTGACTCTTCCCGCTCCTTCAGAGGGCAAACGGAGATATGAACAAGCCCGGGCAGGCATCGATAAACTAAAAGAACATGTTGACAGTATGCTGGTAATCAGCAACGAAAAACTGCATAAAATATACGGAAACCTGACGGCATCTGTCGCTTTTAAGAAAGCCGACAACATTATTACTACTGCAGTAAAAGGGGTTGCCGAAATCATTACCCTTCACGGAAATATCAATATCGACTTTGCCGATGTATGCACAGTCATGGCCGGTAGTGAAGTCTTTCTGATGGGTACCGGCTTCGCTACTGGCGAAGGCCGTTCCATGAAAGCCGTTCAACAGGCACTCGAATCACCTCTGCTCGATAGCAGCAGCATCAAAGGAACTAAGGACATTTTACTCAATATCATCTCCGGAACCCAGGAAATTACCATGGGCGAGATTGGTGAAATCATTGATTATTTACAGGATGCTGCAGGTCAGGATGCAACGATCATCTGGGGAAATGGTATGGATTTGAGACTTGGTGACCAGATCAGTGTAACCATTATCGCTACCGGGTTCGATGTAAACCCTAACCGCATCTTCCAGCGACCTGCTGATGTGGTTGAGTTAACGATGGTGGACGATGGGTTTGAAATCAACCTTGAGGATGAACTCCTGGGTTCATTTGTTGAGCCTGAAACTTCCAAAAGGGAGGTGTTAAATGAAGAACCATTGTTCAGGGTTCCAGAGGAGAAGAATGGCAAACGAAAGTCCAGAAGGAAAAGTGAGTTTGCCAGTGAATCCAATCACGAAGATACCAATAGCTGGTTTTCCAGGCAATTCTCAAAGTTCTTTGAGGAAAAAGACTCTCCTGAATCAGAACAAATGCAGTAAAATTGAATCATTAACAGAAAAAATATAAGATCATGGCAAACGAAATAATGAATTTTGATATCGCCTCGAATTCAGGTTCTATCATAAAAGTAATTGGTGTAGGTGGTGGTGGTGGAAATGCAGTCAATCACATGTACCATCAGGGAATTCGTGATGTGGACTTTATGGTTTGCAACACCGATTCACAAGCCCTTGTCAACAGTCCGGTTCCCTTTAAGGTTCAATTGGGTTCTTCGCTAACTGAAGGCAGAGGGGCCGGTAATAAACCCGAAACAGGCCGTGAAGCTGCCATTGAGAACATTGAAGATGTAAAATTAATTCTGGGTACCAATACAAAGATGGTTTTCATTACTGCCGGAATGGGTGGAGGTACCGGAACCGGAGGCGCTCCAGTAATTGCACAGGCGGCCAAGGAGTTGGGCATCCTGACTGTAGGAATTGTAACCATTCCTTTCCGCAATGAAGGTCGCCGTCGTATCAAACAAGCGGTTGAAGGGATTGCTGCCATGGAGACGCATGTCGATTCACTTTTGGTGATCAACAATGAACGTATCCGCGAAATGTATGGTGATTTTAAAATATCAGATGCCTTTGCCAAGGCCGATAATATCCTGGCTACGGCTGCCAAGGGAATAGCTGAAATTATTACTGTTCCCGGTTATATCAACGTTGACTTTGCCGATGTTGAAACAGTGATGCGCAACAGTGGGGTTGCTTTGATGGGTACAGGCATCGCTTCAGGCGTAAACCGTGCCATTATTGCCGTTGAAGAAGCCTTGAATTCTCCGCTTCTGAATAACAACGATATTTTAGGGGCCCGCAATATTTTATTGAACATTACTTCTGGATCGGATGAAATCACCATGGATGAAATTGGTGAGATCACTGATTTTATCCAGGAGAAGGCTGGTAATTCGGCTGACCTTATCTGGGGTAATGGCGTTGACGAATCATTGGGCGATAAGATCTCGGTGACCATCATTGCCACAGGTTTTAGTACCAGCAGTATCCCTGAAATGGCCATGAATAAAAATCAGGAAAAAACCTACCACACCCTCAATGATGAGGCCCAGGAATCCGTTACATCGGTCAAGGCGGAAACAAAGACTTCGGTTGAAAACGAATTGTATGGCTCGAAGAATATCAAACAGAAGACCTTTGAGTTTGAGATGAATTCCAGCGTGTATGATGAATTTGAAGGCCTATACGGGAACAATCCAAAAAAAGAATCCTACGGAGAAATTGAAGAGCCTGTTGATTATACCCAGACTTCAGAGGAAGCTGTGGATGAATTGGAAAATATACCCGCTTACCGTAGAAAAAACCTACGCTTCTCAGGATTGAAAAAGAAGGTTGAAGAAAAACTTTCCCGTTTTACTATTTCACCAGATGAAGATAATAGCGTAACTTTGCGGGACAATAATTCATTCTTGCACGACAACGTTGATTAAAACCCCTTACGATGAATCTATTCGACCAAATAAGCAGTGATATAATGACTGCAATGAAAGCCCGGGAAAAGGAAAAACTCGAAGCTTTGCGCGGTATCAAAAAAGTGATGCTCGAAGCCAAATCAGCAGAAGGCGGAACAGGGGAATTGTCTGATCCAGAGGCCCTGAAGATTATCCAGAAACTGGCCAAACAGGGAACTGAGTCTGCCAACATTTACAAAGAACAAGGCCGGGAGGATTTGTATGACCATGAAATGTTCCAGGTGAAAGTGTTTGAAACCTACCTTCCCCAAAAGATGTCGGAGGCCGAATTAACCGAAGCCATCAAGACAATTATTGCCGAAGCAGGTGCCACAAGTATCAAGGAAATGGGCAAAGTGATGGGAATAGCTTCCAAAAAACTATCCGGCTTAGCAGATGGAAAAGATATTTCAGACAAAGTAAAAGCTCTTTTAAGCTAGTGATAAAAAACAGAACCTTGATTTGATCAGTTTTTGATAAAAACAAAAAAGGAAAGCCGGCATTGACCGGCTTTCCTTTTTTTATGGAAAATTTACTTCACTCTGTTCATCTGAAGGCATCGGGCATGGGGCGAGGGGTCAACAGACAGCGATTCACCCTTCCCTTTCCCTCCCCTTCCATTCCTGTCATCTGTAACCCATGTGTAACTCATCTGTAACCTTTCTGTAACCTCACCATACAGAAAGGTATCAGATGAGTATCAGAAAGGTATCAGAAAATAGGTCTGGAATACCTATTTCATCCGGTACAACCACCAATGGAGGTATCTATTTTCGGGTCAAAGCTAATATGAGACAAAGAGACATTGAAGATTAAAAATATAGCTTAAGTTGCGCTTGTCATTTGGGGTATATGCTTACATTTGACCGAAGTATGTTAGATAGTAAGGAAAAGATAGATGACATGGAAAGTTTATTCACTTTAGGTGAGCAAGAGGGCCTGATTAGTCCTTACTGAAGAGTGAGTATATAAAGAAAATAACCTGCATATGGCGTATGCACAGACGTTAACGGCAAGCTAGAGAGTAGTACGTGAAAATTCAATGATGAGAAATAATTAAAACTTATAGTATGATTATTAAATCTGAAAACGGGAAAAAGAGAGAATTTAAAGGTGTAGCTTTTGAAGTATTGGCAGTTGGAGAGAAATCTATGATAACTCGAATGAATTTCACAAAAGGTGATGATGTACCTTTTCATAAACATCCAAATGAACAGAATGGATACGTAATTTCAGGAGTATATAAAATTAAACTTAAAGATAGTGATGAGATAATTACTACCGGAGATTCATATACATTAGGAGAAAACGTTTTGCACGCATTCGAAGTAATTGAGCCAGGAATTATTATTGATACTTTTACTCCACCCAGAGAGGATTATTTATAGAAAATTAGAAATAGTGCAATTATGCAATTTAAAAATTTAAAAATAACTTGTATTAAGGTTGAAGGAAAATGTGGACGGTCAAAAGTAGGTTAGACATTTTTTATTAGAAATGCAAAACTAGTCTTACCCCCAAATCAAGGTATATGTATTTTTGCTTTGGGTAGTATATTGCAGCCAATAACTGGAGCAATAATAAAAACAAAAGATGGTGAGGGATTATTAGATACTCTTAATGAATGGCAATGTCCAGACCCATTAGCAAAAGTTATCTTTAAAATTGAAGAAGAAAAAAATAAGACTTTTCAAATTGATGAAACAATATCCAGCTAATCCGGATTTGTCCCGCTAGATTGGGAGATTGTTTAACCGGAGATCTTTGATCCTGAGTTTTTGGGGATGCCTTTTGCTAAGGATCAGAAATGATTGGTTAAAGAATGACCCTGAGCACTCGGGGACAAATCCTCACTAGTTAATAGATCGCGTTAAATTTCCCTTTCACAATTTCTTTTACTTCCTGAAGGTCGATCTTGCGGCTCAGTTCTTTTTCGATGGAAGTAACTCCATAGGTTTGGAACCCGCAGGGATTGATGTAATTGAAATAACGCATGTCGGTATTTACATTCAGGGCAAAACCATGCATGGAAACATACCGGCTAATGCGGACACCGATGGCGCATATCTTTCTACTCTTGGCAGGAATCGTGGCATCGAGCCAAACACCGGTTGCTCCATCTTTCAATGAGCCATCCAACCCATATTCAGCAATGGTTTGAATGATGGCCTGTTCCATTTTAAAGATGAAATCTTTTACTCCGATCTTGTAGTTCTCCAGGTCAATGATTGGGTACCCTACTAATTGGCCGGGACCATGATAGGTAATGTCTCCTCCCCGGTTGATCTTGTAATAGACGGCTTCAATTTTCTTTAGGAAATCACCATTGATCAGCAGGTTGTGCTCGTCACCACTCTTGCCAAGGGTATATACATGTGGATGTTCGACCAATAAGAATCGATTGATGTCACTGCTTTTCTTGCTTGCCAGCTTATCATTCACCACTTGTTGGTGGAGGATTTCCTGGTAATCCCAGCATTCCTTATAATCTTTCAGACCGAGGTCTTCGTAACTGAAATTTGCCATACCAATAAATGTGTCTGAATTACTTGATGAAGTGCTCTACTATATATTATTGCGATTTGACAATTCAACCATTCTAGTTATGAATTCTTTGGCTTTATTGAATAAATTCATCACGACCTCTTCATCATATAAAATGTAATCATCATAGTCTCCAGTTTGTCTTCTGTCATAGAGATCAGAAAAGAAACGTCCATCTTCTTTTGGAACCAATCCAGTGTGGACAAAATGCAATCCAAACATTTGTCTTATGCCTTTGTGAGAATTGGTCTCTATAGACTTCTTAAGCAATAACCCGCTAACGGCATAATAACATGAATAATAAATCCGGTTTACTGAAGCATTCCAATATCCATTCTTAATCATCGTTTCGGCCTCAATAATAGTTTCAAGAGAACGACTCATTCTGTATTTTATCAAGTCTTCTGTATCTCCTGTCATAATAGGACCCCATCTTTTTTGACATTCTTATAAAATGGGGTTATAGCATGTCGAGTCTCCCATTCTTTGCGACTAAGAATAATAGGACTTATAATCTTACCAGTCTCAAATTCCAAATCATACAATGGATATTTAAACTTTTGTTCTTCAGAATAAGATATTTTATCACGATCTATAAGTATCAGAATATCAATATCTGATTGTTTATTATTCTGACCTCTAGCATGAGAGCCATATAAAATTACAGTTGCAGAAGGGTCTGTTAAATTAACCAACTCTCTAATTTTTTGCAATATGTTTTTATCCTTAACCATGTTCAAATTTAAATAAATAAATTCAACTACCGATTATACTTTACCATATCTGCCTTCTAAAATTCCAGTAACTGATAAGTCTTCATCTAATTCAGGCCAATTTAGTCCTGTTCCAGCACAAATTATTTCAATATTACTGACTTGTGATTTTGTGGCATTTCTTAATTTTTCATTCAGCGATACCGGGAAACGAATCTCCTTTTTATCTGAAAGAATCATACAAATCATGTCATTTTCGTACCAAGCTTTTCCAAGGGTATACATCACTTCAGGCATATCTTTGATCCCAAAATTACTGAATTTATTGGTTCAAACTTCACTTCAGGCCTTTACATGTGCATCTGCCCGATATGATGAGCGAACCAGCGGACTGCTTTCCACAAAAGAGAAACCCTTTTCAAGCCCGATTGTTCGGTAATGTTCAAATTGCTCGGGAGTGATGTATTCAACTACCTGTATGTGGCCAAGTGTTGGGGCAAGATATTGCCCGATAGTCATCACTTTGCAGCCCACTGAGCGAAGATCGTCCATTACCTGTAATACTTCCTCCTCCGTCTCTCCCAATCCCAGCATAACGCCTGATTTGGCTATAATTCCAGAGGAAGCAATGAGGCGAATGACTTCAAGGCTGGTGCGGTACTTTGCAGCACTGCGGATATGTGGGGTGAGCCGTTCAACGGTTTCCATGTTGTGTGAAATCACTTCAGGGGATGCTGCTATTACTTTCTGAATCAATTCTGCCTTGCCTTGAAAGTCAGGAATCAATACCTCGATAGTTGTTGCTGGATTCAACTTTTTTACCTCAAGAATAGTTTGTGCCCAGAATCCCGCTCCCAAATCAGGCAGGTCATCACGGTCAACCGAGGTGATCACTGCATGTTTGAGTTGCATCGTATGCACCGATTGGGCAATGCGCATGGGTTCTTTAGGATCGGGTGGGAGAGGCTTGCCGGTTGTTACACCGCAGAACTTGCAGTTACGGGTACAAATGTTGCCCAGGATCATAAAGGTAGCCGTTCCCCGGTTCCAACATTCGCCAATATTGGGGCAATTACCACTGGTACAAATGGTGTGAAGCTGATGTTGGGTCACCAGGTTCTTTACCTTAGAATAGCTTTCACCTTTGGGCATTTGCATTTTCATCCATCGCGGAAGTCGTTCTCTTCCTTTCATCTCTGCTGTCATGGGAAACAATTTTGTGCAAAATTACGCTTTAAAATGAAAGAGTTTAAAGTTCAAGGTTCAAAGTTTAAAGTTGCGTGCCGATCTTTGACTCCCCAAGCTTTAAACTTGAAGTTGCATCCAGTTCGGCACGCAAC
>DMFR01000223.1 GCA_003450125.1 Prolixibacteraceae bacterium | reverse complement strand
ATAAAGAAAGTGATATTGAAGTTTCTTGTATAAATCAGATTATTTTTATGACTTTTATGCTAATTAGAGAAAATTCATTTGGCTGACGGACTATTTCTATATTAATAACAAGAGGTCAGTATAAATTCGTTTGAATATCGCGCGAATTGATTATATTGCACTACTCAATCAAACGTTACCGTTTCACCTTCTGAGAATGCTTTTTCTGTGGTGAACCCTATACAAACCTTACTCCTACCCTACTTCAAGCCTATTCCAACCCTACTCCATGGATATAAAAACATAGCTTTGGTATAAGATAAAAATAGTCTCCCTGTAAAGAGGGTTTGAGCAAAGAATGCTTTCATCTACCCGTTGGTATTATAGATGCAGGGGTAAAGGAATTCCCTGTTCAACATTAATACTGATCATTTATATCGAACCCAGGTTAATGTCATCAGTCTGATAGACGGATATTTCTTTTACAAATATCTTCTCACCGATGCCCTTTCCATTTGATTTCCACGGTTTATCGATAAATTGGTTAAACCATATCTCAAGTGATAGTAAGCCCCAAAGGCCCCTGCTGAATGGCTGTTCTGAGTTTATCATTTTTTCGATATAATGTGTATTCAAAATGTTCCTTTCTTTTGCATTTTTCGAAAGTAAGGTATCCATAATAAAATCACGTGAATTGTTTTTAGACCAGAGATGTAATGGAACGGGGAAACCCATTTTATCCTTGCGTTTTAAAATTTCAGGAGGAATGGTGTTTTTTATGGTTCGCTTCATCAGATATTTCAATTCTCCGCCTTTGAATTTCATTTTAGCAGGCATTCTTGAAATCAAATCAATGATTCTTCTGTCCAGTAAGGGAACCCTGGATTCGATTGAAACAGCCATACTGACCCTATCTTCAACTTGCAACAAAGCAGGCATACTTGATGTGAGGTCAAATTGGGTCATTTTGTTGTAATAACTCTTTGTTTCAGGATGATTAAAGTGTTGCGAAAATTTACTAAATATTTCATTTTCATTTCTACCGTTGATAAATTCAGGCTGTAGAAAATTGATGGTCGAGCCCATCCGGTTGATCAGGTTATAATACCTCCGGTCCATCGGCTCAAATGCATCGTCTTTCCAAAATCCTTTGATCATTGGAAGATATTGTTTCAATGATGGTAAATTGGGTAATATCGACCGAAGAGTCACAATGTGCTCGGCTTCTTCATTTGATTCGAATATCGATCCTTTGATGGCTTGTTCGAGATAAGCAACCAAATACCTGGCATATCCGCCAAAGATTTCATCTCCTCCCTGCCCACCCAGGATCACTTTGACATGGTTGGAAGCAAATTTGGAAACCATGTATTGCGGAAACAGTCCGGGACCGGCAACCGGTTCGTCCAAATGATAGATCAATTTGGGAAGTAAATCAATAAACTCCTGTTCTGTTGGGAAGATTTCAAACAATTCTGCATTCGCCTTTTTAGCAGCGATCCTGGCATACTGAAGTTCATTAAATTCGGGACCTTCATTAAATGCACCGCTAAATGATTTTAAAGGGTGATCTACCAAACGTGAAGCCATAATTGTCACCAGGGAAGAATCCATTCCTCCACTTAAGTATGTTCCGACTGGAACATCACTTCGCATTTGCTGCATGATAGTATCATCAAGGATCTTCTGCAATTCAGATATAAAATACTTTTCCGTGTGAAAGAAATCGGTTGAAAAATTGGGTTCCCAATAGTTTACTGATTTCAGTTTCCATGAGTTTAAATCAATGGTCATATAATGCCCTGGCAAGACCTTGCTTATATTATGAAACATCGTTCCTTCACCTATAATAAACTGAAAGGTGAGGTACTCATAAAGATTTTCCATAGCCGGTATTGCCTTTATTTCGGGATGTGCAAGGATGGCCTTGATTTCACTTCCAAATAAAATCAGATTCTTGTCGTGATACCAATACAATGGTTTGATTCCAAAATGGTCTCTAGCAATGTAAATTTTACGGTGAACCTGGTCATAAATAATGAAGGCAAACATCCCGTTAAGCCGGTTGACAAATTCATCTCCATATTCCTTGTACAAATGAAGTATGACTTCTGTATCAGAAGTTGTCTTGAATTGGTGCCCTTTTCGGATTAATTCTTCACGAAGTTCAATGTAATTATAGATCTCGCCGTTAAAAACGATGGTAAAATTCTCAAAAGTCATTGGTTGTTGTCCGGTAGCAAGGTCAATTATAGATAACCTCTTGTGAAAAAAACCACAGTTTTCATCGATGAAGATCCCTTCTTCATCGGGACCACGGTGATGAATGACAGTAGCCATTTTATGAAGAATCTCAGATCTGACAAATAGACCATTTTTATTTAGAATTCCTACAAATCCGCACATGGTTAATGTATTTGATTTTGAGATAGAAAATATAAAATTATGATTGCAGTTATTATTTATTCCGAATAGGAGTACTATTTTCCTGATCGAATCAATCCAATAAATTGGGGTTATAAGAAATAAATTATGCGAATTAAGAGTTAAAAA
>DMFR01000272.1:15568-19662 GCA_003450125.1 Prolixibacteraceae bacterium | reverse complement strand
AGAAATATAACCACATTATAACCGTTGCCAACAATGGTTTAGAGGCTGTGGCTAAATTCACAGAATCGGAATTTGATGTCATTTTAATGGATATCATGATGCCTGTAATGGATGGACTGGAAGCCACCGTTAAGATCAGGGAGGTTGAAGTGGAAAACAAAGCCTGCAAAAGAACCCCTATTATCGCCTTAACGGCCAATACCATGGACAATGACCGCAGTAAGTGCATCTCCTATGGGATGGATGAATTCATGGCCAAGCCCTTTGATGTGGAAAAACTAAAGTCGATCTTCCAAAAACTAGATATCCCGGTTTGATGATCCTTACTTAATTTGCGTACATTTGGCCTGATTATATAGCGACCAATGAACGAACATTTTGACTTCAGAGAAGAATCCTTGTCAGATAATGATAAAGACATCGATAAACAATTAAGGCCCCTGGAATTTGATGATTTTAGCGGGCAGAACAAGATTGTTGAAAATCTGAAGATCTTTGTAAGGGCTGCCAAGATGCGCGGGGAAGCTTTGGATCATGTCCTGCTTCACGGCCCTCCTGGTCTGGGGAAAACTACCCTTTCAAATATTATAGCCAATGAACTGGGCGTTTCCCTGAAGCTCACCTCTGGTCCTGTTCTGGATAAACCGGGTGACCTTGCCGGGTTGTTAACCAACCTGGAACCCAACTCCGTCTTGTTTATTGATGAAATTCACCGCCTGAGCCCCATTGTGGAAGAATATCTCTACTCGGCTATGGAGGATTACAAGATTGATATCATGATTGACAAGGGACCCAGTGCAAGGTCCATACAGCTCGAATTAAACCCTTTTACTTTAATTGGTGCAACTACCCGCTCGGGCTTATTAACCTCTCCCCTGAGGGCTCGTTTCGGCATCAAAGCGCATCTGGAATACTATGACGTGGATATCCTTACCAAGATCGTCAAACGATCAGCCCAAATTCTCAATGTAAAGATAGACGATCAGGCTGCCGTTTCCATTGCATCCCGAAGCCGTGGTACTCCTCGTATTGTGAATGCCGTACTGCGCCGTGTGCGTGATTTTGCACAGGTAAAAGGTACCGGTGAGATCGATCTTGCCATTACCTTGTATGCCCTTGAGGCCTTGAACATCGACAAATATGGTCTGGATGAAATGGACAACAAAATTCTCACTACCATCATTGACAAGTTCAAGGGCGGTCCTGTCGGCCTTTCCACCATTGCTACCGCCGTGGGTGAAGATACCGGAACCATAGAAGAGGTCTATGAACCTTTTCTGATCATGGAAGGCTTCTTAAAACGCACTCCCCGGGGAAGGGAAGTGACCGAACTGGCTTACAAACACCTTGGAAGGATTCATTACGGGGACAGCCCTACCCTTTTTTAACAGGCTTTATTTCAAACAGGGTTGGATACAGTTTTCCGGTGATATACATCTTTCCAGTCACCGGATCAATGGCGATTCCATTGAGCACATCCACCTGTGCATTGGGGTTTGAAACCATGCTTAAAATGCCGTCCATATCCATCTTTGAAACTACTTTTCCGGTCTTGGAATCAATTTTTATGATCAGGTTAGTGGTCCATACATTGGCATAAATGAAGCCTTCTGAATATTCCAGTTCGTTGATATAAACAACAGCATCCCTGTCATCATATACCTGAAGCTTTTTAACCGCTTTGCAGCTTACAGGATCAAGGTAAGTCAATGAACTTGTACCGTCGCTCATGATCAGATACTTCTCGTCATGGGTCATTCCCCACCCTTCGGCCGATGCAAAATGAAAGCTGTCGACCAGGGCCATATTGTCAAGGTTATATATAAACCCCACTTTTGTTTTGTAGGTAAGCTGATAAATACGGTTATTGAATATAGTGATTCCTTCCCCGAAAAAGCGGTCAGCAAGCTTAACTGTCTGTACAACCTTGCCTGTTTTCAGGTTGGTCTTATAGAGGGCTGACTGGCCATTTTGTCCCGTACTTTCATACAAGAATCCATTGTGTATTTCCAACCCTTCGGTAAAGAAGGCAGGGTTGTGAGGCAGGCTCTGAACCAACTCATAGCCATATTTTTCAGGCACTATATCAGATAAAACCTCAAAGGATTTGAAATACTCCCCTTGTGTCCCATCCGCTTTCGTTGCAACGGCTTTCAGGGTATGCTTTCCTAGGCTTTCATACTTCTTGAGTGAATACGAGAATTCAGCCTGCGGGCTTGAAGTGACCAGAACGGTATCGATATAAATCCTGGTTTCCTTCAGGCTGCCATCTTTCACCTTGACTGAAATGCCTATTGTAACATCGTCGCCAAAGACAATCTTTCGGTTAACTGATTCTATTTTTATCTGTACCACTGGTTTTCTTTCCCTACTTGACTGATTGGAACATGAAAAAGAGCTGACAAAAAGGGATAAGACGATAAAAGCGGCGAATAGTCTGAGGTTCATTCTGTAAATATTAAATAAAATAACAGGCTTCAAAGATAAAACAAATTAAAAAGTACGGAGATAAGTTTTGATGTAAGTCGTGTCTTATTTGTTTTACCGCAATATTCTTTAAAGATATAAAGTCCACCGGAACCATGATCGAAGCGTCATGCCGAACTGGTTTCGGTATCTCCTGTAAAACCCACAATCCCATTTATGCATTAAAGGTAAGGTAGAGCATGTTTGAGGAGATGCCGAAACCAGTTCGGCATGACGCTCCGATCATGGTCTCGGACTCCTTTGTATTTTTCAATGACATTGCCACAAAACAAATGAGATACGACACAGTCAACCTCCTACCCGGTTAAGGATTGCTTGATACCTTCTTATTTGTTTCTGTAAGCTTTCTGTAAGTTAACTGTAATGTATCTGTATAGTTTTATTACAGATACATTACAGTTAACTTACAGAAAGCTTACAGAAACAAATAAGAAGGTATAAGGCAATCCCTGGCCGGGTAGCATTTGAAGGGGACAAGAACCCTTTTTATTTAGAATTGAACGGCCTTGGGCGCAAAAAGAATTGGTTTGTCTATATTTGGCCAAAATTTTAAGATAGTGGGTTCATTAAAAAAACTTGCCGGGGAAACTGCCATTTATGGAATGAGCAGCATAGTTGGTCGATTCATTAACTGGTGGCTGGTGCCCTATCATTCGCGTATATTTCTTCCCGAAGAATATGGAGTGGTGACCAATTTATATTCCTACGTGGCCTTTTTTCTGGTGTTTCTAACCTTCGGCATGGAAACCGGATTTTTCAGGTATGCCAACAAGAGCAATGATAAGAACAATAAGATTTATTCGACCAGTGCCATTTCATTGTTTGGCAGTTCGGTGCTTTTTGTATTGCTGACTTATTTGTTTTCAGGCCCTATTTCAGGGTTTTTGGATTATCCCAACAGTGAGAATTTCATCAAGTGGCTGGCGATCATCGTGGCCCTGGATGCCGCGACATCCATCCCTTTTGCCAACCTGCGCCTGGAAGGGAAAGCAGTTAGGTTTGCCACGTTAAAACTGGTCAATATATTCTTCAATATATTCTTCAACATTTTCTTCCTTTCGATTTGCCCTCATATCCTGAAGTCAAACCCGGAGAGCCTGATCCGACTGATTTATGATCCTGCAATTGGCGTGGGGTATGTGTTTATTTCCAACCTGATTGCCTCGGTCATTACCTTGATCATGCTGCTGCCGGAAATCAGGAAAATAAAGCTTGAGTTTGACTGGGGTCTTTTCAGGGAAATGTTTTGGTACTCCTTCCCTATTCTGCTGGTTGGAATTGCAGGGATGATCAACCAGAACCTGGATAAAATCATCCTTCCAAAGCTTATTCCTGCTGACCAGAAGCCTATGGAACAATTGGGTATCTATGGGGCTAACTATAAGCTGGCCGTGGTGATGAACATGTTTATCCAGGCCTTCCGTTATTCCTTTGAACCGTTTTTCTTCAGTCACCAGAAAAGCAGTGATTCGAGGGTCATTTATGCCCGGGTGATGAAATATTTTATCATTTTCGGGTTGTTTATCTTCCTTGGAATCACCCTTTTTATTGATGTCTTTAAAGTGATCATCGGGCCCGAATACCATTCAGGATTAAAGGTAATTCCT
>DMFR01000272.1:14410-15481 GCA_003450125.1 Prolixibacteraceae bacterium | reverse complement strand
AATTATAGGACCGGAATATCATTCGGGATTAAAAGTAATTCCTTCAGTATTAATGGGAAACCTGTTCCTGGGCATTTATTTTAACCTTTCGCTTTGGTACAAATTATCCGATAAAACATGGATGGGCGCCTGGATAGCAGGCATCGGAGCCTTGCTGACCATCGTGCTGTGCGTGGGTTTGATACCAATAATGGGATACATGGGAGCGGCCTATGCCACCCTGATTTGCTTTGTACTGATGACCGTCATATCTTATGTCGTTGGTCAGAGATATTATCGGGTGGATTATGACCTGAAGCGGATACTGTTTTATTTTGCCGTGGCTGTAGGGCTTTATTTTATCTCGGATGATGTCCATCTTTCAGCTTCCTTCTGGCAATATGGTCTAAACTTCAGCTTGTTTTCTGCCTTTCTGGTGGTGGTCTATTTTGCTGAAAAAAAGGAAATACAAAGTTTTATTAAACGATAGTCCAATAAAATACTTTTAAGTATTATTTTTACATTTTATTCCACTTCATTATGCAAGAATTGAAAATAGCCGTAGCGAGCGATCATGCCGGGTTTGAACGCAAACAAACTGTCCTGAAATACCTTCAGGGTCAGGGAATTGAGTTCAAGGATTTCGGTGCATTCACGGATGAAAGCAGCGATTATGCCGACTATGCCCACCCTTTGGCTGAGGCAGTTACCAAGGGAGAATTTGACATGGGAATTACCCTTTGCGGCAGCGGAAACGGGATCAACATGACAGCCAACAAGCATCAGGGGATACGTTCGGCTATCTGCTGGATGCCTGAAATAGCAGCTTTGGCGCGTCAGCACAACGATGCCAATGTGTGTGCCCTTCCAGCCCGTTTTATAACTGATGAACAAGCTATTGAAATTGTACGTACCTTTATGTCAACTGTTTTTGAAGGAGGCCGGCATCAAAGAAGGATCAACAAGATACCCTGTTAGCAATGTCAAAGGAAAAAGAAATATTTTTGCAAAAGTCTGAAGAGGTTGCCTTCGATTTAAAGCACCGGGCAACGATCAAGTTTAATATCTCCAAATACGACGCGGCTGTAGACC
>DMFR01000272.1:13730-14378 GCA_003450125.1 Prolixibacteraceae bacterium | reverse complement strand
GCTGTAGACCGTGCAATGAAAAGATATTCCAACCTTGACCTGGCTAAGACACGTGCTTCGTATAAGAAATCGTTGGCCGTCAATCATTTGCATGATTATTTACTGGAATTTGAGAAGAAGATAACTGACAATGGCGCTTCGGTCATTTGGGCTGAAGATGAAAATCAGGCCATTGAGTCTATAAAAAAAATACTGATAGAGAACAATTCAAAGACGGTGGTCAAGAGCAAGTCCATGACGACCGAGGAAATTGAATTGAACCACCACCTGGAAGAAATAGGAGTTGAATCGCTTGAAACCGATCTGGGTGAATACATCGTACAGCTTGCAGGGGAAAAGCCCTACCACATTGTAACGCCCTGTATGCACAAATCAAGGGGGGATATTGCTGAACTGTTTACCGAGAAATTCAACACCCCGGAAGGGAGTTCACCTGAATACCTGACCGACTTTGTTAGGAAGAAACTTAGAGAGAAGTTTACTTTGGCTGATGTAGGAATCACGGGGGCCAACTTCCTGGTAGCCGATGTAGGGGGAATCTGTTTAACGGAAAATGAAGGCAATGCACTGATGACCGTTTCCTTTCCCAAGATCCACATTGTGATTGCAGGGATTGAAAAGGTAATTCCCCGGATGAAAGACCTGGGT
>DMFR01000272.1:13389-13585 GCA_003450125.1 Prolixibacteraceae bacterium | reverse complement strand
TTCCCCGGATGAAAGACCTGGGTCTGATGTGGCCGCTTCTGGCAGCACACGGAACAGGACAGCAGATTTCGGTATACAATTCACTCATTACAGGACCTAGAAAACCCGGAGAGACAGACGGGCCGGAACAGATGATAGTCATTCTTTTGGATAATAAACGATCTGAGCTTTACCAGAATGATGACCAGTACGAGGC
>DMFR01000272.1:3638-13102 GCA_003450125.1 Prolixibacteraceae bacterium | reverse complement strand
CCATCTATAAAAACATTGGCGGGGATACTTACGATGCCACCTACAGCGGCCCAATCGGCTCGGTGATCACACCTTTTTTCAAAGGGTTGAAGGCATACAATCACCTGAGTTCGGCCTGTTCGGTTTGCGGTAAATGTACAGAAGTTTGCCCGGTGAAGATTCCTCTGCACCACATGTTGCTCATCAACCGCAGAGATGCGGTAAGGGCAGGAGCAGGGACATTTTCATGGAACCAGGGAATGAAAGCCTATGAATATGCCTTTGCCAAACGTAGCCGGTTGGATATGATGGGAGGGAAAACAAAAAATGCAATTACCCGTTTAGGTGCCAACGCCCTGGGAGAAAAGAAACAACTGCCGAAATTGGCTGATCAGTCGTTTAGTAAACAATGGACCACTAAAAAATAAAACCTATGCTATCCAACACGTGTAAATATGCAGTAAGGGCGCTCATTTATCTGGGTAAATATTCCGAAGACGGTACCAAAATCGGGATCAAGAAGATATCTTCAGACCTGATGATCCCCACGCCTTTTTTAGGGAAGATTCTTCAAAACCTGGTTAGACAAAAAGTGCTGGTATCCACCAAGGGACCTCATGGAGGTTTTGGATTGGGAAAAAAGACCAGTGAAATATCGCTTTACGACATTGTGAGAATCGTAGATGGCGATGACTTTTTCAGGAATTGCCTCATTGGGATGCAAGCCTGTTCCACCCATGAAAACGCGGAGAAACCCTGTCCTGTACATAGTCGTTTTGGCCCTATCCGTGCACAGTTGTTGCTGTTCTACCAGGAAACAAGCATTGCCGGTATATTGGGAGACATGACAGGATTTGAGGATCTGATCAAACTCTAAAACCAGATCACTTGTCAGGAATCTATATTCATATTCCCTTTTGCAGAAAACGATGTCATTATTGCGATTTTTTTAAATCCACCGATATCAGCCAGAAGGCAAGGTTATTGGAAGGATTAAAAAGAGAACTGCAAAGCAGGGCCCCGGAGCTGGATTCCGAAGTCATTCATACCATTTATTTCGGAGGCGGAACCCCTTCTGTTTTGCTCATTGATGAGTTGAAAGACCTTATAAGCACCATCAATGAGCATTACCAGGTTGCTAAAGATGCAGAAATAACATTGGAAGCCAACCCGGATGATCTATCCCAGGCCATTCTGTCGGCATTGAAGCAGATCGGGTTTAACCGCCTTAGCATGGGAGTGCAGTCTTTCTCGGAATCAGACCTTCAACTGATGAACAGGCGTCATGGGGTGATGCAGGCTATACAATCGGTCAAATGGGCTAAAAAGGCCGGTTTTTCAAACATCAGCATCGACCTGATCTACGGCTTACCCAACCAGACGATAGAAGAATGGGAGCGGAACGTGCGCATTGCCGTTGAGCTGGATGTTGAGCATATTTCAGCCTACAACCTTACCTACCACGAGGGAACTGTTTTTTACGACCGGCTCAAAAAAGGGTTACTGAAAGAATTGCCCGATGAACTGAGCCTTCAGCAATTCGAGATGATGATTCAAATACTCAAAGAAGCCGGGTTTGAGCATTACGAGATTTCCAATTTCTGCAAGCCTGGCCTTTATTCCCGGCACAATACTTCCTACTGGAAGAGCCAGAAATACCTGGGTATTGGTCCCTCGGCCCATTCCTACGATTTGGTCAGCCGCCGCTGGAATGTATCCTCGATATCCAGGTATCTGGATGGACTGGAGAACGATCAGAGTTATTTTGAAAGTGAAATTCTTAGCGAACAAGACAAGTACAACGACTGTATCATTACCGGTTTACGCACCATTTGGGGCATCTCCGAAGACATGATTCAAAGCACTTTTTCCCCAAAGTATTTCACCCATTTTCAGAAATCAAAAGAAGCCTACCTAAAATCAGGTCACCTGGTCTGCACCTCGGGCAAGGTTTGCATCAATGATGCGGGATTGTTTATTTCCGATAAGATCATGGCAGATTTTATGGTGGTTGAATCGTCTTAAATATTGTTAATTGAAAAGCCTTCCTGTTTTATATTCAAGGTATAAATCCCTATCTTAGCAGCTTGAATATTTTAGATTTAAAGAACCAGAATCCGTATAAAAATGATCGTTAAAATCGTCAACCAATCCAATAATCCCCTTCCTGAGTACAGTACAGTGCATTCTGCGGGAATGGATCTTCGGGCCAACCTTACAGAACCCATCGTGTTAAAAACCCTGGAAAGAGTACTGGTTCCAACAGGATTATTCATCGAGTTGCCCGTAGGCTTCGAAGCCCAGATCCGTCCAAGAAGCGGGTTGGCATTGAAAAAGGGAATTACGGTATTGAATTCTCCGGGGACAATTGATGCCGATTACCGTGGTGAAGTGGGCATTATCCTCATTAACCTGTCCAATGAAGAGTTCGTCATCCAGCATGGTGAGCGAATTTGTCAGATGGTCATCGCAAAGCATGAACATATTGGGTGGGAATTGGTTGAAATACTGGAAGAAACCGACCGTGGGGCCGGTGGCTTTGGACATACGGGTAAAAAATAAAAAGAATGAAGAACAAACTGATAGTATATTTTGTAGTTGTTTTCCTCTTCAGCGCTTCCTGTGCATCAGCGCAGAAACGGGTGAAGTCGTCAGCCAAGGCCAAGCAGGAAAGCAAGGAAGCAACTGTTTCGGAAGATGATAAAAATGAGTTTGAATACACTTTTATCGAAGCCCTGAAGCAAAAGATGATCGGCAACCAGCAGGCTGCCATTGCACTGTTTTCAAAGTGCATGGAGATAAATCCCAATTCATCGTCTGCCATGTTTGAGCTGGCCAAGATCCACAGTGGAAATGGTGATCAGACCAGTGCTTCCCTTTTGCTGGAAAAGGCCATCAATTTAAGTCCTGAGAACAAGTGGTACAAATTATTGCTGGCCCAGATTTACCAGCAGGGCAAACAATACAAGAAGGCAGCCGATATGTATCAGCAACTGTATGCACAGGATCCTGAAAACCTGGAATACCTATACATGAATGCGGCATTGCTCAGTTCAGCCGAGAAGTACGATCTGGCACTAAAGGCCTATAATGAACTGGAAAAGAAGGTAGGGGTCAATGACCAGATATCCGTTGAAAAGCAGCAGATTTATCAGGCCGAAGGAAAGAAAAAGGAGGCTCTGGCAGAACTTAAGAAACTCATTGCGTTGAATCCTAAAGAGCCCCGCTACTATGGTTTACTGGCCGATTTTTATCTTTCGGAAAAAGATGATGCCAATGCCCTGAAGAATTACATGAAGATCCTGGAAATAGATCCTGATAACGGGTTTGTGCTCTTTTCACTGGCCTCTTATTACCGGGAAAAGGGAGACAAGGAAAAATCATGGGAATATGTGCGCAAAGGTTTTGGAAACAAAACCGTTGAAGTGGATACCAAGATCCAGTATTACCTGATGATGACAGCCGATCCTGAAAAGCCTTTCTTTACCGATGATCAGGTCAATGAACTGGTGAACATCCTGGTCAATACCAACGGGGATGATTACCGTGTCTATACCGTTTATGCGGAGTACCTGATCCGCAAGGGAAAGCTGGCCGATGCACGTGAACAACTTCGGCAGGTATTGCAAAACGAGAAAGACAACTACCTGATCTGGGAGAGGATGCTGATGATAAGCAATGATTTGCAGGATTTTCAAAGCGTATATACCGATGCCGATAAGGCCTTGGAGTTATTTCCCAGTCAACCGGTCCTCTATGGGCTTAAGGCTGTAGCCTGCCTCCAGCTCCAGAAATATACTGAAGCACTGGCAGTCCTCAAAGAAGGGGAACCGTATTTGCTGGATAATAAACCGCTCAAAATACAGTTTGAATTATACCGTGCAGAAGCCAACTATAAACTCAATAAGGTAGAAGAGGCCTTCAAGTCATTTGACACGGTCATCAGCCTTGATCCGGAGAACTACCTGGCCATGAATAATTATGCCTATTATCTATCTCTGCGCAATGAAGACCTTGAAAAGGCTGAGCTTTTAAGCGGAAGAGCGGTGAAGGCCAATCCTGATAACGCCACCTATCTGGATACTTATGCTTGGGTGTTGTTTATGCGCAAGGATTACCAGCTGGCTAAATTTTACATGGAAATAGCCATTAAAAACGGTGGCGACAAGAACGGTACCATTGTAGAACATTACGGTGATATCCTGTTCATGCTAGGGGAAAAGGACGAGGCATTGGATCAATGGAAAAAGGCATTGGGAACAGGCGAAAGTTCTGAATTTCTAAAGGAGAAGATCAAGCAGGGACGGTACATCGATAAATAAAGAAACGTGAGAAGAGAGACGATATCGAAAAAATCATATTGGTGGATTGCTTTTATTGTTTTGCTGGGCTTTTCATCCTGCAAAACAGCCAGGATGACTACAACCACAACTACAGTGGTTAAGCCGATGAGCACCAGTAAGCTGATCCGCAACATGGAAAACAATGTGTTTGACTACAAACATCTGGCGATTAAGAAGATTGTCTGCCAGTTTGATAACGGAAAAACAAAGACTTCATTCAGGGCTAATATTCAGGCTGAAAAGGACAAAGAGATTACCCTGAATCTCACCAAGTTGAACATTCCAGTTGGAAGGCTTTGGCTGACCCCCGACAGTGTAAAATTCATCAATTACCTGGAGAATAATTATTCCCTGGACAATTATACCTATCTTAGTTCCCTGCTGGGCATGAACCTTGACTTTGAAACGGTGAATGCCATCCTTTCAAACAATGTATTCTCGCTCCGTGACCAGCAGGGCAATTCGGACAATGGTGAATATGAATCTTCCATTGAGCAGGGAATGTATGTCCTGCAGTCGGTTCGTAATTCAAAGTCAGACAGCCCCAACGCAAAGACCCGCGACAAAAGGAAAGTTAAGTCCTCCCGGAAGCTGGTAGAAGGAGCGCCCATCAGGCAAAAGCTGTATGTCGATCCACAGACCTTCAAACTGCGCAAGATGACCCTGGAAGATGCTGCCAATGCACGAAGTGTGGATGTTGATTTTTCTGAATTTGTTCAGGTGGGAAAACAGTTATATCCCGGAGAGATTTCACTACATTTACAGAGTCCTGACAACACTATGGAAATGAAAATCAAGCTGAGTAATTTTTCATTGGATGAGGAGAAGGGCGTTCGTTTTAAGGTACCTGAAAAATTTACCCGTGTTGGTCATGAATAACAGTAATAAATTCTTCCTGCTTTTGGCATTGGTAGTTCTAACATTGGTCTCCCATGGTCAGTCATTGGAGGAATTGCGCAAAAAGAAGGAGAAGACCAACGAGCAGATTAAGTATACCAACCGCCTTTTGGAAGAGGCCAAAAACAATGAAAAGAAGACGCTCAACAAGTACAACATACTGAACAAGCAAATTGAATTACGTACCAGTCTGATCACAGGAATCAACTCTGAGGTGGGGGTTCTGGCTGAATTTATTGACCAGAATGCCTGGTTGGTCAGTTCCCTGAACAATGATCTGGCGCAACTGAAACAGGAATATGCCAACATGATTCTTTTTGCCCAGAGAAATCAGACCAATTACGATAAGGTTCTTTTTATACTTTCTTCGGAAAGTTTTAACCAGGCCTACAAACGGCTGATGTATCTCAGGCAATATACTGAATACCGTAAAAGGCAGGCTGAATTGATCCTATGGATTCATGATCTGATGGAGGCTAAAGTAAACCGTTTACAGCATCAGCGCACTGAAAAGGAAACCCTCCTTGAAAGTAAGAAAAGGGAAGCTGACCAGTTAAGCAAAGAGAAAAACCAACAGGGCCAATACCTGACTTCCTTACAGCAGAAACAAAAGGATTTTAAAAATAAACTTCAAGAACAACAACGTATTGAAGTACAGCTAAGCCGTGAAATCCAGAGGATCATTGAGGAAGAGGTCAAGAAATCCAAAGATACAGGTAAGCCAGGATTTGAAATGACCCCCGAACAGAAACTGGTCTCCGGACAGTTTGAACAGAACAAGCGGCGCATTCCATGGCCTGTTGAACGGGGCGTAATTACCGATCACTTTGGGGTGCATGAACATCCGGTTCTAAAGAATATACAGGTCAAGAACAATGGCATTGATATCTCTACTGCGCATGGAGCCATTGCCCGTTCTGTCTTTGCAGGAGAAGTGAGCCGTGTATTTGAGATTACCGGGGGCAACAAGGCTGTGATTATCCGCCATGGCAAATACCTTACGGTCTATTCCAATCTGGTCAATATACAGGTCAAATCGGGCCAAAAGGTGGGTATCAAGCAAACCATCGGCACCATTGCTACTGATAGTGATGAAGGGGATAAAACAGTGCTTAAATTCCAAATCTGGAAAGAGAACGTGAAGCTTGACCCGGAAGACTGGATTTCAAAATAAACTGAATGCTTTTGTTCCTATAGCTTTTCCAAAATTGTTTATTTCGATATGAAAAGTATTATTGTAACCCCTAAAAATAAGAAAGCAATTCCTTTTTTGAAACATTTACTCAGCTCGCTCGACGAAGTTGCTAAGGTTGAGGTGGTTCAACTTCCACAGCACAAAACAGAGAAGAGTATTGAAGCTGGATTAAAGGATCTGCAAGATATCTTAGCAGGGAATAAATCTGGAAAGCCTCTACAACAACTTCTTGGAGAAGATTGAAACAATAATACTCTCCCGAATTATTAACCAATAAAGGCTGTCACTTGGAATAAGGTGGCGGCCTTTATTGGTTTTATACTGTTCTAAATTTGCCATAAAAAAATCCCGCTTTTCTTAAAAGCAGGATTTATATCAAATGTCTTAAATATTATTGCAAGCCTATTATAGCTTTTGTTCCTAGTTGGCCGAATCAAACTGTTTTAAAAACCTTACATCGTTTTCAAAGAAGTGGCGGATGTCCTTGATGCCATATTTGAGCATGGTGATGCGCTCAATGCCCATTCCGAAGGCAAAACCAGTATATTTCTTGCTGTCGATATTACAAGCTTCCAATACATTGGGGTCAACCATTCCGCAGCCAAGGATTTCAAGCCATCCGGTGTATTTACAGACGTTACAGCCTTCTCCGCCACAAATTGAACAGCTTACATCCATTTCAGCCGAAGGCTCGGTAAACGGGAAATAAGAGGGACGCAGACGAATCTGTGATTTCTCTCCGAACAACTCACGGGCAAAGTACAATAAGGTTTGTTTCAGATCGGCAAACGAGACATTCTCGTCCACATACAACCCTTCAATCTGGTGGAATATACAATGTGAACGGGCCGATATGGCTTCATTTCTAAACACGCGTCCGGGGAAGATAGCACGGATAGGGGGCTGTGTTTTTTCCATTACCCGTATCTGTACGCTCGAAGTATGGGTACGAAGCAGTACATCTGGATCTTTCTCAATGAAGAATGTATCCTGCATATCGCGGGCCGGATGTTCGGGAGGGAAATTCAATGCTGAAAACACATGCCAGTCATCTTCAATTTCAGGTCCTTCTGCAATGGTAAAACCAAGACGGGTAAAGATGTCGATCATTTCATTCTTGACTATCGACAAGGGATGCCTGCTCCCCAATTTCATCGGCTCGCCTGGCATGGTAAGGTCTAAGCCCGAAGCGCCTTGATCAGCGGCTTCAAAACCATCTTTCAGTTCATTGATCCGGTTGACGGCAAACTCTTTCAAATCATTGATGGCCTGTCCGACTTCTTTCTTGATCTCAGCCGGTACATCCTTGAATTCGTTAAAAAGTTGGCCTACCAGACCTTTTTTGCTGATATATTTAATCCGTAATTCTTCAACTTCCTCTTTTGCTGATACTGAAGCCTGTTCGATTTCAGCCTTTAACTGTTTGATTTTATCTAACATTTGATCCATGCTATTGAATTTGAGCGGCAAAGATAATGATTCGAAAATAACTATTCCAGAATCCTGATTTTTTTGACTCCTATGTTATTTTTGGGGTGCAATACGGAAAAATAGAATAGAATGCGGATTCAAAACGGATTTATAATACTTCGTATCTGGATTTCTAGGACTGGCTATTTACAGTTCCCAATCACATATATAACCTTTGCTTCTTTTTTGAATCCATTTCAATTTATTGAAATCAAATCCGTTTTTAATCAGCTTAACCCGTGTAAATCAGCGTTCTATTTCTTTTTTTTATGTCTTAAAGTACACTCGGCTCACCTTATTTCAATAGGGTAATTGTGAATTTAATGTCCTTTAGCGGGCGGTTGTTCTGATCAACCGACTGTTGGGCAATTTTATCCACCACGTCCATGCCTTCTGTTACTTCCCCAAAAATGGTATATTTGGTATCCAGTGAGGGATAGCCCCCAACAGTAGTATAGGCCTTTTTTTGTTCTTCCGAAAAGCGCAAGGGGGGCAGTTTGGCCGCTTCCATCGTTACAGTGTCCCGAAGGCCGTTGATGCGGGCCATCAGTTCAGCCTGTTTGCCTTCTGCGCTCAGTTTATTCAGTTGAGGTTCAATGGCTTTTACCCTTGCCTGCATCATACCCATTTTGCGCGATTCCTCCATCTGGGTTTGCATGGAATCAAGTTCACCGGATCTGAATACCTTGCCCTGGAGAATGTAAAACTGGCAGGCTGATGATCTTCTTTCAGGGTTGACCTGGTCGCCTTCTCTTGCAGCAGCCAGAACTCCCCTGTGGTGAAAGAACTTGGGATTAAATTCAGGAGCAATCGTATATCCCAGGTCACCGTTTCCCAGCATCTTACCCGGTTCCGCATTTTTCGATTCAGGATCACCTCCCTGGATCATAAAATTCTGGATCACCCTGTGGAACAACAGGTCTGTATAAAAGCCCTCTTGGGTCAGTTTGATGAAATTATCGCGGTGCAGGGGTGTTTCGTCGAACAGTTTAATCTGAATGGTTCCATATTCCGTTACAATCTGTACCATCTGTTCCTTTTTTGTTTGCTCTGCCTTTGCGAAGCAACTGCCTGCAAGCAATCCTGCAACTACGAAAATCAATGCCAACTTCTTCATTTTTAATTTATTTTGATATTTTGAGTTGATAGAGTAACATCTCTTCTTTTCACATTTTGAACTGATGGGCCATACCTATTAATATTGAAAAAATTTTTAAGAATTAGCAACCTTCACCTGTTTTCATCGGTTCTTTCCTTCCAGGTTTTTGGGTCCCGATGGGAACTGACAACCCCAAGAACGACAATCCGTTTTCGTTCTTCTTCAACTATAAAATGAATCATATATGGGAAAGTCTCTAAAGGTAGGCAACGTACTCCTTCATGACGGATTTGAAAGTAGGGATTTTGGCGAATTGTTTTGTACCTCCTTTGAAGCGCCTGATAAAAGCGTTTTCCAAGGCCTTTGTACTGTTTTTCATACCATTCAATGCATTCGGATATATCAATGAGCGCTTTTTGGGTATTTACGATTTTAAAAACCATATTTTCCCTCAATTTCTTTTTGAACATCGTCCCAATCC
>DMFR01000272.1:0-3548 GCA_003450125.1 Prolixibacteraceae bacterium | reverse complement strand
TCCCAATCCTGTACATTCTCAGGGTTATCTTGATAGTCTTTTAACCTTTGACTGACAATTTGTTTCTGCCACTCCGGTATTTCAAAGGTTTCCTTTTCTTCTTGCTCAATTTCCTTATATTTATTTTTCAGGTACTTCCAATCATGGATAGGGATGAATACACCGGTTGTTTTTCCTTTATTATCAGAAATATATTGTAAGTTCATAATGAGGGTTATTAGTTATAACTTCAAGGTATAAACACAAAAATACTACAAAAAGTTGACAATATAAGATGCTTCTGGGACTGATTATAAATCCTTACCTAGCGAATTGAATGAATGATTGTACCTCTGATTCGATACTTTGTACTCCATTTTGGCAGGTTCAAATCAGAAAAATTGATGTTTATCAACATTATATGATTCAACGAGCCAAAAATTTGATCTAAATTCCCTTATTTTGCCTAAGCATTGCATCCAACAACCTGACTTTCATTTTTCATGGAAAAGCTCATTATTGACGACCGCCAGTTCCTCGAACGGTTAACCCTTTCGCATGTGGAAACCATCTTTAATGCCATTGACCAAAACCGTCAGTTTCTCCGCAAATGGCTTCCCTTTGTCGATTTTACCCGCAAGGTGAACGACACCGAACGCTTTGTGCGCTCCATCCTTGAGAAGCCTGCCGCCCATCGCGACGAAGTGTTCGTGGTATGGTTTAACCATGAATTTGCCGGGTTGATCGGCTTCAAGGACCCGGACAGGATCAATGACCGGATTGAAATCGGCTACTGGCTGGTTGAAAAGATGACGGGCAGAGGCATTGCTACGGCTGCGGTTCGCAAAATGATCAACCTGGCCTTCCGCAACATGGAGATGAACCGGGTGCAAATCCGCTGTGGGATAGGGAACCACAAGAGTTCGGCCATCCCCCGTCGCCTAGGTTTCTCATTCGAAGGCATCGAAAGGGAAGGCGAGCGCCACAACCACTCCTACATCGACCTTGAAGTATACAGCCTACTGAAAAAAGAGTGGGCCCAAACCCTGTTTTAACATATTCCGGACCTATATACTTTTCTATTCCTACCCTTGCAGCAGGTAATTCTGGGTGAAGTTATTGATACCCATTTCTTCTGAATGCCCTGCGATCTCTATGCTTTCACTTCACCATTTTAAATTAACCCTGTTTATTCCTACTTGTCGGACGAGGTGTCCCTTGTGGATAAGTTTTCCCCGGAAAGGGTATTCATAAACTTTTTGTCGCTAATTCATAAGGATATTGGACTTACCTTTGTCATACCTCTTTCATATCCTTGTCTTATCTCTGTCTTGTTAAATTCGAATCAAATACGTATATAATTCGAATCAAATACGAATATTGTACGTATAATTTCGAATTATATACGTATTAGATATGAATTATATTCGAATATAACAAGACAGAGATAAGACAAGGATATGAAGGAGGTATGACAAAGGTAGGAGTAGAATAAGACTTGGGTTAAAGGAATGCCCATTTCAAAGAGATCAATAAGCAGGCTATCGATTGAACGGATTCCTTTTTTCTTCTAGTCAGGGGAATGAAGTGGATAGTTTGGCTCGTTTTTTGACCTTTTATCTTCATTCAGGGAAGAAGGGGATGAAGTTGGAACCTTGTCGAAGAGTTCAAGTGAAAGGAATGTTACTTTCAAGATTCAAATTGAAAGGCCTTGAATTAGAAGACTTCAGGACATTGATCCTAAATGCGGATTTATAAGGCGGCCAATTTGAAAAAAAAGTTAATTAGATTTACTAAAAGCGAATTTCGAACTGTTTGATCATTTGTTCGATAAATTATTTCTTACTTTTGACCGTTCAATCTGAATTATTTTTTCAACGGAAATAGTTTGGAGTTAATACAGAAGCCATGGAAAACAAAACAATGAAACGTATCTTGTACAAGGTACTGCGTAAAACAGGTGTTCCGCGTGATCAGATTAAGCTGGAAGCTTCCTTTAGTGAAGACCTGAATTTTGACAAGCTGGATTGGACCCTATTCTTATATTACCTGGAGGGCTTTTTTAATATTCGTCTTGAAGATAGGGAAATCAGCGAATTGTCGCACGTGGATGACACATTAAAAATTGTTAGCAAAAGAGCATTTGCAGGGTGTTTATAAAAGCACGACATGCATAATTTCGTAATCAAAAAAGGTTTTCAGTTCGCTGGGAACCTTTTTTTTATACAGGGGTAAGAATTTAGTTTTTATTGACTTAAGTTTAAAATTTATTCGTTAAATTTATACATAGGTTGTATAAGAATAGGACAAAAAAATAAAAGAAAATAGAACGCGGATTTACACTGGTTTAGCGGATTAAAAAACGGATTTTTATTCCAATAAATTGGAATGGATTCAAAAAAGCTGCAAAGGGTAAATAGCAGATTGATAATTTTAAAAAGCTATTCTTAGAAAATCCAATACGAAGTATTATTAATCCGCTTTTAATCCGCTTGATCTGGTTTAATCCGCGTTCTATTGTTTTTTGTCATGTATTAAGTTGGTTTATACATAAAAACTAAATCCGGAGGCCATGAAAACATATCTTTTTGTTCTTCTGATGTTTCCCATCGTCCTGTTCTCACAGGAAAAGCCCGATACCATCAAAACATGGAATTACGGAGGACTGGTGTCCCTGAATTTCACCCAGATTTCGCTTTCCAACTGGGCGGCAGGTGGGCAGAGTTCAACGGCAGGGGTGGGCATACTCAACGTATTTGCCAATTACAAGGAGGGTAACCGGCTCTGGGAAAACAGCCTGTACATGGGCTATGGGATGATCAAGGAAAAAGACAACAAGGCCATCAAATCAGACGACCGCTTTGAGCTAAATTCCAAATATGGAATCAAGAAAACCGAGACCTTGTATTATTCGGCCCTATTCAACTTCAAGACTCAATTTGCCCCGGGGTATAAATATCCCAATACCACGGATGCGATTTCACAATTTCTGGCCCCGGCCTATCTGACCCTTTCGGTGGGAGTAGATTACAAACCCAACAAGGCCTGGTCGTTCTTTGTTTCTCCACTGACGGGTAAAATGACCATTGTTTCGGATGATGTCTTATCTGCCCAGGGTGCTTTTGGGGTAGACCCCGGGAAGAAAGTACGGATGGAAGTGGGGGCCCTGGTGAAGATCGAGGTAAAAACAGACATCATGAAAAATGTCAGCCTGGACAGTAAGGTGGATATGTTCTCCTCGTATGTGAATAACCCTGAGAACATAGATATCAACTGGGATTTTTTGTTGAACATGAAAATCAATGAGTTTTTGTCGGCCAACCTGATGACCAACCTGATATATGACGATGATATCAAAATTCCAATTGATAAAAATAACGACGGGGTGATCGAGAAAAGGGGCCCAAGGGTGCAGTTTAAAGAGTTGTTCGGTCTTGGATTAAACTATAAATTCTGAAATAAAATACGAATTACACGAATTGAAACGAATTACTCGAAATAAAAAGATCAATGTAAATCTGTTTTATCAGTCAGATCAGTGTTGCGTTTTTTCTTTTTTATTATATATC
>DMFR01000149.1 GCA_003450125.1 Prolixibacteraceae bacterium | reverse complement strand
GTTATAAACAATATACTATACACCTGCTCAACAACGACATATGTGGATACCGATAATCTGTGGATACCGATAAATAGTCATTAAAAAACTTCAAATGAAAAACTTATTGCATTTAATGTTGATTTTTTTACTAATTTTCAATTCTTGTAAAAAAGAAGACAATAAAAAAACTGTCACTTCCGGAGTTTATGATGCTACTTTCAACTTTCATGAATTCTCGCCCCCATTTAAAGTAAACTTAAAAAAGGATACGGTGAATCATTATTCCTTTGGAGCAGACTCTATTGATTTTAATTTGGATAGAAATTTTGATTTGGTTATTAGTCAAAGGCTTACCGATAAAAGCGTTTCAAGGATTGACCAGAATAATTTTCCATATTGTAGGTTACAGCTAAAAAACGGATTAGAAGTAGCGACAAGAAAAGAGACTTATCCGATTGGTCTAGGGGATTATAGTTCTATCGACTGGGTTGATTCACTGCATTACAATACCAGGATTGACAATATTTCTGAATGGTCAGCCACCAATACTTCCCGTTTCATGTGGGCGGTTGCTCCTACTAGCTTTTTGAACACTAATGGTTGTTGGTATTATTTCACTAATGTAGAAATGTATATTGGCCTCAGGATGAAAACTGATTCAGGTTATAAATTTGGATGGATGAAGGTAAATGAAATTTCACGTGAGAACATATTCTTCTTCAGTTATGCCATGGAAAAATAAAATTCCCAGGCTCAAAAAAACCAATTGATTAATGCCATAAAAGGCTAATTTTTTTTGGTGATAGTTGAAAGCAATTGGAACAATTGTATTATTTTTATCCTATATTGTAGCATCTACCATAAACACAAAACCTAATAACCAAAACAATATGAAACCTACATTTCTGATTGCCTGTATTCTTTTTGCCCTAGGCCATTATATCGCCAATGGTCAGACCCAAAGTGTTCAATTGAATTCGTTGGGATTCATAAATAAACAAGTAAAGAAAGCCTCCATTGTTGGTGATTCCAAGTCTTTTGTCATTAAACGGGTAACTGATCAAGCTGTTGTATTGAAAGGCGAAGTTCCGGCACCGGTGTTTCAGAAAGATGTGAACCAAAGTGTGGCAGTGGTCGATTTTTCTTCCCTGACCAAGGATGGCAAATATTACCTTGAAACGTCAGACGGCATTCGGTCTGTTGAATTTGAGATATCACCCAACGTTTACAACCAGGCTTTTTACACCAGTATGCGTGGGTTTTATTTGTGGCGCTGCGGAACAGCTGTTGAAGGGACGCACAACGGTCACCACTTTGCTCATGAGGCCTGTCACATGAATGACGGGTACCAAGATTTCCAGGGCAAACCAGGAGAACAGCGCAACGGAACAGGGGGCTGGCATGATGCCGGTGACTATGGAAAATATGTAGTCAATGCAGGGATTACAGTTGGAATGATGTTTATGGCCTGGGATCAGTTTCAACCAAACCTTAAGAAATTTGCCCTTGATCTGCCCAAAACAGCAAATGGTTATCCCGATTTTCTGGAAGAATTAAAGTGGGAAACAGACTGGCTACTGACCATGCAATATACCGATGGATCAGGAAAAGTTTCACATAAACTGACCCGCAAAAGCTTCGAACCTTTCTGCAAACCAGAAGAAGACAAAGAAAAAAGATATTTTACCGATTGGAGTTCAGCTGCCGTTGCGGATTTTGTAGCCATGATGGCTCAGGCAGCACGCTACTTTGAACCCTATGATAAAGCTTATTCTCAAAAATGCCTTGCAGCTGCTGAGTTAAGCTATAAATTCCTGAAAGAAAACCCTGCAGACAAGGGTTTTGTGCAGGGCGAATTTAAAACAGGCGGCTATCAAACCTCAGATCCTGATGACAGGTTATGGGCTGCTTGTGAAATGTGGGAAACTACAGGCAAATCGGAATTCCTCAAAGACTTTGAACAACAAGCCACAGCACAGAATTTCAAGATTGATGAAGACTGGGACTGGGGCGATGTATCCAATATGGGAATGTTCCAATATGCTGTCTCTAAACGATCAGGCAAGAATCCTGAAATCCTGAAATCGATCCAAAAGAACATTGTAGATGGGGCCAATTCCATAGTGAAAAATGCAGGTACAGATGTATATGCACGTCCTCTGCTGAGGTATTACTGGGGTTGCAACGGCACCATTGCCCGCCAGGTACTTAACCTACAGGTAGCCAACAGGATTTCACCTGACAAAAAGTACATTGAAACATCACAGGATGCCCTTGCCCATATCTTTGGACGTAATTATTACAACCGTTCCTATGTGACCGGATTGGGAATCAATCCCGCCATGAAACCTCACGACAGGCGTTCAGGCTCTGACAATGAAGTGGAACCATGGCCGGGATACCTGATTGGTGGCGGAAGTAAAGCCACTGCCTGGAACGACAAACAGGAAGATTATACGACCAACGAAATTGCCATCAACTGGCAGGGAGCATTGGTGTATGCACTGGCCGGGTTTGTTGTAAAATAAAAAAGTGATCAGTTGCAGTGGTCAGTCACAGTGATCAGTCGCCATGTAATTCATTAGTTTTCAATTAATCATTTATAGAATCATGATTTCAATTAGGAAGATATTCTTTTCACTGGCATTATTGTTGCTCATAATCCCGGCAGTAAAGGCAGATGATCATTATAAAAATTTCAAGGTAGCCGTTTATTCCCGTGCTTATGAAACGGTCAAGATGGGTGACAACAACTGGATTGAACCCATCTGGGACGAGGTGACAAGGCAGCTGAAAGTGGATAAGATATACCTTGAAACGCATCGTGATCTATTGGTGGTGGATGAAGCCACACTGTTAAAGGCAAAGAATTTCTTCGAAAGCAGAGGCGTTAAGACAGCCGGAGGGATTACCCTTACAGTGAATGAAAGCAACAACTTCCAGACTTTCTGCTATTCGAATCCGGAACACAGGAAAAAGATAAAAGAGATTGTAGAATTTACGGCAAAGCATTTTGATGAACTGATCCTGGATGATTTCTTCTTTACCACCTGCAAGTGTGAATTGTGCATCAAAGCCAAAGGCAACAGGAGTTGGACGGATTTCAGACTGGACCTGATGACCAAGGCAGCCAAGGAACTGATCATTGATCCGGCAAAGGCGGTAAACCCAAACATCAAGGTGGTGATCAAATATCCCAATTGGTACGATCATTTCCAGGGCAACGGGTTCAACCTGGAAACAGAGCCGAAAATGTTCGACGGTATCTATACTGGCACCGAAACCCGTGACCCTTCCAGCAACCAGCACCTTCAGCAGTACCTTGGATATTCAGTTTTCAGGTATTTCAACAACCTCAAACCGGGCAAGAACGGAGGAGGCTGGGTAGACCCGGGAGGCCTGACCTACATGGACCGCTATGCAGAGCAACTTTGGCTCACCCTGTTTGCAAAGGCTCCTGAAATTACCCTTTTTGATATCCGGCAATTGCAACGCCCGCTTCAGAAATCAGACCGGGCAGAATGGCAGAACACGCTAACTACAAGCTTCAACTTTGATGAAATGATGAAGCCTGTGGCCAATAAAGAGGGCAAAATGGTAGCCCCAACAACCATTGCCCGGGCAGCAGGTTATACCTTTGAAACCATTGATCAATTTATTGGTCAGCTTGGCAATCCTGTCGGGGTAAAAAGTTACAAGCCCTTTCACTCTTTGGGCGAAGACTTCCTTCAAAATTACATGGGCATGATTGGTGTCCCCATGGATATCGTTCCTGAATTTCCGGAGAACGAACCCATTGTATTTCTCACCGAGCAAGCCAAATCTGATCCCGAGATTATGGCCAAAATCAAGAAGCAACTGCTCTCTGGTAAAGATATCATGATCACCTCCGGCTTTCTGAAAGCGATGCAGGACAAAGTGAATGACATTGTGGAGCTTCGGGTAACTGATCAGAAAGCATCGGTCAAAGAATTCGTTGCTGGATGGGGCGCTCACTCCTATTCGGATCATGCCATGCTCATTCCACAAATCAGGTACAACACCAATGACTCATGGGAAGTGGTTTCAGCATTGGATGGTACCAATGGCTGGCCTATTGTACACCGGGCCGATTATGCCAAGGGAAAACTGTATGTTCTGACCATTCCTGAAAATGTGATTGACCTTTATCACCTTCCGGTAGATGTGCTCACCCGTATAAAGGAAATACTGACACCCAATATGCCCGCAGTGCTTGAGGCGCCCGGATATACCAGCTTATTTGTATATGACAACAACACGCTCATTGTGGAATCGTTTGCCGATGAAACGCGCCAGGTGAAACTTCAACTGGCTGATGCATTTTCAAAAGCCAGGAACCTGGTTTCAGGAGAAGAATTTTTAGGCGAGAAAAAGGAATATCCTCAAAGACGCAAACCGTCAATCATCAAGTCGATTATCAATCTGGAACTGAAACCTCATTCGTTTGTGGTATTGCAACTAGAAAAATAAGCAATGTAATATGAAGAAGATTTTCATTCTATTCGTATCTGGCCTTTTATTCAATCTGAATGCTTCAGCAAAGGTTGCTGAAGGTAAAAAAGTGGTTCAAATTAACCTGAGCCGTCAACTCAATGCCCGTTCGGTGACAACATTATCTGATGGAAAACTGATTACCTGGACTAAGGGCATTGATGGAAATGGGGAAGCTGATGGATACCTGACCAAGGCTGCAGCGATATTCAAAGGTGATATTGATCCAAATGCCTTGCCTGACAATCCGTTATTCCCGGCAAATGACCAGCATCCGCAGGTATTGCTCCATTATACAAATGGCGATGGCAATTCAAATCAAACAGTGGCCATCACACATGCCGGTAGTTTCAGTTTTAAAGTACCTCCAAAACATTATTCATCCCTGTTTTTTGCACTCACCAGTTCAGAAGGAGCATCGCAGATTAAGATTAGTCTGCATTATACCGATGGAATTGAGTTCAAATCAATAGAAGTTCCAGATTATTATATGGATATTGCTGCAGATAATACAGACTGGTGTTACCTGGCTCACAACCTGGCAAAATGGGGTAAAATGAACCAGATGACCGAAAATGATCATCACAACATTGATTTATTGAATGTTCACCCCAACCCCAATCGTCGGTTAAAAAGCATCCAAATTGAAAAGTCAGAGCCCGGATATTTGGTATTTTGGGGGGCAACAGGCCTTGTAAAATAATCTGTTCAATTCAAAAATGGAAAGAACACCCAGCCAATTCTTTCTTTGTGGGAAGGTGGAGGTATAATTTTTTTGGTATCTTCACAACCTCAATACCACAGGTAATTCATTCTTCCATTTAATGAGATTGGCAATGCCTGCTTTGTTGGGTATTTGTTAGGGTTTCCTTGCCTGTTTGTGTGT
>DMFR01000249.1 GCA_003450125.1 Prolixibacteraceae bacterium | reverse complement strand
TTTACCACAAATGGCAACAAGATACCACTAAACACAAAGTATTGATGTGCTTTTTCTATTGCCAGAAAAATAAAATATCATACATTTGTATTTAAAAATATAATATTGGTCTAAATATAAATACAATGAGAATAATTGAAAGTTACAAAGAGCTTAAACGCAATATCCCATTATTGATCGAAGCATCGGGATATAAGGACAATTACATCGCCCGGAAAATAGGGATGCCAATCCCAAATTTTTCAGCTAAAAAGAGACGTAGTAATTGGGATGAGGAGGATATTGAGCGAATTATAAAAGTAATCAGTTCACCAAATGAGGAGGTTGAAGATATATTAGATGCGATAGAGGCAAAATTGGCGATGCAAAGCGAAGATGTTAGTTATGAAGAATATAAGCTAGAAATTGCCAAATGGAAGTAAAATTTAAATCGTCCTATATCAAAACATTGAGTAAGCTTCCAAAACACATAGTAATTGCATCGGATGAGGTGGTTGAGAGTCTAAGAAATGCCAATAGTTTGCAAGCAAGCGGGGTTGATTATAAAAAGCTGACTGGAGAGGAAATTTTATATAAAATACGAATCGGTGGATACCGGATCATTGCGGAATATGAAAACC
The DNA here is from genome assembly GCA_003450125.1 of Prolixibacteraceae bacterium. Classification (GTDB taxonomy): domain Bacteria; phylum Bacteroidota; class Bacteroidia; order Bacteroidales; family Prolixibacteraceae; genus Aquipluma. The sequence continues at coordinate 12,224 of DMFR01000249.1, read as the reverse complement.
CTGATATTTTGATGTTAATTATAATCAAACGGGGGGATGCATACAAGAAAAAGACATTCAATAAATAAAGAAAGAGAAATGTAATAGGACAACCTATACAATTACGATCAATGACCGTAGCAATTAAACCAAACATTTGCTGGAGCTAATCAAAGAAATGGCAGAAACGGAAAAGAGTATATTACCAATAAGTTCAAAAAGGATTATAAACATGTCATAAAAAGAGGCTGGGATATGAACCTTTTTGGAAACGTTTATGACTTACATGCAGAAAAGGAGAACTTCCTCCAAACTACAAACCATATGCTCTTACAGGTAATTGGGTAGGTTATATTGATGCCCATATTCAACCCCACTGGGTACTTAATTTATAAAATCAATCAGCCAGATTTGTCAATTGATTTTGTTCGTATGGGTACTCATGCCGATTTGTTTTAACAAAATTGGCTCACCTGCTACAAACATGAAATTGCAAACACTTGAAGGTAAAACATATTCAATCTCAAACTTTAATTTCTAAAATGAAACTGGCCCTCCAAAAGAGGATGGCCTATTTTATTTCCTACGAATCCTACAAATCCTACGTCCTATTTCGTAAAAANNTTTTTACGAAATAGGACGTAGGATTTGTAGGATTCGTAGGAAATGGAAATCAAAACCATCTTTATCTTCAGTTCAGAAAAATAATTACGAATTCCGTAATCTCCGTAACTTTCAGGTTCTGGAATATTCCACAGGCATTTCACTTTACAGTTAAAGAGCAATTTCCTACAAGATTACATATTTGATTCTGTTCGATTAAAGATTCCTGTTGCCAGTTGCCAGCAGTCAGATTCGTCATTTCATCTAAAAGACACACACTATACAATTTCCACCGCATCAACCGGACACACTTGCCTGCAGGCATCGCATTTGATGCACAAATCGGTGATCACCTCATGCTTTTCATGCGGTTTGAACAAGATGGCATCAGTGGGACATTTCTGGGCGCATTTGGTGCAGCCAATGCACAAATCGTTGATCTGGTATTTGATCAGGCTTTGACATTTGCCTGAGGGACATTTGCCGTTAATGTGGGCGATATATTCATCACGGAAATACTTTAAGGTGGACAAAATAGGATTAGGCGCCGATTTCCCCAATCCGCACAAGCTTCCTTTCTTGGTCCAGTCAGCAAGGTATTCCAGTTCATCCAAATCTTTCAAAGTACCTTTTCCTGTTGTAATTTTTGTCAGGATGTCGAGCATTCTTTTGGTTCCGATGCGGCAAAAAGTACATTTTCCGCAGGATTCATTCTGCGTAAAGGCAAGGAAATAGCGGGCAATATCGACCATGCAATCATCTTCATCCAGAACAACCAGACCCCCAGAACCCATCATTGCTCCCACTCCGAGTAGTGATTCATAGTCTATGGGGGTATCGTATAACTGGGCAGGAACGCAGCCTCCCGAAGGCCCTCCAATCTGAACAGCCTTGAACTTCTTCCCATTCTGTACTCCGCCACCAATTTCTTCAACAATCTGGCGAACCGTAATTCCCATGGGCACTTCAATCAGTCCCCCACGGTTGATCTTTCCGGCCAGGGCAAACACCTTGGTTCCCTTGCTCGTTTTGCTGCCTATGGAAGAAAACTTGGCAGCCCCTTCTCGTATAATGTATGGTACCTGGGCAAATGTTTCGGTATTATTGATGAGCGTAGGCTTTTTCCACAACCCGCTGGTGGCAGGAAATGGAGGACGGATGCGTGGAAAGCCTCGTTCCCCTTCAATGGAAGCCATCAATGCTGACTCTTCACCGCAAACAAAAGCACCGGCTCCTTCATAGATATCAACATCGAATGAAAACCCAGAACCCATAATATTGTCGCCAATGAGGTTCTGCTCACGACAATAAACCAGCGCCTGGCGAATACGTCTTACCGCCAGTGGATATTCAGCCCTGATGTAAAAGTAGCCATGTGTTGCACCTACGGCTTTGGCCCCGATCACCATTCCTTCAATCACCCTATAGGGATAAGATTCAAGCAACATGCGGTCCATAAATGCACCCGGGTCACCTTCATCGCCATTCACAATCAAGTATTTCACGTCTGACTCGTTGCCTGCTACCAGGCTCCATTTTAAACCAGTAGGAAACCCAGCTCCTCCCCTTCCCCGCAAACCGCTGTCCTTGATGGTCTGGACAATTTCTTTGGGGGTTAAGTCGAATAAAACGATCTTCATGGCTTTAAAACCTTCATGAGCCTTATATTCTTCTATATCAAGCGGATTGATAATTCCGCGGTATTGGGTGGCAATAGGGATTTGCTTATCCAGAAAATCAGACACCTGCTTCTCGCGGGCATCGATTGAATATTGTTTGACACCCTCCCATACGGTATCGGTCTGTACACTTTCAAAGAACTTATAGACACTGCTTTTCAGCATTCCAAAAGTACTCAGCGGTTTAAAATGATGGGCAATGATGCCTTGGATTTCTTCTGGTTTTACCTTGGCATATAAAGTAGGCTTTCCGTTGTAAGGGATCACCTCCACCAGGGGAACCTGATGGCACATGCCCACACAGCCCACGTTCTTCAGGCTGATCTGGATACCTGTATCTGCAATAGTCTCTTCAACGGCTTTCTTAACGTCCTCACTTCCTGAAGCCACACAACAGGAGCCTAGTCCAATTCGTATTTCTCCTTGAATTTCGGACCCGTCAACATTGCGGAACAATCCTTTCTTGGCTCCTGAAATTCCGGCTTGCCTTTCAAAATCGGCTACTACATTCTTAACCATATCAGAAGCAACATGCCCGTAAGTAATTTCATCGATCTGAACCACAGGAGCCAAGGTGCAGCATCCAAGACACGATACTTTCTCGATGGTATATTTCCTTGAAGCGTCCGTTTCTTCGTGTCCTGTGAGGTTAAAATGGCGACGCAAGGCATCATAAACCTGCCCTGCACCCTTCACATGACATGCCGTTCCTACACAAACCTTGATGATATGTTCGCCCACCGGCTGCATCCTGAATTGCGAATAAAAAGAGGCCACCCCGACAATCTGCTCCGGAGTGATATCCGTTTTCTCACATACGTATTTCAAGGCTTCCTCAGGAAGGTAATTGAATGTATTTTGAATCGACTGTAAGATGGGGATAACTGATTTAGCCTCCCTACCTTTTGTTCCGATGATCTGATCAACAGTTTGCAGTATATTATTTTGTTCGTTCACCTTCTAATCTCCAATTTATTTCGTTCCCAGACAATACAATTGATTGATGCCGCGAAGGTAAACCCTGCCATCCTGAAATACAGGAGAGCATACGGCTTTTTCACCCAACTCCGGTATACCGATCAATTGATAATCCTTGGTCGCTTTTACAATATGTGTTTTACCCGCTATATCGGTGATATAAACTTTTCCATCGGCATAAATCGGTGAGGAATAAAAACCATCACCATATTCCTGGCTCCAATTCTTGGTACCTGTTTTGGCATCGTAACAGGCAAAAACGCCATAAGTCGTTGCCACATAAAGCAACCCATTCACAGCCAGTGGAGAGGAAACTTCAGGTAAAAACTCATCGGCTTCCCATGCAATTTCAGGTGTGCCGCCGATCTTTATTCCAACCAGTTTGGCATATTCGTTGGCTGCGAACACCATTCCATCTGCATATCCGGCTGATGGGCCAACTTCTCCTGAAAGACAGGCAATGTTCCAAAGTTCCTTACCCGTTTGAGGATCATATCCATTTACATTTGGATTGGTGGTCAGGATCAACTCAGTTCTGCTTCCGGTATTGACCAGTATCGGCGAAGACCATGATATTTTCGAGCTCCTGACCGTTTCCCAGGCGGTTGCTCCTGTTTGAGTGGACAAAGCAATGAGTTTACCTGACTTGTTGGTATCGTATTGGATCAACAGTTTGTCTTTATAAACGATCAACGAAGAACCGTGTCCATAATGATTGTCAGGAACCCCCAGATTTCTCGCCCACAACCGTTTTCCACTCATGTCCAGGGCAATCACATCGCCTGTGGCAAAAATGGCAAATACCGCACGTCCGTCGGTAGCCATCGTTGGGGCAGCCAAACCTGTATCTCCGGTAACCTTGGGCATTTTTGCCGGTGAGCCTTCAATGTTATCGGCACTTGCTTCCCAAAGTAATTTCCCGGTATTCTTATCGTAACAATATACTACTCGTGCCTGGGCATCTGCACCTGTGACAAACAACTGGGTTCCCCAGATAATGGGAGAACTGAACCCTGCTTTTGGCACTTTTACTTTCCAGATAACGTTTTTATCAGCAGCGGCATTCCAATCTGTGGGAGTATTCTTTTGGGCTGCCACTCCATTTCCCTGGGCTCCCCTGAAGAAGGGGTAATTCGTTTTTAACTCAGCCATCGTGGGAAAGCCGGCAGGTACTGCTACCGCAGGAGCTGAAGCAGCCGGAACTGCCACCGCACTGTTAGCAGGCGCCTGAGTTGGAGCTGTATTCTCTGCAACGGTTGCATTATCACCAGTTGTAGCAGAAGGTGCACCTCCGTTGCTATTTGGCAAATCAGCTGGGGTTTCTGCCTGAGTTTGAATGTTGGGTGTAGATGCTTCAGCAGGCTTTTCTTCCTGAACAACCAGATTTTCATTGACCATGTATTCTTTCAAAGAATTGTAGGATAAAAATCCCGAGGCAAGAGCAATCACGATCAAGCCCGAGCCAACATAGATGACCCATTTCTGGGCGACCAACTGATCAAGTCCATTGATTTTCTCAACAGGGTCAATATCATTCAATTTCGATTTGGCCGATAAAATATAGCGCACAGACAGAATAGATATAATTACCCCTAACAGCAAAAGGTAACTGCCTGTCCTTAATTGCCACTGGCTGGTAAAATAGGCTTTACGCGCCATCAGGTCGAAAGCACGTATTTCAGCTTTCAAGGACTCATCACCAGAATCCTGACTCAACCGTTTTATCAGTGCCGGGATCGTTTTATTGTCTATCGGATCGTTCAGATGGATCTGAACAAAGTTGGCAATCAGCAAAAAGGCCACCATCAATGAAAATCCTGCTGCTATCCAGGCAATCCATCGTGCCACTTTAATTTTATCGTTTGTTGTAGTATTCATTATATTTTAAGACTTCAGAATTCAAATTAATGATTAACGATTCACGATTTTTGATTTCAGATCAGGACGTTCACCCAAGGTTGCCCCAACGGGACAATAATCCATGCACCTTGCACAACTCAAACAATTCGTCTTGTTGGGTTCCCAGTCCTCCCTTTTCCTGAAAGTGGACAAACCAATCAGACTGGTTCCTATGACCAATCCCATAAATCCACCCAAGATCCAACCTCCAATATAGAACTGATGGCGAATGGCGTCAGCCTCTATGACCAATTGCTCGGTCGATTTTCCTGAGCTCATAAAAGTACGGACGTCAATATTATCGGGATCATTTTTCACTTCAGGATTTTCAACAATCTGCTCTGCCATGTAAACTGTCTCGTTAAAGCGCGAAAGCGGCACATGCATCATTGAACCGGCAAATCCTCCAATGCCAATCCACAATGGTAGAATTACAAAATAAGTCATTAGGCGGTTCACATTGCTGCGGCGTTTCCCTGTTTCAACAACCGGTTCATCAATAACCCCAAAGGGACAGGAGTTGGCACACAATTTACATTGAATACAAGCAGATGGGGTGATTGTCATGTGTTTGGAGGAGAATTTCGACATCCAGCCCAACAAGACACCATAGGGACAAAAGAACCGACAATAAGGCCGGGCAACAAATACACCCACCACCAGGAACAAAACTCCCAATACCAGCATATTAAATGGTGCATCCAATCTAAAGAAACCTACAAACGGATCGTACCTACAAATGATGAATTCTGATTTGGTAGCCACATACAATAAGGCCAATCCAAGATACAGGTATGGAATCAAGCCAAGTACTTTCTGAATCCATTTGGGCAATTCAATTGGCTTAATAGCCACCATATCCTGGATAGCTCCCAAAGGGCAAGCACCGCCACAAAAGACACGTCCAAAGAAAAGAGCAAACAGCAAGGGTAAAAGAAAAAACAGCAAAGCTGTTAGTGGAATTGCATAGGTTGGATCAAAAATACCTAATACGACATTCTGAATGGAGCCAATAGAACAGATGCACCCTTCGCGGTAGAATCCAAAATAGAGCAACGAGAAAACGGAAGTCCAGAAAACTCCATTTCGTGACCTCTTTTTCAGTACAAACCATGTCACCAGCGAAAGCACAACCAACAATACCAAAATATCCATGTATTCCAAAAATAGTAGTCGTGCTGAAGGAGCAGTCGTCTGTGGATGAGCGTATCCGGTATCAAATTCAGGCTTTGGGAACCGCTGTTTGGCATCGGCTGCAAAGGATTGAACCACCGTAAATAGCAGTATCGAAATCAGTAATATCGTTTGTTTGAGTTGTCTCATTTCCTTCATTTCAAAATCATAGTCTGAATTTTTTACTCCTTATCGGATTTAAAATCAATTCGTTTGCGCTGTTTTTGCTCTGTCTCCTGATTATCCTTTTGCATCAGGAAGTTTATGGCATCATACACATCATTAAATTGTTGGTCATACTTATTTTCAAGTTCCTGTAATCTTTCGGTCAAATCCTTATGAGTCAACGCATAATGCCTCATAAAAACAAAGGCACGGATGACTTGAATATTCACATGAATTGCTTTTGAGGTTTTCAATACACTCGAAAGCATGGAAACTCCTTGCTCAGTAAAGGCATAAGGTAAATACTTGGTGTATTTGCCTCTTCCTGTCTCTAAGGTCACAAATTGTGACCTTAGAGAATTATATTCATCCCTTGAAATTTGAAATATAAAATCATCAGGGAAACGGTCAATATTTCGTTTTACTGCCTGATTCAATACTTTTGTTTCAACCTCGTAAAGTTCAGCAAGATCAAAGTCCAACATGACCTTCAGCCCCCTTATTTCGTAAATCTTTGTTTGAATTTTCTCTATCTGCATATCAATAGATTAATTTTAACTTTTGATTTTAAATCCAAATCATATCTTTTATCCCTTTTTCTCTTTCCCTTTGGCTCCCGAGCCTTTGGTAAAGCCGCCTTTAATCAGGTAAGGGGTGTCAGCAGGCACACGCTGAAAAGCATCCGCAGGACATACCCTAGCAATGGCACATTCGTTGCAGTTTTTACACCTGTCGTGACGAATTTGCAAATGCAATGATCCATTTCCAAACGATGTACATCCTGCCACACATTTCGAGCAGCCGATACATAAATCTTCATCAATCACATATTCAAAATACGGGTCTTCAATGTATTTTCGTTTGATGGCTGCCGTAGGACACAATTGATTTTCTGCCGCTGTACTCCTTGCATTCGGATCCGGCTTCAGATAGCCTCCGCACAGGTCGCAATAGCCGCATAATTCGTAGGCATGGACGCATTTTACTGCTGAGGGTGTCATGACACATTCATCTGCACATCGTCCACACTGAACGCATTTAAAGGGGTCAATCTGCCATACCAGATTCTTCGAAGTGGATTTCAGTAAAGATATACCGGCCACTCCGCCCAATGAAACAGCCAGGGCCATCTGCATTCCGCTGCGGATAAACCTACGTCTCTCCATGCTTTTTGGCTCCGTGTTAGCGCTCATTTTCTTTGTATTTTTTAGCCTGATCCAAAGAACAGGTATTCAATTTCTGACACTTTTTGCAAAACTGATTATCCGCACAACCTTCCAGCTGAATCCTGTCCTCGGCCAGCAAGTAGGCAGAACCACCTATGATGGCCGAAAGAAAGGTAAGCTGTCCGGCCTTCCTGAGAAAATCTCTTCTATTTGTTTCCATCTGCTTTCTTTTCAAAAATCCGTACTTGCTTGCGTTCAAAATCAAGGGCAATGACCCTCTGATCTGAATCAATTGCAATATCTGGCGCCAGGTAACTGTCTTCATTAAACATATCAGGAGAGGCAACCACTCCTAGAAATTCACCATGCTGACCATACCATTTAATGCGCGGCATTCCTTTTTCGCTCGTTATAAAAGAGTTATCAGCCATAATAGCGATATTTGCCGGATTACAGCATCCGGTAAACCCATCCATCTTAAAGCTGGCTTTACCCCAGCTTGTCCTAATTGATCCATCAGCATTGTAATTCTCTAAGCTATGCCTACCCGTATTGACGGCCCATAAAAAATGGCTGTCGTCCAGTGCCACATCAAAATATGGACTTGGAATGACATATCCGGGCACCCCCTTGGTTTCATCCTTCTCTCCTATTTTAGAGATTAGCTGACCATTTCTTTTGCATTTATAAACAATCCGGTTACCGGCATCAGCCACATAAACTGTTTCACCTGAAACGGCCACAGAAGTAATTACGGACCGATCCCCAAATGAGTTCCATCGTTTCAATAAAATCCCACCCTGATCAAACAAAGCCACCGAATGAAGCATTCCGATCCAAATCTCATTGTTTGAATTAACGGTAACGCAATTGGCCGTATCGGGAAGATCTTTTCTGAGCAGCTCCTTTCCTGAATAATCATATTTAAGCAGCATTTTTTCAGCTACCACAACAATCTCTTTTCCTGATACCGCAATTCCTTTGGGCTCATTGGCATCTACGGCAAAAGTACCTGCCTCGCGGAACAAAATGGCTGTTGAATCCACCTTACGGAACTCAGACACATCATATTTATATTGATTCGCAATATTCTTCCCGGCTTTCTTTCCAATAAAATCCTTACCAATGATGACAACAATGGCCAGGCCAAGAACAACCAACACGATATTTACCAGTTTTCGGTTCATAGTTTTATTGACTAATATTTACACAATACATTGTTTTGGCATCACGCAACAGCAATCGTCCATCGGCAAGGGCCATTGGGGCCCAGGCGTCAGCACCGTCAAACAGCTTCTTTTGGGCTATCTGCACATACTTTTTAGGGTCAGGCTGAATCATCGTCAGCGTACCGTCGTCGCTCAGCACAAATAGCTTGTTATCCGCAATCAGGTATGGGCCAAGGCCAAAACGGCCTTCTTTTCCTGAAGTCCAGATAATTTTGGTCACATCGTCAGGGCTCACACAAATCAATTGATTTCGCAATGGTCCTGCATCCTTGGGTTCAATAGCATACATCATTCCCTGCCAGACAATTGGAGTCTGCTGTTCACAGGCCATTCCATCTTTCGGTGCATATTCTTTGAGAACATCCACTTTATAGTCTGCCCCTGAAGGGATCACTTTGATCATCATACTTCCGGCACCATATCCGGACGTTAAAAAAACCTTGCCATCAGGAAAACATACCGGGGCCGGAGCCACCACGGCATGATTCCATGCTGTCGATTGCCAAAGGATTTTACCTTCATCATTGCCTTCAGCTGAAATGCCAACGATGCCTCCAATGGCACTGTACACATACATTTTCTTCCCATTCAGTGTCCATGGAACAATGGATGAATGCGACATCTTCAGTTTGCCCAAATTAGGTGTTTCCCACAAGATTTTACCCGTTGCCATATCAACGGCGATCATCAGGGCACTTCCTCCGGGAGCCAGAATCGCTTTGTTGTTGTCAATCATGGGGCATTGACCGGTAAACCAAAGCGGCACTTCTGTATGGTATTGCTGCACCATATCAATTCCCCATAACAAATCACCCGTCTCCCGTTTGACGGCCATCACATGGCAACGTGGACCAACAGTCAATATATAATCTGAGGTAACTGCCGGAACGGTACGTGACATTCCATGATTCCTTTTCAAGCTAACTTTGTAAGACCGGCTCCAAAGTTCTTTTCCATCTTCGAGGGAAAAACAGCGCAAAGCATCTTCACGTTTGGTTTCATCGTAATCCATCACATATACTTTTCCTGCATAAATAGCAGGCCCGGCATGACCTTCCCCCAAACCAACCGACCATAGAATCTCTGGCTGATTGCCTGACCAACTATTTTTTAGCGGTTGAGAATTTTTTACGATGTTGTCGTATTCCGCTCCCCTGAAATTCGTCCAGTTAGCTTTGGTCGTGTATGCTGAACTTCCAAAAGTCTGAAAATTCTCACCAATCTTAACTGCTGCGCCAACCATCGTTGAGTCTGAACCACGGTTATCTTCGCCGGGAACACTCTCAGCAAATTGGCTGGTCGGATCTTTTAGCAGCCACCAGAAGAACAAGATAACTATCACTGCTCCACTTGTTCCCAAAATATATTTGATCTTTTTTTCCAATCTAATTTCCTTTTAACTTTAGGCACTCTAGGCACTCTAGTTCACTTTAGACACTTCTTTCCTTAACTCATAAACCATCAAACTCTCCCCATGACGAACCAGCAATTTACCATCATAAATGGAGGGATGGGCCCAATGAGGTCCTACGCCTTGATGGATTTTAAATGAACTGATCACTTCAAACTTCTCCGGATTTGGTCTCACAAGGGCCAGATTGCCGGATTTCTCTTCGTAACAATATAAGAGGCCGTCAGCCGAAATAATCGATCCTTTATTGAACCAGGACGTATTGTAGTGGGTTTTTCCAGTTTCCCAGTCTACACAAATCCAGTTGCCTGAAGTATTGTTTATCCAGTTGGAACCAAATATGTATTTATCCAATTTTACTACTCCGCCCAAATGACAATCAAAATCCGCATTGGTCCATTTAAGGCTTACAGAACGTCCATCATTAGCAAGACTTAGCATGAGTGCAGGATGATCGTACCCACTGGTTACAAATATTTCATTGTTGAGAAACAAGGGCGTATTGGTATTGCCTCCCTTTCCCGTTTCACCTGATTGATGCTGGGCAAGGTTATAGCTCCATATAATTTCACCGTTTTCAATATTTACGGCCATCAGGTCGTTGGCTGTTTGAGCGAGCAATAATTTCATACCGGCCTTTTCAATAATTACCGAAGAAGCATAGGCACTTGTTCCTCCCATACTCCTGGTTTTCCAGATCAGCTGGCCTGTGGTTTTATCCAAGGCAATCACTGAAGTTTCTTCACCGCCCGTCACGTAAAATACAGCCTTATCCGAAATGGCAACCGATTCAGCAACTCCCCACCTATGTGGTTCCCCTTTGTAAACAGACTTTGCATCTGCGGTCCAGATTAACTTTCCGCTGATTGCATCCACACAACCTACCTGACCCATACCACTGACCAAATAAATACGGTTGTTCTCAATAGTTGGTGTACAACGGGTTTCAGGAAATGAGCGTGCCCATGCACGACCATAGGCCGTTTCCCATTTCGTAGCTCCATTCATTTCGTAAGCAGAAACAAAATCCAACGTATCTTTTCTGCCTGTGACATAAATGGTATTCTTGTATACGATGGGTGATGAATATCCGTTGCCGATATCCTTCAATTCCAGCAGCAGTTGTGGCCCCTTTTCAGGCCAGCTCTTCAGTAGATTCTGATCAGGATAATTACCGGTACGGTTAGGGCCTCTCCATTCCACCAAATCCTGTGAAAACAAGTTTCCTGAAATAAGAAACACCAATAACAAAACAGTCAATATCCTCATCATCCTTCTTCTGCTAATTATTAAGCCTTTAGGTTGTAAACGAACAATACATCACCATGACGTAAGTACAATTTACCATTTGAGATAAACGGATGAGACCAGAATGGCCCGCTTCCGCCATTCAATTTAAATGAACTGATTACTTGAAAACCGCTTGGATCTGGTTTTACCAAAGCGACATTTCCCGCTTTTTCTTCCATGATATATAACAGACCGTCGGCAAATACCAACGCCCCCTTTGTATTCCATTCTGTTTCATATTTCACATCACCGGTCTGCCAATCCATGCAAACCCATTTGCCTTTGCTGTTGCTTTCCCAGTTTGATCCGTAAAGATAACCATCCAATTCAATCAGTCCATGATGGTGGTTGTCCAGGATCATGTTGCTCCATTTTTCGGTAACCGCTGTACCCTCTTCATTCATTTCAATCATCACATTGCGGTAATCATATCCCATTGAAAGGAATATATCGCGGCCTTTATAGGTGGGCGTATTGGCCCATATCAGACCAGGCTGATCCCACTTGGCGCCATCCCAATACTTGAAAGTCCAGGCTACCTTGCCCGTTGCAGGATCAAGAGCGATCAAATTGGTACCCGTTGCAGCCAAAATATATCTCAATTGCTTGTATTCATAAATAATTGGTGAAACATATGAACGTGGTCCACCCA
>DMFR01000314.1:921-4191 GCA_003450125.1 Prolixibacteraceae bacterium | reverse complement strand
TTTGAGACGTGATTGCTTGCATCAATAAGTACTGTTTGAGTACTGTATCAATACTAAGATCTCGTTTTTAGTACAGATACAGTACTCAAACAGTACTTATTGATGCAATCAAACACGACTCAATCATAGGGCAAACCCTGTCCGAACCCGGTTCAGCCTTGGCGAAAAAGAAAGAGGTGTAAAATTTAATGGGAATTCGATCTGTGATCGAAGTAAACGCGAAGGCTCGTTTGATGTCTGAAAAAGTACTAATTTTAATCAGTAGAATAAAAATAATCGATCAATTAGTTTCGAATGGAACATCTGGGGAGTATGGGGATATTTACTAGCGTAAATTGAAAAACCCCCAGGATGCCTTCGAGTCATCCCAGGAGTAATCTTCACTTAATATTCGCCTCGTAACATGATTTCAAGGCACATTCTGCTATTGTGATAAGGACATTTCCAGAATCCTGCCTTGTCTTCCAAGGGGTTTACCGTGCCCTGATCTGAAATAGTCAGGAACCATTCACCATTTTGGGTGTCAATGTGGTTGTTCTTAATATATTTCCATGCATTCATCGCTTTATCGAGCCATTCGGGGTTGTTGGTCAATTCATAGGCATTCAAGAAACCGACTACGCCTTCCGCCTGAACCCACCAATGACGGTGAGTATCCAGATGGTTGATTGCAAATTCCTGTTCGTATACGAGGCTGCCATCGGGCTGTAATCCATCACAGGCAGCTTCAGCAATTTGGATACAGGTTTTCTGAACGTCAGATAGTATGGATTGATCCCCAAGTACGCGGGCTGCCTCATCAATTAACCAGGAGGCTTCAATGTCGTGGCCATAGGATTCCATTTCAACTTTGGAATTCCAATGATCATCAAAGAAGAGATTAAGGTGACCGGTCTTTGGATTGACAATTTTCTCAGTAAAGATAAGAATCAGATTACGCAATTGGCGGGCCAACTCATCATCTTTCCAAATACGGTACAAATTGGTGTAGGCTTCCAGGATGTGCAGATGGGTATTCATGGTCTTCTTCTCGTTGGCATCCTTTGCACTCAGGCGCAGGTCTTCGAGCAATACCCAATCCTGGCTGTAGGCCTCAAAGTAACCATTCAGCTGGTGGTCGAAGCTTCGAAGTTCAATCATCCTGAACAGTTCTATGGCTGTCTGAAGGCTGGATTCTTCTCCCGAGGCACGATAATGTTCAGAAAAGGCATAGAGGAAAAAAGCCTGGGAATAGATTTGCTTTTTTGTTTCGGTCGGTTTTCCATCGAAGGAAATGTTCCAGTAGGTTCCTCCATTCTCATGATCAAAGAAATGGTCCAGGATATAGGCTTTGGCACGATTGGCCATTTCAAGATACAAAGGGTTTTTCACCTGCAGATAGGCCGATGAAAATGTCCACAGAATCCTTGCATTCAGGATTCCACCTTTGTCAGCCTTTGCAACAGCCTGGTTTTGACCATTGATCTGGCCATAAAAGCCGCCATTCTCATGATCAACCATATTGTGAGACCAGAAAGGAAGTATGTTGTTGATCAGTTCGTCTCGAACTTCAGATTTGAGTTTATCAAGGGTCATTATATTAAATTTAGCCGTCAACTGAAGTAGACGGCAAAGGATAGGGGTTTTGACATAGATTGATGTTCAGTTTTAGTTCCCGTATCCTTTGCTGTTTGCCTTCAGGCAACGGATTGTATAACATTCAAAGATACTAATCTTTTTTTCCTCTCCAGGTAGAAAGTTCAGCGCTGATTTTTACCATCATCTTTTCATTCAATGGGTAAATAAACATGAACGCTGCTGCTAATATAGTGCCAATAGCGGGGAAGAAGCTTAACATCATACGGATACCATTCTGGGCGGATTCAGTTTGAACCACATTGGCCTTAAAGCCATAGTATCCCAATAACCAACCAGCCAAAGCGCCGCCTATGGTCCAACCGAATTTCTGTGACATGGAGGAAGCTGAGAAGATCAATCCGGTAGCACGACGTTGAGTTTTCCATTCTGAATAGTCGGCAGCATCGGCATACATCGACCACAAAAGGGGGAAAGTAATACCTGCACATAAACTAATGAAGAATTGGGCTACGAAAATCAGGGTAACATTGCTACGGTCAATAAAGTAGAAAAGAAAACTAAAAACGGCTGCCAGTAACATGGCTGTGAAGAAGGTTCCCTTTTTCCCAATCCTGTCTGAAATAGGTTTTGCCAATACAACGCCTACGATGTTGGCAGCTTGTCCCAAGACGAAATACATGCTGCTGAGGGTGATGGTGAGATTGAAGGAATTGATCTGGAAAGCATCCTGAGTTTGTACGTAATATTTGAAATAATAGATGGCAGCCCCGTCACGGATAGAGTTCCAGAAGATCAGGGAGATACCTGCTCCCAGAAGGATAAACCAGGGGCGATTGACCCAAAGGTCTTTCAAGTCATGTCTGAGTGAAGTTTTTTCAGTGACCGGCTTGATGCGTTCACGGGTCCAGGAGAAGGTAAACCAGAAGAAAAGGATGGCTACAATGGCAAATACAGCGGCTGCAAATTGCCAGCCCATTTGCAGGTTGGGAATTCCACCACCCATTTTGCTAAAAATGTCAACCAGTGGTTCGGCAGCTGCCAATACGAGAAGACTTCCTCCAAAGGCAAAGATGAAGCGGAAAGTAGCCAGGCTGGTTCTTTCCTTTCCATCAGCGGACATTACACCCAATAGAGAAGCATAAGGAACATTGATCATGGAATAAACCATCATCATGAGTGAATAAGTGATGTAGGCATAGATGATTTTGCCCGTTGTCCCCAGTTCAGGTGTGGTGAAGGTGATTACACCAACAATTCCAAATGGAATCATCATCCACAACAAGTAAGGTCTAAATTTTCCCCAGCGGGTTTCTGTGCGGTCAGCCATTATTCCAACGAATGGATCGAAAGCCGCATCCCAGATACGGGTAACGAGGAACATGGTGCCTACCACTACGGCCGAAATGCCAAAGATATCGGTATAAAAAAACATCAGGTACATCGAGAACAGTTTCCAGAACATCGAGGATGCAGCATCTCCGAAACCATAACCAATTTTCTCTTTCAGGCTTAGCTTTTCAATAGTCATCGTATAAGTTTTAGTATAGTTTGTTTAAAGTTCAAAATTCAAAGTTTAAAGTTTAAAGTTTAAAGTTGCGAGCCGATCGGAGAGCGGCTGCAAAGTTCATCACGAGTACTCGGGAACAGTTGCACCCAGATCGGCACACAACTTTGAACTTTAAACTTTAAACT
>DMFR01000314.1:416-807 GCA_003450125.1 Prolixibacteraceae bacterium | reverse complement strand
ACTTTAAACTTTAAACTTTAACCTTTAAACTGAGATTTTTCTCAATCTGTTTCTTCAGGGTTTCAACTGAAGCAGCCGAGGTATATCCATCAGCAGGGGAGTTGAGGCAATAATCGACCAGTTTTTCAACCGTTGAGGTTGCCACGTGCATACGGGTGTCTGAAGAAGCGTAATAGAGGAATACTTTTCCGTCTTCATCGGCAATCCAGCCATTGGTAAACAGCACATTTGAAACATCACCGATGCGTTCATCCCCAATGGGACCCATCAAATGACCAGCAGGTTCTGCAATTAGCTTAGAAGGATCCTGCAAATCGGTCATGTACAGGTAAATCACATACCTGAGTCCGGCAGCACAACCTCGTACCCCATGGGCCAGGTGCAGCCATCC
>DMFR01000314.1:0-286 GCA_003450125.1 Prolixibacteraceae bacterium | reverse complement strand
GGGCCAGGTGCAGCCATCCCTTGTCGGTTTTGATGGGGTGGGGGCCTTCGCCGTTTTTAACTTCCTTGATGGTATGGTAGTAACGGAAATTGATGATCTTTTCCTCAGTCACTTCAGCATGGGTCATATCATCAATAGGAGCCCAACCTATTCCACCACCACTTCCTGCATCAATGAATCCATCCTGGGGACGGGTATAGAGGATATATTTTCCATCAATAAACTCAGGATGAAGTACAACGTTGCGTTGCTGGCTTTTGGTTTTCAGATCAGGAAGGCGCTCCCA
>DMFR01000174.1:4259-14185 GCA_003450125.1 Prolixibacteraceae bacterium | reverse complement strand
CCTCCCGGCAGGACAATCATAAATAGATCGTTGTAATCAACCTTTTCAAACAATGTGTCAGCCATTATTTTGATATGGTGGGCGCCGTTAACTTCCAGTTTTCCGGTCATGGAAACTACAACAACATCAATATCGGCCCTTCTCAAGACATCGATAATACTGATGGCTTCAACTTCTTCAAAGCCATCAGCCAAATGGACTGCAATTTTTCTCTTCATGATGATACTTTTATTCAAAGATAAATCATATTACATAGAGCTACAAAAAAAATGATCTGCAAATTGCAGATCACTCTTTTTATTTTATCCGATTTATTAAAAACAAAAAACACATTTCTAAATATTAATAGGCGTAATCTTTTAATGATTTCTCCAGTTTCTTTCTGGTAAAGAAAATACGGCTTTTTACAGTACCGAGCGGAAGTTTGAGGTCTTCAGCAATTTCTTTGTATTTATACCCGTCTAAGAACATATTGAAAGGAACCTTGTATTCATCTTCCAATGCATTGATGCATTTGATGATTTCCTTAGAACTGTATATAGATTCAGGTGAAGGATAGCTTTTGTCTTTCGAAAACTTTAAATGAAAATCATTATTAGAACCATCGAAAGTATTTTTTGATTTTACATTTCTGCGATAGTTATTAATAAATGTATTTTTCATGATGGTATAAATCCACGCCTTGAAGTTTGTGTTTTGGGCAAACTTATCTCTATATACCAATGCTTTCAGGAATGTTTCCTGAAGAAGATCCTGTGCTTTTTCATGATCCGAAGTCAGACTTAATGCATAGTACAGTAACTTGTCTTGTAAGCCTAAAAGTGCTGTGTTGAATTGAAGCTGTGTCATGGCGTTCGTTTTTAAATGATTTATATAGTACAAATATAGAGATTGGTTTTAGTTTAAAAAGGATTTACACCTCTTTTATTCTTCGATAATTTTTATTGCTCATAAAGATTCTTGATGTATATCCTAAACGAGCTTTAAAAATGAATTATACGGTTCTTACATAAGTTTGTTCTTAAAATATAACATGTTATTAAACAAACATTTTGCTCTCTTTTCAATTCATTTACTTGCTCCCAAATCTCTGATTTAATGTTGAAATAAAGTTACTATACTGCGCATCTTCAAAACTTACACAATTCTCCAAAAAGATTATATAATTCACGCTTTGATAGTTCAATAGCCAAAAAGCTCCCAAAGGGTGAAAAAGATTCAGGTTGGGCTCCATTCAATTAATTGTTACTTTAGCCGCCTTCTTTATTAAAATTATCTATGAAACGAGCCATCCCTATTCATCGGGACACAGCCGGATGATTAATGGCGAGTTCCATGTGACAATTAAAAAACAAATTAAAAACACATGAAAAAAGTAATCAGAACCCACAACCGGGCTGAAATGATTACTTTCAAACGTTGGGGACGAAAAGCTTATTCCCTGTTCAGTGTCCTTAAACAACCAGTTCGCATTGGCGTACTTTTGGCTGTTTATACCTCAGTGGCTGAACCTGAATTGCTTTTCGCCCAAACCGATAGTTCGAAAGTGAGCATGGAATACAATCTTGACGAGGTCGAGGTTAGCGCCCAAAGAGCACCTGTTGCCTTCTCGCAGGTGGCACGGATCGTATCCGTCATTACAAGAGAACAAATTGAGGCGGCCCCCGTCCAAAGTCTACAGGAACTACTTGAATATGCCCTGAGCGTCGATGTCCGACAGCGGGGCGTGAATGGCGTTCAGGCCGATATCTCGGTCAGGGGCGGCTCCTTCGATCAAACCCTCATCCTCCTCAATGGAATCAACATTTCCGATCCCCAAACAGGCCATCACTCCCTCGACCTTCCGGTCAGCTTTAAAAACATCCAACGAATCGAAATCCTGGAAGGCCCCGCAGCAAGAGTATTCGGACCCAATGCCTTTTCCGGAGCCATCAACATTATCACCACCCCTGAGGGAGAGTCCAGGGCAAAGCTGGATGTCTCCGGCGGGCAACACCAGTTGGCTGATATCAATGTTTCAGGAAACCTTCACAATGGAAACTGGAACCAGTTTATAGCCTTCAACCGCATGTCCTCGAATGGTTATATCGACAATACGGATTTCAAAACATGGAATGCCTTTTACCAGACCAAACTGAATACAAAACCCGGAACCCTGGATTTTCAGGCGGGAAGAACGAACAAGGATTTTGGGGCCAATAGTTTTTATACCGCCACTTATCCCAATCAGTTCGAGGCCACCAAAACCACCTTTGCTTCCCTTAAATTTGAAACAGGCACGAAGATTCATTTAAGCCCTTCCATCTACTGGCGGCGCCATCAGGACCGTTTTGAACTCTTTAGAAACAACCCTGCCTCCTGGTATACCGGGCACAATTATCACTTAACAGATATCTTTGGAAGCAATCTCAATGCCTGGGTAGAATCCCCCTGGGGTAAAACAGCCTTCGGGGCAGAGATCAGAACTGAAAACATCTGGAGCAACGTGTTGGGCAAGCCATTAACCGCACCAATTGAGGTCCCTGGAGAAGCAGGACATTTCTTTACCAAATCTTATTCACGTACCACGATTTCTTATTTTGCAGAACATTCCGTTCATTTCAAAAAACTATCCATTTCAGGGGGAGCTATGACCAACTGGATTTCTGACCTTGGATTCGGCTGGAATATCTATCCCGGCATGGATATTGCCTATGCCTTCTCAAATCAGTTTAAGTTATATGGATCGGCCAATTCAAGCCTTCGGATGCCCACATTCACTGATCTTTTTTACAATGGCCCTACCAATATCGGGAATCCTGACCTGAAACCTGAAAAATCAATGACTGTGGAAGGCGGTCTGAAATTGACCTTCAAGGGATTTTCAGGACGTGCAGGGGCCTATTACCGAAAGGGTAAAGATCTGATTGACTGGATTCGTGAAAATGAAACCGACAAGTGGCAGACCAAAAACCTAACCAGTATTAATACCACTGGAATTGAACTAAGCGGCAACCTTTTCCCTGAAGTAGTCTGGAATAAACCGATATTTATAACCAAACTAGGAGTCAATTACTCCTACAGCCAGCAGGATAAAGGCCAGAGCGACGTTTTTTCCTACTATGTACTGGACAATCTGAAACAGAAACTGGACATCGAACTCAACCATAAGATATGGAACAAGCTGAAGGGATCATGGCGCATAAGTTACCAGGATAGAAACGGAATGCGCACTGCAACTGACAGTTATCAACCTTTCTGGCTCGTAAACGCCCGCATCATGTGGAAATCGCCCTCTACTGAAATTTATCTATTGGCAGCCAATTTACTGAATACGAAATATTATGATTTTGGAACCATCACCCAACCGGGACGTTGGATCAGTCTTGGAATCAGCCATCAGCTGAATTTATAGTTCAGGCAGGAACTGAACAATGGTCAGATTTTTGTAGTATCGTAACGACAGATAAGCATG
Organism: Prolixibacteraceae bacterium; assembly: GCA_003450125.1. Taxonomy (GTDB): domain Bacteria; phylum Bacteroidota; class Bacteroidia; order Bacteroidales; family Prolixibacteraceae; genus Aquipluma. The sequence continues at coordinate 10,731 of DMFR01000174.1, read as the reverse complement.
GCTCTTTTTTTAAATGAGGGAATGTATTATCTTCGCACAAAGAAAATAAACTTGAAAGTATGTTAAAAGGAATATTGTCTATCAGTGGTTATCCCGGCCTATTTAAAATGGTGACCGAAGCAAAGAACAGCGTTATTGTTGAATCATTGCTTACCGGCAAACGCATGCCTGCCTATTCAACCTCCAAAATAAGCGCTTTGGCCGACATTTCCGTGTTTACCGAAAACGGGGAGATCCAGCTCAAAGAAGTGTTTAAAAGACTCAAAGAGAGCGGGAAAGAAATTTCACCAAAAGCTTCCTCCAACGAATTCAAGGCCTTCTTCGAAGAGTTGGTTCCTGAATACGACAAGGACAAAGTCTATGTATCGGACATGAAAAAGATCATCCAGTGGTTCCAGCTATTGAATGAAAAAGACCTGTTAATTGAAACGGAAGAAGAAAAACAACCGGAAGAACAGGCCTAAAAAACAACCACAGATTGCATAAAATTGAACAGTTTAACAGATGGTATTGAGGTTCGCCTTGATGCCATCTTTGTTTTTTTATCAGCTTAGAATGGAACAATCCATTTAATAGGCCGTATTATTCAATAAATCTTAATGGATTAGACTCCGCAGATTGGTTTATTTAATAGACATCCTTCACCTTCCGGATGACCCTCAAGGCTACTCTTACATGCTGTTCAGGCGAAAGCTGGGATTTAAAGACGTCGATTAACTGACCTTCAGGATTAAAGATATACGTTACACGACCGGGAAGCAAGCCAAACAAAGTGGATGGAACACCCAGTAATTTGCGCAGCTCTCCTCCTGTATCGGAGAGCAAGGAAAAGGGAAGATGGCATTTTGCTTTAAACTCCGCATGGGAAGTGGGTTTATCACTGCTTACTCCGTAAACAACTGCACCAGCCTCCACCAAATCATCAAATGAATCCCTAAAACTATGGGCCTCTTTAATACATCCCGGGGTGTTGTCCTTGGGGTAAAAATACAAAATCAGGTATTTTCCTTTGAGGGAAGCAATATTGATGGGCGTGTGATTTTCATCATTCAGTATAAAATGTGGAAGCTGATCTCCTATTTGAAGTTTATTCTCTGTCATAAGTTATTCAGGTTCTGTGATTGAATTCATATTAAAATTTCCTTCAAGGCAATAGAGATATCGGTCAACTTTTGAACTCCTACCCCACTCCATTTAATTTTTCCATCATGGAACAACAGAACCGCCGGAATGTTGTGAATATGGTATCTCGTTGCAATATCAGGGTAGTGATCTACATTCACCTTTATAATACGTACCTTCTCCTTATATTGAACCTTTACCTCCTTCAGAACCGGAGGCATCAAACGGCAGGGTATACACCAATCGGCATAAAAATCAACCAGTATGGGCCTTCCTGACTTCACAATACGATAGAATCTTTTACTCATTTCTATTGGTTTCGACTTTAAAAACAACAGGTTGTTCCATTATGTTCTTGCTAATCATATAGATAATAAATATCAGGCATAGATAAATTCTATATCCATTGCTTCAACCAGGAGGCTCTTGGAATTTCAATAGGGACTCCTGTCTTCTTATATCCAACTTATTACCTTGTGTGTACCTCGTGTGTAGATCCCGTGTACCTCGTGTGTTTATGAACACACAAGGTACACGGGATCTACACACAAGGTACACACAAGCTGCACACAAGATACACACAAACAGGCAAGGAAACCTTATCAAAAAAAGCATCCGGTGGGAAGGAATCTTTGGTCCTGGATTTTTTTCGTTTCACGAAACCACCATCAGGAGGATTGAATTTACACTTGATTCAAGGGTGATCATCTCTTGCAGAATTGGAAATGTTATGTATATTCGTAACGTGAAACAAACAAGATACTGGAATCAACTGATGTCTTTCCTGTGAATATGAGACTGACGTATGTTGCTGAAAATTGAACTGACATTGAAGTCAATGATCATCATTCAGTTAAAAGGAAGGGATAGTACAAGGCATATAAATTGACAGACTGCACAAACACGACTAGAATATAGCTAAACACCTAAATATGAACAAACACTCTACGATTTCAAAGATTTCCAAGACCCTATTTAAGCTCGGTCTTTTATCAATAATGGCCTTAGGAATTACTTTCTGCACTGAAAAACCCTTACTTTGGAAGGTAGATTCAGCAGAACAAGTTGCCAGCGATTACATCAACAGCAATGCTGAATTTTCAGAATTTGCAAAATTGGTTAAAATGAACGGATTAGAACCGCTTCTGAGCATTCGTGGACCTTACACGATCATGCTTCCGACCAACGATGCCATGTTTGCCTATTATAAAGAGAAAGGTAAAAATTCTTTGGAAGAATTCGATTTGGCTTTTCTCAAAAAATTAATTCGCAATCACTTGATTACAAATGAAATATCAACAGGAGATCTTGGTCTTGGAGCAATTCGTGATACCAATGCGATAGGTGATTACCTGGTGACTGAATTTCAGGGTTCTGATATTATTTTGAATAAAACATCAAAAATTATCCACCGCAATATTCGTCTGGCCAACGGCTATGTACAAGTCATTGACCGGGTGATTGATCCTGTGACCAAAGACGTTTATACCATGATTGCGGAAGACCCGTCGTTTAAAATATTTGCTGATGGACTGAAAATAACAGGAATAAAAGATACCCTGCAAGAAATCTACCTTCCTTTTGGAAAGCGCACAGCCCGAACCAGATTTACTGTTTTGGCTGTACCTGATTCGATCTACCAAAAGAATGGGATCAACAACGTGAACGACCTCATTAAATGGACCGGTGCCAATCCTGACAGCGTGACTTATCTGAACAATGCGTTTTACAGGTATATTGAATATCATTGTTTAAACGGCACCCGTTATTTAAATTCATTTGAAACGACTTTATATCCGATCCTATCTTGTGACAATAATGTCTCCCTTACCATTGATACGGATTATAAAATCAATTTAGATCCTAAAACAAAAAAATACACTTCTTTCAACATTCATTCCTCCAATATTCCGGCTAAAAATGGAGCCATTCATACCATTAATGACTTGCTGCCGGTCATTCAACCAGAACCAACCACTATTATTTTTGAGACAACCGACTTTTTTGATTTTAAACAAGGAGATTATTTCCAGAAATATTACGAGAAGTTTTCTGATGGAAAAAATCAATTTCAAAATATCCATTGGGTAGGTGATTACCTTCAGTACCACTTTAAAGTGAATGGCACAGGAGGAGTCCTTAAAAATGAAGATTGTTTACAGATGATTGGTTGGTTTTCACTTTCTGTTACATTTCCAAAAGTGATGAAAGGGAAATGGGAAGTGTCAATTTATCAGCCCAATTGGGGAGATGTAACCTCCTGTTCTGTTTATATTGATGGTGAAATGGCTCCCAATAAATATATGGGACCCCGCACCGGAGGCCCGGGGGGTTTACAGAAGATGGCTGATGTCGATTTTAAAACGACCTCCCAGCATACCGTTCGATTGGAAAACTTTTTTTACGGTATGGTATTTTGGGATTATATCCAGTTTAAACCGATAAAATAATTCAAGGGTAAAGAGCAAACAATGTTCTTGATTTGCTTTAATTTTTTCTCCCGATAATGATATTTTCACCTCCCTTTCCTCCCCATTAACGATGGGAAAAAGGGAGGTGAATGTTTTTAAACCAATTGAAACTTTATTTGAGTTTGAAGGTTTTGAGCCTGTAATCTGAGACTTATAGATCCCAATGAATAGTCGTGATTTAGAAGCCAAAGCATTTGTAAATGAGAATAGTTATGCCTATTTTTATACTCAACTTTAACAAAAGACGAAACCTACAAAACCATTAAAATGAAGATCACACATCGATTTGTTCTTTTTATTATCCTATTTACCTCGTCAATAATTTCGTATTCGCAGACCGGGGCCATCAGGATAAATCAGGTGGGATACTATCCAACGGCCAATAAAATTGCCATTGTGGTATTCCCCAAAGCAAGCACTTTTGAAGTAGTGAATGTACAGGACAATACCATTGAATTTACAGGAAATATGTCCTCCAAAGTATTCTGGAAAGATGCAGGGGATAGCATTAAACGCTGTGACTTTTCTGCCCTTACCAAACCAGGAACCTATAAAATCCGCATTCCAGATTTCGGGGAATCTTATCCCTTCGAAATTTCACCAACCGTTTTACGCAAAGCAGCTTATGCTTCTTTAAAATCCTACTATTATCAACGAAGCTCGTTTGAACTGACAGCCCCTTATGCCGGCTTATGGGCCCGGGCTGCCGGACACCCCGATACACAATGCATCCTCCATTCATCAACCGGCAAAAGTGGAAAAATATCCTCTCCGGGCGGCTGGTACGATGCAGGCGACTATGGCAAGTATGTCATCAATGCAGGTATTTCAGTGGCTTCCATGCTTTCGTTCTATGAAAACTTCAATACTTTCTTTGCCGATGGAACCATTCACATTCCTGAATCGGGCAATGGCAAGAACGACTTGCTGGATGAAGTGAAATTTGAGCTTGACTGGCTAAAGACTATGCAGGACGTAGATGGCGGAGTATTTTTCAAATTGACAACCTTACAGTTTTCGGGATTTGTTATGCCCAGTGCCGATAAGGCAGACCGTTATGTGATTGGTAAAACGTCATCATCGGCACTCGATTTTGCTGCTATGATGGCCATGGCAGGACGTATTTACAAAGACTACGATTCCGAGTATGCAGCTGACTGCATTGTGCGGGCTGAGAATGCCTGGGTATGGGCAAAAGCTCATCCTGCTATTTATTTCAAGAATCCGGCTGATGTTGGAACTGGCGAATATGGCGATGGCAATGTTTCAGATGAATTTGTCTGGGCAGCTGCCGAATTGTACATTACCACCCAAAAAGCTGAATACAAAACTTACCTGGAGGGTAAAAGCAATTCACTGACCTATAAAAGTGCACCGGGATGGCCGAATGTACAACCCCTTGCATCACTTTCGCTAGCCACTCAACCCAACGGATTATCGGAAACGCTTCTGGCGACGATAAAAAGCTCGATTACTGCAACAGCCGATTCATGGCTGGGTCAGATCGCGGCAAATGTATGCAGGATCCCAACATTTGGCTATAACTGGGGATCGAACAGCGGCATTGCCAACCAGGGCGTTGGTTTATTGTATGCTTATATTCTTACAAAAGATACCAAATACATAAAAGGCGCAGCCGAATGTGCTGATTATCTATTGGGCAAGAATGCCACGGGATTCTCGTTTGTTTCAGGGTATGGGAGCAAGACACCCATGAATTTTCACCACCGTCCATCTTATTCTGATGGTATTGTACAGCCTGTGCCAGGCTTTGTATCCGGAGGACCAAATCCAGGAAAAGAAGACGGTCAAAAGTATCCATTCTCTGCTCCTGCTAAATGTTTTGTGGATGTGATGGGCAGTTATGCTTCCAATGAAGTGTGTATCAATTGGAATTCACCATTAACAGTTCTTTTGGCAGGCGTCGACGCTGTATTGGGGGATAATTCAGCAGTAGATTTTCCCGTACAGACGAGTATGAATAATCCGCCGGTATTGAATATCAGCGCTCCTGTTTATGATTCCAATGCAGGTTCGGATTTGCCCCTCAAGGTAAAGGGAACAACAACAGATGTTGATGGAATAGCCAAGGTTGAGTATTACCTGGATGCCCGTTTTATGGGATTGACCACAATAAGCCCCTTCGATTGGACCTTGAATATACCGTCATTCGGAGCTCACACTGTGACGGTTTTAGCCTATGACAACAAAGGATTGACTACTGAAAAAAGCAATACATTTACCTATTACCCGGTGATTGTATCTCCGGGTAAAATTGAAGCTGAATATTTTTCAGCCATGACTGGTGTTACAACACAAGTTACAAGTGATACAGATGCCGGACTAAACATTACTAGTATAGATGCAAATGATTGGTTAGACTACAGTTTAAATATTGCAAAATCGGGAAACTATCGGATGGAATTCCGTGTGGCAAGCGCTGTCACAGGAGGCAAATTTGAACTTCGGAAGTCAACCGGGATTGTCCTATCTTCAAATAACATTGCAAATACAGGTGGATCGCAGAAGTGGGTCACCATTGCAGATACCATAAGCTTAGCGGCGGGCAAACAAACCCTTCGGCTACAGGCATTGACAGGAGGCTGGAATATCAACTGGATGAACCTCGTATATTTGTATCCAACTTCAGTTCAGCAATTAACCCGAAATGAATGCTCACTCTCCATTGCGCCCAACCCTGTTAAAGACCATTTCACCGTTAAATACAATTTGACTGAACTCTCACCTATAGAATTCATGCTTTACGATAGTATGGGGAAACTGGTCAGTAAACAAAAGAAAGAAGATACACCGTCATATTCTGGTGAGTGTAAATGGATAATAGATGGCAAACTCGCCGATGGTGAATATTATATGAC